>CAYTSP010000205.1:0-7726 GCA_964440505.1 uncultured Nitrospinaceae bacterium
TCCTTGCGGTGAACCCCCCAACCCCCTTGCCACGAGGACTTTCTCAACAAGCCCCTTGGGTGCGTTTGCCGGTGAATCGGGCTGATTCCAAGCCTAAAATATCGCAAAAATCGCCGATAAGCCACGGGATGGAGCAGGCTCCGATCCAAAAAAGAGGAATTTCCAAAATGTGGTTGACCATGCGCCCCTGAAACTATACATTGCACTCCCGATTGGACGGAAACCCCTAAGTATCAGGTTTTTGGAGATTATTTCATGGGCCGGTTTGCGAATGTCCTGCAATCATCCATTGGCGCCAAGGTCGCCATGGCCGTCACCGGGATTCTGTTGGTCCTGTTCATCATCGCCCACATGCTCGGAAATCTCCTGATGTTCGCAGGTCCCGAGGCGACGAACGCCTACGCCAAGGGGTTGAAGGATCTGGGCGCATTGCTGTGGGTGGCCCGAATCGGCCTGCTGGTCGTGTTTCTGGTGCACATCGGCTCGGCCCTGCGCCTTTGGCGCATGAATCAGGCGGCCCGGCCCCAGGCCTACGCCGTCTCCGAATCCACGATGGTCACCTATGCGGGCCGCTCCATCGTGCTGACGGGCGCCCTTGTGCTGGCCTTCGCCGCGTACCATCTGCTTCATTTCACGCTGTTCGCCACGAACCCCGAGTTCGCCCAGTTGCACGACGCGCAGGGGCGTCATGACGTCTACCGGATGGTGATTCTGGGTTTCAGGAACACCGCGGTATCGGGCGTGTATCTGGTTTCGATGATTCTCCTGGGGCTTCACCTGAGCCACGGCGTGACGAGCCTGTTCCAGTCGCTGGGAATCAACAATCCCTCTTACAACCCTTTGATCAAACGGCTGGGCCCCTGGAGCGGCGTCCTCGTCGCTGCCGGCTTCATGGCGATTCCGCTGGCCGTCTTGGCGGGTGTGTTGAAATAGTTCTCCCCTGGTGAGGAGAAGGGTATGGATACGAACGGCAGCCTGAACGGAAACGTCCCCGCAGGTCCTCTGGCGGAGAAGTGGGACAACCACCGTTTCAACATGAAGCTCGTGAATCCGGCCAACAGACGCCGCTACAAGATTATCGTGGTGGGTTCGGGGCTGGCTGGCGGGGGTGCTGCGGCCACGCTGGGCGAGTTGGGCTACAACGTGGATTGCTTCTGTTATCAGGACAGCCCCCGCCGGGCGCACTCCATCGCGGCGCAGGGCGGGATCAACGCCGCCAAGAACTACCAGAACGACGGCGACAGCACCTACAGGCTCTTCTATGACACCATCAAGGGAGGCGATTTCCGCTCCCGCGAGTCGAACGTGTACCGGCTGGCGCAGGTGAGTGCCAACATCATCGATCAGTGCGTCGCCATGGGCGTGCCGTTCGCGCGCGAGTACGGCGGTCAGCTCGCGAACCGCTCCTTCGGCGGGGCGCAGGTGTCGAGAACCTTCTACGCCAGGGGCCAGACGGGCCAGCAGCTCCTCCTGGGCGTATACGCGGCCCTGAGCCGCCAGGTAGCGGTCGGCACGGTGAAGATGCACTCGCGCACCGAGATGCTCGAAGTCGTCCTGGTCGACGGGCAGGCGAAGGGAATCGTCACGAGAAACCTCGTGACCGGGGAGATCGAAAAACACGCGGCGGACGTGGTCATCATGGCGACGGGCGGGTACGGCCCCGTGTTCTATCTTTCCACGAACGCCATGGGGAACAACGTCACCGCCTCGATACGCGCGTACATGAAGGGCGCTTATTTCGCGAACCCCTGCTACACGCAGATTCACCCCACCTGCATACCGGTTTCGGGGGATCACCAGTCGAAGCTCACGCTCATGTCCGAATCGCTCAGAAACGACGGCCGCATCTGGGTGCCGACGAAAGAGGGCGACCCGCGCGGCCCCGCCGAGATACCCGAGGACGAGCGCGACTATTATCTCGAACGCATGTACCCGAGCTTCGGGAACCTGGCGCCCCGCGACATCGCCTCGCGCGCGGCGAAAAGGGCGTGCGACGAGGGGCGCGGCGTCGGGGATACGGGCCTCGGCGTCTATCTCGACTTCACGGACGCCATCAAGCGCCTCAGTCTGCCCGTGGTGCAGCAGCGCTACGGCAACCTCTTCGACATGTACGAGAAGATCACCGGCGAGAACGCCTATCAAGTGCCGATGCGCATCTACCCGGCCATCCACTACACCATGGGCGGCCTGTGGGTCGACTACAACCTGATGAGCAACATCCCCGGCCTGTTCGTGCTGGGCGAGTCGAATTTCTCGGACCACGGCGCGAACCGCCTGGGCGCGAGCGCCCTCATGCAGGGGCTGGCGGACGGCTACTTCGTCGCGCCCTACACGGTGGGGAACTACCTCGCGAGCCTGACGCCCGGCGATTATTCCGCCGATTCTTCCGAATTCACGCGGGCCGCCGACGACGTGAAGGACAGGATCCATCGGGTGCTCTCCATCGACGGCAAGCGCACGGTGACCTCGTTCCACCGCGAACTGGGCATGATTTGCTGGGATTACTGCGGAATGGCGCGCACCGACCAGAGCCTGAAGAAAGCGCTCGATCTGATTCCCGCGCTCAAGGAGGAATTCTGGGAGAGCGTCTCCGTACCCGGAGGCGGCGACGAACTCAATCCCGAGCTCGAGAAGGCGCTGCGCGTGGCCGATTTCCTCGAATTTGCGGAACTCATGTGCTACGACGCGCTGGTGCGCGAGGAATCCTGCGGCGGGCATTTCCGGGAGGAATATCAGACCGAAGAGGGAGAGGCCCTTCGCGACGATGAGCATTTCAGCCACGTGAGCGCATGGGAGGCGCCGCGCAACGGCGGGCGCCCGGTACTGCACAAGGAAAATCTCGAATTCGAAGAGGTTGAATTCAGCGTGAGGAGTTACAAGTAATGGACCTCACCCTCAGGGTATGGCGGCAAAAAGACGGGCAGTCGACGGGCAGGCTCGAGTCCTATCAGGTGAGCGGCATCATCCCGGACATGTCTTTCCTGGAAATGCTCGACGTGACGAACGAGCGTCTCATCGAGGAGGGCAAGGAACCCATCGCCTTCGATCACGATTGCCGCGAGGGAATCTGCGGCATGTGCTCGCTGGTCATCAACGGAAGAGCGCACGGGGGATTCTCCGGAACGACCACCTGCCAGCTTCACATGAGGAAATTCAAGGACGGCGACACCATCACCATCGAGCCCTGGCGGGCGAGCGCTTTCCCGGTGCTCAAGGACCTGGTGGTCGACCGCACCTCGTTCGACCGCATCATCCAGGCGGGCGGCTTCATCTCCGCGAACACGGGCGGCGCGCCGGACGGCAACGCGGTGCCCATCCCCAAGCCCGACGCGGATGCGGCCATGGACGCGGCCGCCTGCATCGGCTGCGGCGCCTGCGCGGCGTCGTGCCCGAACGGCTCGGCGATGCTCTTCGTCGCGGCGAAAGTCTCTCACCTGGCGCACCTGCCACAGGGCATGCCCGAGCGCGGCCAAAGGGTGCTCGACATGGTCGCCAGGATGGATGAGGAGGGTTTTGGCAACTGCACCAACCACGCCGAGTGCGAGGCCATGTGCCCCAAGGACATCAGCATCAGCCACATCGCCAAGATGAACCGCGAGTTCATCCGCGCGACGGTGAGAGGCGACTAGGCCTTACTTTTCAGCTGGTTACGATCAAGGCTCCCCCGAGCGGGGAGCCTTTTTTACCTATTGGGACTAATTCTTGGTGGTGGTTATGGCAGAGCTTGTTCGGAAGATTTGGAGCGAAGGCGCCGGCAAGGGCGTAGAGGCTTTGATGCGCGCGGCTCAGGAGGGGATGTCAGAGCAAGGCAAGCTCCAAAAACGAGATGAATTTCTTGCAAAAGGATGTTCTCTCGATACGGCCAACAAACTTTTTCCCGGCTTGCCTCCACTTCGATAGCCAGCCGTACCTTCCGATTCTCCGCGCTTGTTCGTTAAACGCCCCCCGCACTTGAAGGTGCGTTATAGATTCATGGCGAAGCCTGCACGAGCCGCTCCAGACAAAGGATCGCCCGGCGCAGACTATCCGAGTGATTGGCCGCGATCTCTGGACGCCACTTGTTCTCCACGTACTCGATGAGCCGCGATGCGTAGGCGGGCCCCACGCGGCGACCGTTATTTTGACGTGGGACCATGTCCTCTCGTATGTTCCTCCGGTGCGAGCGGCGACACAAATTGACCATCTCGTCTTTCGGGCGTTCGAGGTTTTCAGGCATCCGGGGAATCCGGTTCGGGGACACGCTTAAATGGCCGGCGAGGCTTTCTGCGTCCGCCATCAACCAGGCCTCGACCTCGCGGACGGCGATCCGGAAGCAAAAATGAGGCGCGGGGCTAGGCAGCCACTCATCACGAAATGAAGGCGCGCATTCCGCGTCGTTGTCGAGATCAACCAGCATGAGCCATGGGGTAAGACGGGTTCGAGCTTCGTTGTTGTAACCACTGATCTTTTGACGGAGGTAAGGTTTGCCTTTTCGGCCGTATATGCCACTTGCCGCGCCGCCGATGTGCGCAACGAGCTTTTTTACAACTGCCTCGTCCACGATTCCTTCAACCGCGGCTTTGAAAATTGGCGCCGCCACCGCTTTACGCATCCGCGATCATAAACAACTCTGTAGCGTTTTCAGGCCGAGTTTTGGGGAGCACAATATCGTTGAGTTGGAGCCCGCCTTCCAGCAAGTGCGGGATGTCGGCATCACACGCTGCGGATTCCACCTTGGTGCCCTCTTTCTTGGGAAGTAACAGAAGCGTTTCGTCGAGACCGATCCCCTCATCGTGCAGCAACTCCGGCGAATGCGTACTCAGGAATATCTGTCTTCCGGTGCGGCGTTGAACGCGCGCCAGCATCTGCGGAAGCATGCGCACGATCTCGGGATGAAGCGACAGTTCCGGCTCTTCGAGCAGCAACGGCCCACCTGTCTCCATGGACGCCCAGAGGAGTCCGATCAGGCGCAAAGTGCCGTCCGAGAATTGTTCCTCGTTTTGCCATGCGCCATGGGGCCGCCAGTGCTGGTATTTGCCGCGAAGGTGGGGCGTCCCCCGCTCATCGCGCTCCAATTCAATCTCCTCGAGTTGCGGCACCGCCACGCGAAGTGCTTTCTGAATCCGTTTCATCTGCGCCGTCAGGGTCCGTTTTGGCGTCTTGGCGATTTGCTCCAGGAAATCGCCGCCGAAAGGATCGTTCGATCGGCCTTGCGCTCGGTCCGGTTCGCGGAGGATTTGCGGCACGATGTGCAGGTAGCGGATGGATCCGAAGAACGAAACCAACTCGCGAAACGGCTGGTTCACGTTCACCTGTTCGAGGTAGGTCTGCGTCAGGCGCTCAGGGTCTTTGTTGTCATCGTCACTTGGCCTGTCAATGATCGTTTCGTCGTCCCGCAAAATACGTTCTTTGCGAACCTTTGGACGGCGTTGTTTGTCCTGATGGAAGGTGAGTTCGTATTCCCAGAGATGTCCTTCTGCTTCTTGAAGTTCAACGCCAATTCCGACATCGGTATAGCGTCTGGCCGCCAGGCAACGAATGGCGTTCATTCCGCCCCGCTGGTTTATGGCTTCTCGAAACCCGCCGCCAGAGGGTGAAAGATCGCGTAGAAAGCGAAAAGCGTCCAGGAGATTGGATTTCCCCGAGGCGTTGGGGCCGACGAGGAACATGCGGTTCTGGAGGTCGACTTCCACGGCCTTGAAGTTTTTCCAGTTTTTCAGGCGCAATTTGGTGAACTTCAGCATATCGCTCATCCTTGCGAAGTCAATCTGGTCAGGACGATCACCTGTGCAGCGACGCCCCGTATCCGATAAACGATGATACTACCGAACGAATGAGATACCAAGTTGAACGCTATCCCGCTCCGGAAAGTCCGCCCCAATCCCCCGTTTTCAATCCGGGCGATATGTACTATGCTATGAGCATTCAATAGGAACCTGTTCATCTATTCTCAAGCAGAGGGGTGAAGCCATGTGCGCACAACAAGTAGAGATTCTCGATCGCTCCGAGATGACGGATCAGTTGAAGGAAATGATATCGCTCGATCCAAAGGAAACCACCATCGTCACCATCGACATGCACCGGGGGCACCTCGACCCCGAGGTCGCCACCATGCCGGCGAGTGACGAGGACTGCGAGAGCGTCATCAGCGCCGCGGAGGAACTCCTCGGTTTCGCCAGAAACCACGGAATTCCCGTCGTCCACGTGAAGCTCATCTTCCGGAAGATTCCAGGCCTCGGAAGCGAGGGGATGCGGGTCCACTTCTGGAAGGCGCTCCACGACATTCAGGACGAGAAGAACCGCCTGACCCTGGGGCGCAAGAGCACGGTGAACGACCATAACATCATGGGCGAGGTGACGACGGAGATGATCCCCTCCCTCGTGGAAGAGGGCGACTACGTCATCGACAACAAGAAACGCCTCGACTGCTTCATGGGAACGGACCTCCAGATGCTCCTCGACTCTCTGGGCACGAAGAACGTGTGCCTGATGGGCATCAACACGAACACCTGCGTTCTGAACACGGCCTTCACCGCCTTCAACTACGACTACCGGGTGGTGATGCTCTCCGACTGCGTGAAGAGCATGTACGGGCCGGACCTGCACGTCTTCGGGATGCAGAACGTCATGCGCTGCCTCGGCTGGGTGTTCGACAACGAGGAGTTCATGGAGAAGGTGGCCGAGGGAGCCGAGGGCAAGAAGAACTGATTCCCCGCGCTTGATATGTGCGTCTCCAGTGTCTCACAAGCAGGCTGTAGCGGCCGCGCAAGCGGCCCAAGAGCGGCTTTTTGACTTACCAACAGAAGAGGATTTACAAGATGCCGAAAGTTCAGGTGGGTGATGTAGAGCTTTACTACGAGGATTACGGAGAGGGCGTGCCCGTCGTTCTCATCCACGGCCTCGCGGGCGATTGCAGCGCGTGGAAGGCCCAGATCGAGAGCCTGGAGAAGAACTACCGCGTGCTGGCCTTCGACAACCGGGGAGCGGGCAGGAGTTCCGCGCCCGATTATCCCTATACGTCGAGCCATTTCGCGGCCGACACCATCGGCCTCATGGACGCTGTGGGCATCACCGAGCCCGCGCACGTCATCGGCCGCTCGATGGGGGGCGCCATCGCCCAGATGATGGCGCTCGACTATCCCGACCGCGTGCGCAGCCTCCTCATCACCGCCTCTTTCGGCAAGCTGGACAGGTACGGCTATCAGATACTCTACAACATCAACGAGGTGGTGAAGGCCCAGGGCTACGCGCCCGCGGCGATGCACCAGTCGCTCTTCTTCTTCCCGCCTCATTATTTCAACGAGAACAAGGAGCAACTCGACGCGTTCGAGGCGGGGCTCGGCAATACGGACAGGCCCATCCCCGGCTACGTGAATTCCACCCACGCCTGCCTGACGCACGACGCGCTCGACAGGCTGCATGAGGTGAAGTGCCCCACGCTCGTCCTCGCGGGCGGGCAGGACGTGCTGTGCGCGGCGAGCGCTTCCCAGGAGATCGCAGACCGCGTGCCGGGTTGTGAGATCAAGATTTACGAGGAGGCGAGCCACTTCTTCCTCATCCAGTGCTTTGAGGAATCCTTGCGCGACATCGAGGATTTCCTGGCGAGAAATTAAAGACGGGCGAGGCGCGGGCGCACCTCCCGCTCTCCCGGTTTTCAGAACGCATCGCGGCGGTCCGGCGTGGGCCGCCGCGATGGCCTTTTCACGATTGATTTGCAGGAGTTTTTCCACATGGCGAAATTCACGGA
>CAYTSP010000206.1:0-14737 GCA_964440505.1 uncultured Nitrospinaceae bacterium
GCGATCAGGTGCTTCACCGAGAGGGGTAGGCCGTGCAGCAGTCCGAGCTCTTCGCCGGACATGACGGCCTTTTCGGCCTGGCGCGCCGCTTCAAGGGCGAGGTCGGGCGAGGTCTGGACGAAACAGTTGAGCGTCGGCTCCAGCCCGTCCATGCGCTCCAGGGACGACCCGACGAGTTCGACCGGCGAGATGTCGCCGCGCGCGATCAGGTCCTTCAACTCGATTGCCGTCATGAACGCGAAATCGCTCATCGTTCCTGTCCGTCGAGCCACCCGCCAAGCGTCTCGAGCGTCATCGCAAACCGCTCGATTTCATCCACATCTATCGCGCTGAAGGTCCGGAATAGATCCTGTCCGATGTCCTTGTGGATCCTGTCGAGCAGCGCCGTAAAATCCGGAGCCACCGTTCCCTGTTGTTCGTTCATCCGTTTTCTCCCGTTGGGTAAGTCGGCAAAATCCTTGTTCGGAGAATTATATACAATCCTGCCCGAAGGGGGTTGTTGAAAAAGCCTTTGTAGGGGGGCATCGTTTTTATCCCCTGAAAAGAGAGGTTTTTGTAGTGGACAATCCCTCCTCGGGATTGTCCACGCATATATGCGGCCCATGCCGGGCGGCGAAAAAAGGCCGGGTCGCATGTATGTCGGACATATATGTCCGACCTACAAACCCATTGCGCTCTCCCTAGGGGCGGACCTATGCGTTCACACCGCACCACTCGAGTATCAGGTGGAGCAGCCCCTCGACAGAAAGCTCCAGCTCGTCGATGTAGGTGAATTCGTCGGGAATGTGGCCCCTCGGGCATTCCCCTCCGAACATGATCGTCGGCGTGCCGCCGTAGAGAACCGGGAAGCGCATGTCCGTCGTCCCGTTCAGCGCCTGACGCTGGCAGGGACGGCCCGTGACCCGTTCGGCTACGGACAAGGCCGTTTCGACGAACGGGTGTCCGGGGTCGGTGAGGCAGGGCTCCGCGCGCCTCTCCGTCCATTCCAGGCGGGGCGGATGCCCGCGAAGCCACGGGTCGGCCGCAGCGGCCCGGGCGACGTGGCCCTCCACCAGCCTTTTCACCTCGTCGAGGCTCTCTCGCGGGGCCACCCCCGCCACGCCCTCCAGAATACATTCGGCCGGAAGCTGGCCGATGGATACGCCCGCGCGGATCACGGTCACCACGAGGTTCACCGTGCGGGGCTCGAGCCCGCTTATCTCGAAACGCTTTTCCACCAGCGGCTCGCGTACCGACTCTGCTCTTCGCGCGTCCAACTCCCTGAGCGCGGCGTGGATGTACTCCGCCTTCTCGATGGCGTTCACGAAAAGGTGCGCCGAACCCTTGTGCCCGGCCTGGCCCGGCACGGTGATCCTGAAACTCACGTCGCCGCCCGAGCCGATGTCCACGCCGCCGAGTCCGCCCGGCTTCATGTGCGTGTAAACGGCGCCGTCGGCCTTCAAGCCGCGAAGAACGCACGCCAGCATGCCCCCTCCGCCGCCTTCTTCCTCCTCGACGGTGGAGAGGAGCGTCAGATCCCCCTTCAAGCGCATCCCGGCGTCCCTCAAGGCCCGGGCGCAGGCAATCATGACGGCCAGCCCCGACTTGGCGTCTCCCGAGCCGCGCCCGTAGAGGCGATTGCCCTCCACCTCGCCGCCGAAGGGATCGCGGGTCCAGGCGCTTCGCGGGCCGGGCGGCACCGTGTCGGCATGACAAAAGAGAAGGAGCGACCTCCCGCCGCCCGCTCCCCGCAAGCGGCCGATCACGTTCGGACGGCCCGCATAGCCGTTCTCCAGCGAAGAGCGCGGGGCCGAGAACGCCGGATGCTCCCGCACCTCCTCTAAGTTCGCCTCGAACGCCTCCACTTCGAGACCGGCATCGGCGAATCGTCCTTGCACCAGGGCCTGGACAGCCTCTTCCTCTCCCGTGGGGCTGGGAATCCGGACGAGTTCCTGAAGCAGGGCGGCCACGTCCGTTCGCCGACCATGCGAAATCACCTTTTCGAGAGCGTCGTTCATAAAAAATCCTCCGGGAAAATCTTCAGCCTTTCAGCATGAAACGCCTTGCGCTTCTCTCTTCATCAAGCGTGCGAACCCGAGATCGCCGGGACGAACCCAGCGGAAAAGAAAGGGAATTATATACATGAATTGACGACTTCTCGCCGTTCGCCTCGCAAAGAATCTGCGGGTTGCATTCATGCGCCCCTCTCCAAAACCACTCCCTCCTTGCGGGGGCTGTTGAAAAAGCCCCTGAAGTGCTGGGGATACGACGGTTTTGTAATGATCGCCCCCTTCGGGGCTATCCCAAAGACCTGCGTGTCCGTCCCATCACCCCTCTTCGGGTATCCATCTCATAACGACAACGCAACGGTAAAACACGGGCGCATGGGGGAAACGCAGGTCCGCCCCTGCGGGTGAATGCGATTTTGATCGCCATTCCGAACGCTTGACGAAGTCGGCTTCTCTTTTTATGGTAGTGGACGCACACGAGGATTCTGCGTGACCCGATACCGGGGAGAAAAGCATGACAACGTATGAATACCTCAACCTCGCCGCCTCGTACGGCGGTCTCGCGCTCATCTACTACGGCATCCGGATCATGGCGACAAACGCCGACATGCGCGCCGCCGACTCCCAGCGCAAGCACGATGAGGCGATGGGCAAGCACGATGAGTCGATGACCGACTCCCAGCGCAGGCACAACGAGTTCATGGCCGAATCCCAGCGCAGGCACGAGGAGTTCATGGTCGAATCCGAACGCAGGCACGAGGAGACCATGGCCGATATCCGCCGCAGGGAGGAAGACGGCATCCGAAGGCACGAAGAATCGATGGCGTCCCTGCGCGAACTCATCGACGGGCAGGCGGAAAGCCGCATGGCCCTGCGCGAACTCATCAATCGAACCAGCTAACCCTACCCTCCCCCTCAGGGGGATCTGACACGCAGGTCCCCGGACAGGCCTCTGAGCCTGTTCGGCTGCACCCCCCATCCTTCGATACAAACGCTCCTTTATTGTCATAAAAGAAATTGAAAACTTATAACTTATTGAATTAATTCGTAATAAAATATGGCTAAATGAAAATAAAAAATTATGTAATCAAAACGAAAGCGGATTCACTACAGCTCCTGCGCATGGCAGCGGAGCCGGTTCGGCGAACGACCGTATGCGTTCTGTCGTGGGGTGATGAGGAACAGGAAAGCACCAGTTGAAGCTAGCTACACCGCGTAATTCCTGCAGATGCCTCCGGCATCGACCAAGTTATCACCCCGCCGCCGAACGGATATTGCGCCAGGCGAAGCCCTGGAGAGGAGGATGCCATGACCTGAAACCTCTCGTAGCGGCAAAGGCGAAGCCAGCCGGAAGCGAGTCTTGCATGGCGTGCGGCAACGTGCGTCGTGAAGCGTAGACAGCAGGTGACGAAGCGGCGGGGTAAGCCTCGAAATCGGTCAATCGACGACGCCTTCATTGTTAAGCGTGTGGGGGCAGCACCGGAAGCGCCGCCTGGGAGGCGAACAGCGTCAGCACCTCCTCGTCCGCCTCGGTGAGTTCGTCCGTGGTTTTTCGGACGTTGGTTCCCGCGTTGTTGACGAGGATGTCGAGCCCCCCCGAGGCCGGAGACGGTCTCCGAGATCATCTGGTCGATGGATTCTTCCTTCGTGACGTTGGCCTCGACGAGGACGCACTTTCACCCGGCAGCCTCGACGGCGCGTTTTCCCTCTTCAGACTGCGAGAGATCAATATCGGCAAGGGCGAGGCCGACGGCGAGGGCGCGGCCAATGCCCCTGCCCGCGCCGGTGACGAGGGCCTTTTTTCCCGTGAGATCGAAGAGGGAGTGCGCCATGGGATGCTCCTTCCGGTGATGAATTCGAATGAAGTTCGATGGGGCCGATTTTCGCTTGCATGGGAACAGGGGTCAATAAGGCCAAATACAAACTGGACAAAATGAGTCGCATTCTGCAAAATCCATGGCATCCACCATTTAAAGAAGCCCGTGTGTATACCATCAGATTTTGAGCGAGGAAAAACCGGGTATGAGTCAGATACCTGATTATCAAAATGCGGTTTTCTTTCTCGCTTCCCTGGTTCTTGTATCCCTCGCCTCAAAGCAGTTCGGGCAATTTTTCATCAAAATCCGATTCCCGCTGATCACCGGCTTTCTTTTTACGGGAATGGCGGCGGGTCCGTTCGGCCTGAACGTCATTTCGACGGAGGCGGTGGACTCCCTTCGTTATGTCAATCAGATTGCGTTGGGCTTTATCGCTTTTTCCGCCGGGGGAGAACTCTTTCTCTATGAGTTGCAAGACCTTCTGAAAGGCATCAAATGGGTCACCATCGGGCTGGTTGTCAGCACCTTTACCCTGGGCAGCCTGAGCGTTTTCATGCTCACCGATTTTATTCCTGTCGTAAATCAGATGTCGGGAATGGGAAAAGTCGCCGTCTCGTTGCTGGCGGGATCGATTCTGGTGGCACGGTCCCCCTCGTCCGCCATTGCCATCATTAAGGAACTCCGCGCGAAAGGCCCGTTCACCAAGACGGCGTTGGGAGTGACTGTCATCATGGATGGCGTCGTCATCGTCATCTTTGCGCTGAACACTTCGATCGCGGATGCCCTTTTAAACAACACCAGCCTGAATGTCGGTTTCATATTGCTCCTGGCGATCGAGTTGACCGTCTCAATCGCCCTGGGGCTCGGGGTGGGAAAGCTCCTCGAGCTTGTCGCATCCCGAAAATGGAATATCCAGCTTAAGACCGCGCTGGTGCTGTTGATCGGCTACGGGGTTTTCTTTTTTTCCGATTACGTCCGCCATTACACGGATCAGAATTATACCTTTGAAGTCCTTCTTGAGCCGCTCCTGATCTGCATGATCGGCGGATTTCAGGTGGTGAACTACAGCAATTGCCGGGAGGAATTCCAGAGAATCCTCCATCATGTTGCGCCGCCGGTTTATCTGCTCTTCTTTACCTTGATTGGCGCTTCCTTGCAGCTGGAAATTTTGGTGGACGTTTGGCCGATCACGCTGGCGCTGTTTCTCGCGAGAGTCGCCGGCATATTTGTCGGTTCTTATGCCGGTGGTGTGCTGGCGAAAAATCCGCCTTCCCACAACCGTATCAGCTGGATGGCCTATATCACCCAGGCGGGCGTCGGGTTGGGACTGACGACCGAGGTGACCGTGGAGTTTCCGGACTGGAGTGGCGCGTTTGCCACGGTGATGATTTCCGTCATTGTGATCAATCAGATTGTGGGCCCATTGTTTTTCAAGATGGCGATCAACCTAGTGGGCGAAGCCCGACCGCTTCCGGAAAAAACGGAACTCGGCATTTTGCACAACGCCATCATATTCGGTTCCGATGGACGCGCTTTCGCTTTGGCCCGCCAACTGCATTTTCATCACTGGCAGGTGAAGGTGGCCAGCCTGTCTCCCCCCGCCCGGGAGAGGTTACTGAATTCCGGGGTGGAATTTCATCAGGTATCCGGACTGTCCGTGAATGAATTGCAGTTTTTAGGCGGAGCGGGGGCCGTCGTGGCGATGCTCTCCGATGAGGAAAACCTCCGGATTTCCCAGATCGCGTATGAGAATTTTCCCGAAGTCCATTTGATCGTTCAGCTAGAGGATCGCTCTCAATATGATCGCTTCAGACCATTTGGCGCGTCTGTCGTGGTCCCCTCCACCGCCATGATCAGCCTGCTCGATCATTATGTGCGCTCTCCTTCCGCCGTTTCGCTGCTTCTCGAGATGGAGGAAGATTAGGACATCGTCGATCTTGATATCCGCCACATCGGCCTTGCCGAAACGACTGTTCATGCGCTGGAACTGCCGGAAGAAGCATTGAAAAGTTTGCGAATGAAAATTTCGAATGGGTCTCATTCTGGTGCGACCACCTTGTTCTGAAGGCGGCCCAACCCTTCGATCTCAATCTCAACCACATCCCCTGGTTTGAGGAAAATTGGATCCTCCTTCGCATAGGCTACCCCGCTGGGCGTACCCGTCATGAGGAGGTCGCCGATCTCTAGGGTTGTACCTAGGGAGAAGACGTGAACCAATGTCGGGACATCGTGGATCATCATCGAGGTATTCGACTCCTGGGGAAGCTCGCCGTTTACCCAAGTGCGGAGCATCACGTTCATGTGGTTGCCGAAATATTCCTTGGGCACGATGTAGGGGCCCATGGGGCAGTGGGTGTCCATGGACTTGCCCTTGGCGCCCTTGTGCATGCGCTGGCGATCGCGGGCGGGCGTGTCGTTCCCGTTGGTGTAACCAAAGACGTAGTCGTAGACATCCTCTTTGGGGATGTCCCGCCTCTCCCGGCCGATCTGTAATCAAATCGTATACGTCCGGCATCAATCCAGAGCGTATTGGAACATAAATATGACGAAAATGCAAGCGGGAAGAATGGTAGCGAAAAAGATATTATTCCAGTAATATCATATATTTATCATGAATATACGAAGTCAGGCGTATAACTGTCGAAGAGGAAGATTGTTAACCATGTATATGCTCCTTTCTCCGTCGCGTTTTACCTCCGGCGGCTAGGTGGATGAACCGTTCGCAGCGTCGACGCCGACGTCGCCTGCGAAATGGCATGCCACCGTATGGCCGGGGTGAAGCTCCCGCAGCACCGGCTTCTCTTCCACGCAACGCTTCTCGCTGTAGGGGCAACGGGTATGGAAGCGGCATCCGGTCGGCGGTTCGAGGGCGGAGGGAACCTCTCCCTTGAGTATGATGCGCCGCCGCTCCCTGGCCTTCACCGGGTCCGCCACCGGCGTGGCCGAGAGCAGCGCCTGCGTATAGGGGTGCAGCGGAGTGGTGAAGAGCGACTCCACCGCCGCAAGCTCCACGATCTCGCCCAGGTACATGACCCCCACCCTGTCGCAGACCGAGCGTACGACCCCCAGGTCATGCGTGATGAAGAGGTAGGAGAGATCATGCTGCGCCTGAAGTGCTTTCAGGAGGTTCAGTATCTGGGCGCGGATGGAAATGTCGAGCGAGGAGACCGGCTCGTCGGCGATCACCAGCCGGGGCTTCAGCGTGAGCGCCCGCGCGATACCGATTCGCTGACGCTGGCCGCCGCTTAACTGGTGAGGGTAGCGGTCCATGAAGATTTCGCCCGGCTCCATGCCCACCTGGTTGAGGAGATCGACGACGGTCTCATCGATCTCCCCCTTATCCGCCGCGTCATGATTGAGGAAGGGCTGGCGCAGGATGGCCCGCACGGTGCGGCGCGGATTCAGGGATTCGAAGGGGTCCTGAAAGATCATCTGCACGTCGCGGTTGTATTGCTTGAGGGCGGGGCCGCTCAGATCCGCGACCTCCTGTTCGTCGAAGAGGATGCTCCCTTCATCGGGCTTCTCCAGTTTCGCCAGCAGGCGGGCCGTCGTCGTTTTCCCGCAGCCGCTCTCCCCCACCAGGGCGAACGATTCGCCTGCGCTGAGCGAGAAGCTGATGTCGTCCACGGCGTGCACGTGGCGGGGAGGCCGGAGCCACCCCCCCTCGACGGGAAAGTGCTTCGTCAGCCTCTGCACCTGCAGGAGTGAATGATTCATTTTGGCGAGATCACTCATAAAGCCAGCAGGCCACCATCCGTCCCTCTCCCAAATCGAGAGATGGCGGCGACTCCTCGCGGCAGATGTCTTTGACGTGGGGACAGCGCGGATGGAAGCGGCAGCCCGGCGGCATGTCCGTCGGGTTCGGCACCTGCCCCTCGATGGTTTCGAATACTTCGACCCGCTTGTCGGGGCTGAGCGTCGAACGCAGGAGGCCCTCCGTATAGGGATGCTTCGGTTCGGCGAACAGGGTGAAGGTGTCGGCGTGCTCCACAATCTGCCCCGCGTACATGATGTAGATCCGGTCGCAATGCTCCGCCACCAGGCCGATATCGTGGGTGATCAGGAACAGGGCGTTCTGGAGTTCCTCGCGGAGGTGGGCGAGCAGGTCCATGATTTGCGCCTGAATGGTCACGTCCAGCGCCGTGGTGGGCTCGTCGGCGATGAGCAGGGACGGGCGGCACGAGATGGCCATGGCGATGAGCACCCGCTGGCGCATCCCGCCGCTCAACTGATGCGGATAGCTGTCGTACACCCTCTGGGGAGAAGGGATGCCGACGCGCTCGAACGCGTCGAGAACCTGTGAGCGCGCCTCCCCCTTCGAGACGTCCTGGTGCTCCAGAACCACTTCCGCCACCTGGGCGCCTGCCCGCATGACGGGGTTCAGATACGTCATGGGGTCCTGAAAGACCATGGCGACCTCCGTCCCGCGGAGGTCGCACATGCTCGCCGTATCCAGCTTCAGGAGGTCCACGTCGTTCAGCAGTATTTCACCCGAGAGGATGCGGGCCACGACCGGCTGGAGCCGGATGATGGTGAGCGCCGTCATGGATTTTCCGGACCCCGACTCCCCGACCAGCGCAACCGCCTCCTTGCGGTTCACTTCCAGCGAGACGCCGTCCACGGCTTTCACCACGCCGGAGGGGACGTCGAGGTAGGTCCTCAGATCGGAGACCCGCAGGAGACCGTTTCTGTTTTCAGCGCTCATGTTCATAGCCCGGTCCGGTGAATTTCGGAAGAGCGGGGATTGAGCACGTCGTTCAGGCCGTCTCCCAGCAGGTTGAGCGTCAGGACCGAAAGAAAGATGCCCAGGCCGGGATACACGGCCATCCACCACGCCTGGCGCAGAAACGGCTGGGCTTCGTACAGCATCCGTCCCCATGTCACCAGGCTGGGGTCTCCCAGGCCCAGATAGCTCAGACCCGCTTCGAGCAGCATCGCCTGCGCCGTCAGAAGCGAGGCGTTCACGACCACGACCCCGATGGCGTTCGGCAGAATCTCGCGAAAGATGATCGTCGAGCGCTTCGTGCCGATCACGTGTGCCGCGTCCACGAACTGCCGCGTGCGCAGGGTCAGGAACTCGGAGCGGACGATACGGGCCGTCACCGGCCACGTCAGGATGGAGATGGCGAAGATGATGTTCCAGATGCTCGCCCCGAAGAAGGCCACGATGATCAGGGCGAGGAAGAAGCGCGGAATCACCATGAAGGTCTCGGTCAAGCGCATCAGAATGTCGTCCACCCACCCGCCCAGGTAACCGGAGACCGTGCCCACGAGCAGGCCCAGGACCGTCGTGGCGAAGGCCGCCGAGAAACCGACGAATATCGAGACCCGCCCGCCCCACAAGAGGCGGCTGAAGACGTCGCGCCCGAGATTGTCCGCGCCCATGAGGTTGCGGAAGCTATGCCCGCCCAGCCTTGAACCCGAACCCAGGGCGTAAGGGTCATAGGGCGCGAGCAAGGGCGCGAACAATACGAGCAGGATCAGCACCAAAAGCACGGACCCCGCGATGGGCACCGCGCGGTTCTGGCTGAACGCCCCCCAGACGGCCCGCCACTGCAGCCATCTATCCGGGTTTTGATGAGCGATTGGGTCTGTCGCTGTCGTCACGATCCCAGGTTCCTAGTTGTAGGCCACGCGCGGGTCGATCATGGCGTAGAGAATGTCCGTGATGAGGTTCGCAAGCATGATCATCATCGAGACGACGAGGAAGATCCCCAGAATCATCGGATAGTCCCGCGCGGTGATGGACTCGAAGATCAGCCTGCCCATGCCCGGCCACCCGAACACGGTCTCGGTGAACACCGAGCCCGCCATGACGTAGGCGAAATTGATGCCGATGACGGTGACCACCGGGAGCAGCGCATTGCGCAGGGCGTGCCGGTAGAGCACGCGGCGTTCGTTCAGGCCCTTGGATTTCGCGGTCAGGATGAAGTCCTGCGCGAGCGTTTCCTGCATCTTGCCCCGCGTGATCCGGAACACGAGCGTCATGTGATAGGTGGCGTAGGTAATAGCGGGTAGGAGCAGGTGCTTCAACACGTCTAAAACCGCGGGCCAGCCGGGCTCCACCCCGCGCATCGAATACATCCCCTGGCTCGGCAGCCAGTCCAGATAGAGGGCGAAAAAGAGTATGAGAAGCTGGCCCAGCCAGAAGATGGGCATCGAATAGCCGGCGAGCGAAGCCAGGGTCGCCAGGTGGTCGCCCACAGAATAGGAATAGCGCGACGCGATGACGCCGAGAACCACCCCCATGAGGCTGGCGATGGAGAAGGCCGTCGCCATCAGGAGCATGGTGGCCGGCAGCCGATCGAGTATGACGCCGAGTACGGGTGAGTTGTGCCAGGTGGAATAGCCCAGGTCCAGATGAAGCAGCTTCCAGAGATAGATTCCCATCTGGACGTAAAGGGGCTTGTCCAGGCCGAACTCCTTGCGCAGTTCCGCGTAGGCCTCCGGCGTGGCCTCGGTGACGCTGGCCAGGTAAATGGCCGGATCTCCCGGAGCGAGATGGATGATGGTGAAGTTGATAATGATGACCCAGAAAACGAGAGGGACGGCCTGAAGGATACGCCTTACGCTGTAACGCAGAAGCGGATGATCGCCTGCCATGGATCGCCCCTCGGTGAGACGTCAGGAAACCTGCGGGGCCCCGCCCGGAGACGGGGCCCCTGAAACACGATTCGAATACCAGGACTACTTCTGGTAAGCGTCCTCCCGGGTGCAATACGCGCAGTAGGGACGCGTGACCACGTCCGCCCATTTCGCCGAATGCGTGTGGACGAAGGGCGTCTCGAACAGCGGGATGACGGGCGCGTCGGCCGCGACCATGTCGACGATCTGACGCCAAGCGGCGCCCCGCTTCTTCACGTCCACTATCTGCCATTCGGCGTCGAGGAGACGCTGGACGCCGACGTTGATGTAGGACGGCGCGTTGTTGAAGTTCGCCGAGCCGATGTTGTTTCTGTCGTAGACCCGCGTCACGCTGATCTTGGGGTCGGGCCCGGTGGTGAAGAACTGCATCATGATGTCGAAATCATGATTGATGTACACCTTCTTCAGCGTCGCCGCCCGGTCGAAGGACTCGATCTGGATGTCGATGCCGACTTTCTTGAGCTGCTGCTTGATCACCTCGGCCGCCAGTCCCTCGAAGCCGCGGCCCTTGGCCCAGGTTACCTTGAGGCTGAAGCGCTTGCCCCCCTTCATCGGGTAGCCCGCCTCGTCGAGCAGCCTGTTCGCCATTTTCAGGTCCTGCTTGTACTGGCCAAAGCTGCCCTTGTGCGCCCAACTCATGGCCGAGTGCATGATGCCGTCCGCCACTTTCGCGGTGCCCCCGGTAGCCAGCTGGCTGATCTGGTTCTTGTCCAGCGCATACGCGATCGCCTGGCGAACCTTCACGTTGCCGGTGATGGGCCGCCGCATGTTCAGGAGCATGAACTCGACCTGCCCCGTCGCCTCTCCCCCCTTGTCGAGGACGACGAGTTTCGGGTTCTTCTTGAGACGGGCGGCCTGATCCCAGGGGATGAGGGCCGCGCGGAGATAGTCGATCTCGCCTTTCTCGAGCGCGATGAGGCGGGTGTTGGCGTCCGAGACGAACCGGATGACCAGCTCATCCGCGTAGGGCTTGGGCGCGTTCCAGTAATTCGGGTTCCGCACGAGCCTGACGTGGCTGCCCTTCTTGTATTCTTTGAGCATGAAGGGCCCGGTTCCGACGGGCTTCTTGCTCCACGGAGCGTTCAGGAAGGCCTTGCGGCTGCCCACGTGATCCTTCCACAGATGCTTGGGGTAGATGGCGGGTCCGCCGAAGATCACCCCCATCACGGTGAGCAAGGGGGCGAAAGGCTTCTTGAGGCGGACGACGACGGTGTACTTGTCCGGCGCTTCGACCTTCTCCGCCACCGGCTTCCAGAACACGCGCGAGCGCGGATTGTACGGCAGGCACTTCTCGAGCGAGAACTTCACGTCCTCGCTCGTCATCTCCTTGCCGTCGTGGAACTTCACACCCTTTCTGAGGTGGAAGACGAGCGTCTTCCCGCCGTCTTTGACCTCCCAGGATTTCGCCAGCTCCGGCTTGGGGTTGAGAGCGAAATCGAGCGTGATCAGCTTGTTGTAGATGTTCACGGCCGGCACCTGGACGGTGGTGCCCGGCTTGACGATCAGGTTGAAGTGCCCCGGATCGGCTTCCAGGCCGATGACCAGCGTGCCGCCCCGCTTCTGGGCCCATGCGGACCCCGGAACCTGGCCGAATACAAGCACCGCCGCGAGGAGAAAGAAAATAGCGACGCTTCCGAATCGGATTTTCCGTCGTTCCATTGCTCTTCCCTCCAAAAAGATGGATTGCTACTAACGACTCGGGGCGTTACGCCCCGTTGTCATACCGCCTCCAGGGTTGAATGCTCCCAATATGGCAGGGGAATGATTGGATACGATAGCCTGTAGAATCCGTTCTCCTCTTGAGTCCGGCTTGCGTTCAGGCGCTGAAAGAAAAATCCATCCTTCGCGTCACGCTGTGCGTGTTCCCGAACGTCGGGATGACGAGGCTGTGCTTCCCGAGGCCTCCCGCGACGAACAGGCAGATGCTCTCCTCATCGTCGACGACGGGCACGCTTTCGAGGTCTTCCCGGGCAAGCAGTTCGTCCCGGCGCCCCCGCGCGCGCTCCAGGTTCGCCGGCGCAAAAAGAAACGTCGGCACCCTGCCCCTCTCGTACAGGAAGGCCCGGATCCGCTGCGGGTCCCAGCCGTCGCGCACGAGCATGTCGACGTGTTCGGGGCCGAGGACGACCACCATCTCCCCGCCGAAAAGCGCGTTGTTGCTCCCCGCCTGCATCATCGAGGAAGCGATGGACTGGAGCACGCCCTCGCCGTCTGTGCTGGCCGCGTCGTTGACCATGATGTGCGGGTCGACGGCGATGACCGTCACGGCGCTGTCGGAGCGCTCCAGGCCGCGCTCGACGTGGAGCGGCGGCCACGGGCTCGCTTCCTCGTTCTCGCCGATGCAGCTCGAGAACTTGCCCTGGTGGCCGAAGGTGCTGCGATCCGTGTCGCCCGGCTTGGCGCCCCCGATGTTCTGCAGGATGAACCGGAACGCCCTGCCGATGGTGGCGTTGGCCCGCCAGCCCTGGCCGAAGAGGTTCTCCTTGCAGTTGATCCCCAGCACATGTCGGGCGGGGCCGTGGACGACGATGAGCTGCGCGATGCAGTTCGTCGTCCCCTGAACGCCCGGGAGGTTGTATACGGGGTCGAAGATGGCGTCGACGGCGGTGACGAGGACCGGCATGTACTCGGGCCTGCAGCCCGCCATGGCGGCGTTTACGGCGATCTTCTCGATCGTGGCGTCGCCGAACAGGTGGGGGATGCGGCCGCGGGACTCTTCGGGCGGCCGCCCCGATGCCTCCACCATGGCCGCCACCCGCTCTTCGGTGGGCGGGATGACGGGCAGCCCGTCCCCCCAGCCCCGTTCCATCACGTAATCGAGCAGCTCCAGGGGGGATTCCGCCACCTCGTGGCGCACCGAGGCCAGCTTCATCCTTCGTCTTCCGGGGGCGGCGCCTGCGTGAGGGACTCCGCCACGCTCTCAAAAATCTCGTCCGCGTGGGCGTGCACCGTATCGAGCGGTATTCCGGTGATGGGATGGGGGATCGAGACGATCGGCAGGCCCGCGAAGCCCAAAGCCCGCGCCTTCTTGCGGCCGAAGGCCTCGAACATGTCCGTGATGATGGTGAGCGTGGGGAGGCCGCGCTGCTCGAGCTCGATCGCGTCGTGGATACTCCACGGCGTGCAGGAACCTCAGTCGGGCACCGCGTTCACCACGAAGTCGCACTCAGCGGACATCCGGTCGATCAGGTCCTCCTCCAGGGGGAGCGCGCTGCCACCCTTGCGGTAGTGCGTGAACGAGCCGATGGGATATTTCCCGCTCAAGCGCTCTTCCAGCCGGAAGAGCAGCTTGTCGGAGTTTGGTTTCGTGTTGTCGAGAAGACCCAGGCGAATTCCCTCGTGGGAGGCGGGGCGCGCGGCAGGCCGCACCTTCTCCAGCGGCGGGGGTATTCCCGATGGATCGAGGATCACCAGAGTCTTCGCCATAAAAAACACCTCTCCTTTAACTACGTGGAGTCGTGCGCAACGCGGTCTGGAATCAGGATAAATGCTGAATCGCTATGATGAATTAAGATGATTGAAATTATCATCTATTCTTGCTGATAGTGTCAACAAACCCTCAAAATGCCCCTGCGCGGGGGCGTATGAGGTGAATCGGCATCCCATCCGGGCCGTCCCCCGCCGCCGGCGGCGGGAATTCCCTACCCGGGCGGAATGATCGGCAAGAGCACGTGGGAGGGATGCCCGGGGCCGGTGTGGATCGTCACCTCGCCGCCGAACACCTCGGGCGGCCGGTCGACCGGGTCGTTGTGCCGGAACGGCCCCACGCCCGAGAAGACGGCGGGCATGTTGGGAAGCCCCCGGGTGACGCCGCCCGGGTAGACGTAGTCGCACCCACGGATGCTCAAAGCCAGGCGATGCCCCTTTGGAACCACGATGCAGGTCGGCCATATCTCGACGTCGAGTTCGTATATCTCGCCCGGCGTCAGGGGCTGCGCCTCGTCGTGCGCGTGGTAGGGCCTGTAGGGCAGCGTAAGATTTTCATCCAGCTTCCGGTGCGAGGCCCGGAGCCAGCCCTGGGCCACCGGTGTGTGCGGGTCGAGCGCGCCCTGGAAGGTGACTTCCCTGAAATCGGGCGTGAAGACCCGGAGCACCAAAAACAGATCGGCGTCTCGGGTCTCGGACGATACCCAGAGCTTCGACGCCAGGGGGCCCGTGATCTCGGTTTCGCGCTTCAAGGGAGGCGAGACGAACGTCACCCCGTCACTTAGACCTGCGTAGGTAGCCGAACCCGCCTCCTCCGGCGCGGCCGCGCCGGAGGAGGCGGGTTCGGCTACCTACGCAGGT
>CAYTSP010000207.1:0-3208 GCA_964440505.1 uncultured Nitrospinaceae bacterium
CCTTTACCCTCTCAGGGGTTTTTTCAACAACTCCCTCGCCAAGAGGCCTTTTCAACAGGCCCAAACCGCGTTTTCGTCCAGAGCCTACTTGATGAGTTTGGGGCTCACCGACTTCAGGCCCCGCGTGTCAAAGAGCGTGCTCCAGTTCACCTTGGCCTTGGACTTGCCCTTCGAGATCATGAAGTTGTTGAGACCGTCCATGTCTTTTCGGAATTGAGACGTATAAGCAACGTCCATGTTCATGACCCGGATCATCCGCTTGGCCTTGTCCGCAGGGACTTTGAACTCCTTGCCCACGATCTTCGCCGCTTCGTCGACGTTCTTCGCGGAGAATTCGGCGCCCTGTATCGTCCCCTTGATGAGAGCCGTTACGGCGTCGAAATCGTTGTCGATGAGGTCCTTGCGGGCGGACGTGACCATGTACTCGGTGAAGAAGCCCTTGCCCGTGCTCAGGATGTGAACCTTGTTCGCTCCCGACACCTCAACCGACCGCCAGCCGAAGGGCTGCCAGATGGTAAAGCCGTCCAGGTCGCCCCGGTCGAGGGCAACGACCATCTCGGCCGGTTTGACGTTCTTGTACTTCACGTCGGAGAGCTTGACGCCGTTCGCGTCGAGATACTTGGCCGCGAAGAACTCCGACGTCGTTCCCAGCCATACGCCCATCGTCTTGCCGATGAAATCCTTGGCGCTCTTGATCCCTTTTTTGGCGACCACCACCGAAAGCTCGGTGTAGTGCGCGGAGGGATGGAGCCCGACGATCTTGCCTTTGGTCTGGAGCCAGGTGCGCACGGCGGGCCAATCGCCCGTGTTCACGAAGTCCCCCCGTCCCGCGATGAACGACTGCGCGGCGACGCCGCCCGAGGTGAATTTCTTGAGCTGGACGTTGAGGCCCAGCTTCTTGTAGAACCCCTTGTGGACCGCCGTCACCATCGGCGCGAACTGGGGCGTGGAGCCGATGAGATAGGTGTACTGGGACTTCTTGGGAGCCGCCTCTGCAGGAACGGCCACAGCCAGGGCGAAGACCGCCAGTAGAATCACCACAAATAAGCGCTTCATGCTTGCCGTGTGACGCATTGCTCAACCTCCTTGTTGTGAATGCCTCGAAATACGAACATCGTCCGGAACTTCCTCGAACGTACACGCGAAATCCAGGTTCCAGTCATCCGGGGCGGACGCCGCGAGGCGTCCACCTGGATACCCCGGCAAAATCCGTATCCCTTCTACGCTTTCGCCTCCCCCTCCCCCGGGTTCAGAGTGTGACCGTGCTATGGCGCTGCTGGTCGATTTTCCGCTTGATGTGGGGGAGGATTTCCTCCCTCGACCTGCCGCAAACGTCGAGCAGCAAGCTCGCATAGACCTTCGTGGTGTGGTAGAGATCCTCCAGGCTCACGTGCTCGCCGATGTTCGGGTCCCAACCCGGCACCCCTGAGCGGGTCCTGCCGGAGGGTCCGTAATTGAGCGCGGGAATGCCGTAGCGCGTGATGTGGGAGGCGTCCGAAATCCAGCCCTCGGTCACCGTTTCCGGGTCCTGGCCGTGCACCGACTTGTGGGCGCGCTTGATGGCGCCGTAGATGTACTCGTCCTCTTCGATCTCGGCGCCCGGGTTGGACATGTACATTTCGAGGTCCACCTTGAGGTCGGGGTCCCCCGCTACGATCTCTTCGATGATGTCCTGAATCTCGCGCTTGATCTCCAGGGGGTGCTGCCTGGGCAAGAGGCGCGTATCCAGGTAGAGATTGCAGAAAACGGGGGTGCGGCTGCACCTCCAGGGCCAGCCGCCCTCGATCGCCGCAATGTTCACGTTGGCGTTCGAGTTGCCGTAGGGATGCGCTTCGCGGTACTTGGGCGCCCAGCGCTCCAGGGCGTCGAGGATTTTCTTCATCTTCAAAATGGCGTTGACCGCGTTGTGCGCGTAGGTCGTGTGGGCCGGCGTCCCGTAGACGGTGATCTTGTGATAGACGTAGCCCATGTGGCCGAGAACCACCCGCATCTCAGACGGCTCGCCGATGACCGCCATGTCGGCGCTTCCTCCGTGGGTGGCCAGATAGCAGGCGCCGCAGCCGCCGCCCCGGTAGTGCTTGCCCTGGTACTGGTCGATCGCGCCCATCTCGATCTCGCCGCCCACCGCCCCGACGGTGACGTTTCCCTTGAGTTTCACGCCCGCATCCTGGATGGCGTTCAAGGCCTCGACGTAGCAGGCGATCGCGCCCTTCATGTTGTAGATGCCCAGGCCGTATATCCATTCCTCGCCCGTAGAGGGGTCTGCCTCGCTCCAGGCATTGGGCTGGTAGGCGGGGAGTTTGGGGAGGCCGGGCTCTTTGCCCGAGTAGGAGGTGTCGATATGCCCGCAGAAGAGAAACTCGATGCCGGTGCCGTCACCCTGCAGGGTTCCCAGCGCGTTGAACCGGTCCGTCTCGAACTCCTGGAGGCGCGAGGCAAGCCCGATAGACTCGTAGCGGTCGCCCAGGAAGTGGGCGATCTCGCTCTCCTCCCCCGTGGGACTCCAGATGTCGACCAGATCCATTCCCAGCTTCTTGAGGCGCCCTTTGTCGATCGCCGCGAAGACCTTCTCTCGATGCTCGCCCAAGCCCGTCCCCTGTTCCATATATTCACTCCCTCTCCTGGCCGGGCCAAGCCCGGCGAACACAGCCCGCGAAAAGATGACGGCGAAAACGTAAGCCTATCGCATCAAACCGAATCAATACGAACAATCGCGTTCCTGACCCGATTCCTCATCGGTCACCCGAAATCTCAAGCTCACTTTATCTTATGTATGTTTTGATCCTAGCAGATAATATGCTTAAAACAAACCACGAGCGACGCCTCTCCCCTCCCGGAATATCGGGTCATGGGGGGTGTTGAAAAACCCCTACTCGCTCGGAATTGACCCCGCCGTCATTCCGGCGAAAGCCGGAATCCATTTTTACGCCTTTATCTTTGGTCTTTCGCCTGGACGTCCTCTCTCCCGTCCGCGGAAGATACGGACGCCGCCATATATCCGCCTCATCCGTTCAGGATTCGGGCGCGGCGCTCCCTCCCGCGAACCGGATGCAAATGCGAAAACGAAAGCAAAAATCATAAAATGGATTCCGGCTTTCGCCGGAATGACGGGGTGTAATCTCGATTAGGAGGGTCACCAACCCCTTGTCGGAGGGTATCGCTTTTACCCCCCCTTGCCTGAGGCTGTTGAAAAAGCCCCTGAGAGGGT
>CAYTSP010000208.1:0-5137 GCA_964440505.1 uncultured Nitrospinaceae bacterium
CTCCCAGACCGCGCCGGGGATGATTCCGTGCCGCTTGGCCCTCTTACCCCGTCCCTCCCATTCCTCTACCGAGCAGGTGTCGAGCAGCATGTGGTTGTCGTCCTCGATGGCCGCCAGAACGTCCTCGCGCGTAGCGAGGCGATGCGGCTCGAACGCCATCTTAAAAGAAGCGGCTTTAGGAACTTCGGCGTCTCGCGTCGTCTCGAAGCCCGCCCGTTCCCAGGCGCCGTAGCCGCCGTCGAGCACGTGGACGTCCTTGTGGCCGAAAAGCTCCAGCATCCAGAAGCCGCGCACGCTCGTATTGCCGACGAAATCGTCGTAGAAGACGATGGTGTTCTCGAACGACACCCCGCGGTTTCCCAGCAGGAACGCCCACATGGAGAAGAAATTCCTCAAGGGCGCCTCGTCCGAATCGTCGCTGTTCACGCCGTAGACGTCGAAATGCCGCGCACCTGGGATGTGGCCCATCGTGTAGCGCTCGCCGGGGCGCGTGTCGATGATTCTTAAATTCGGGTCGTCCATGCGTGTTTTAAGTTGCTCCGCCGACCAGAGCAGGCCGGGGTTCGCATAGCCTTTCGGGTTGTCGCTCGACATGGTGTTCTCCTCCGCTAGTCCGTCCAGAAGCCGCCGTTCACGTCCACAGCCTCACCGTTGATGTGCGCGGCCTCCTCGCTCGAGAGGAACAAGACGGTGTGCCACACGTCTTCGGGCGTCGTGAGCCTGCCCATCGGGTGCGCCTTCTCGGCGTTCACGAGCATCTCGGGCGGAGACTGGAAGTGAAGGCCCGTATCGGCCGGGCCCGGCTGTATGGTGTTGATCGTCACGCCCGTCTTGGCGAGTTCCCGTGCCAGGTTGAACGTCATGGCGAGCAGGCCCGCCTTGGCGGCTGAGTAGGTGAGATTGGGACCGATGCCCCCCATCTTTCCCGCGATGGACGCGAAACTGACGATGCGCCCCGTGCCCGAGGCCTTGAGCGCCTCGATGGTCTCCTGGATGCAGAAATAGGGCGCCAGGAGGTTCACGTTCAGCACGACGTTCCAGTCTTCCTCTTCGAGTTCCATCGGCGGGCGAATCGGCATATAGCCGGCCACATTGGCCAATACGTCACAGCCGCCGAGCCACTCGAGGGCCGTTCGCATGGTCGTGCGGATGGCGCCCACGTCGGCGAGGTCGCAGGGGAGCTTGAAGAGCTGATCGGAGGGGCCTTCGATCGCGTCGAAGGCCGGGCCTTCCCTGTCGGTGGCGAAAACCCTGGCGCCGGCTTCGAGATATCCCTGCAGGATGCGGCTTCCCATCGCTCCCGCCGCGCCCGTGAGGATGACCTTCCGGTCGTGAAAATCAAAACGAATGGGCATTGCGTCACTCCAGATTCATGTCTATGGGATGTTCCGAAAGTTCATGTTTCGGGTTTCAGTACGGCGGATGATACACCACAAATGAAAGGGGAGAAAGCGGGAGGGGGAAGCGCCTCGAAACAGCGGACACAGGTCCCGTACGGCGATTTTAAGGGTTTTAATTTGCCCCTTGAGTTGTTATGATGGCTTCATCATACGCAAGCGATGAACCATCGCGTTCTGTCGGATGCCGGGGGATTGCGATGCGATCGGATGGTCATACCGATCCAATTATCAAACAAAGGACAAGAACATAAAGACGCCCTGTGGCATGAACTCTCGCGCCGCAAACGAGTGGAGGTTGTGATGGCTGAACTCTCATACATCGGAAAAAGCGTGCCCCGCGTCGATGGGCCGGAAAAGGTGACGGGCCGGGCCATGTTCACCCTGGACCTTCAGTTGCCCAAAATGCTCCACGGGAGGCTGCTCGGGAGTCCCCTGCCGCACGCGCGAATCAAGAACATCGATACCAGCCGCGCCGAGAGGCTCCCCGGCGTCAAGCTCATCATGACGGCCGAGGACATCCCCGAGGGGGTGGAGTGGGGCGTCGTGCCCGTTTGCTACGATCAACGCCCCCTCGCCTCGGACAAGGTGCGGCACGTGGGCGACTCGGTAGCGGCCGTCGTGGCGACTTCCGAAGATATCGCGGTGGAAGCGCTCGATCTGATAGACGTGGACTACGAGGAGCTTCCGGCCGTCTTCGACCCGCGAGAAGCGATGCAAGAGGGCGCCCCCGTCATCCATGACAGGTACCCGGACAACATCGCCTTCACCAAGCACATGGAATTCGGCGACGTGGACCGCATGTTCGACGAGGCCCATCACGTGAGTGAACTGGCCACCTCCTCCTCGCGCCAGATGCACGGCTCTCTGGAGGCGCACGTCTCTATCGCCGAGTGGTCGCAGAAGGGCGACGTGACGGTCTACAATTCCTCGCAATGCCCGAGTCTTTCGAGCCAGTATTTCTCCAAACTCCTCAAGATTCCCGAGGCCCAGATTCGCGTGATCACGAACTACGTGGGCGGGGGTTTCGGCGGAAAGGCGACGAGCAAGTTCAACATCGATTTCCTTTCCATCATCGCGGCGAAAAAGCTGGACCTCCCCGTAAAATTCTACTACACGCGGGAAGAGGAGTTTCTCCTCGGGACGCACCGGACGAAGCAGTTCCACGTCTGGCGCATCGCCACCGACAAGGACGGGATGCTGCTCGCCCGCGACACCCAGATGGTGGTGGAAAACGGCGGGTATTCGGATTACAGCCCGGCGGTCGGCGGCATCACGGCGCACATGGGTGGGAGCATCTACAACTACAAGGCCTATCGCCATCACGCCGACGTCGTCTGCACGAACGTGCCGCCCGGCGGCGCGATGCGCGGAATCGGCAACGCCGGCTATGCGTTCGGCTCGGAACTCGCCATGGAGAAGCACGCCGAAGAGATCGGCATGGACCCGGCGGAATTTCGCATCAAGAATTTCGTGAGGAAGGGCGACACCACCATCATCGGGGCCAAGATTACCAGTTGCGGTGTTTCCGAATGCGTGGAAGAGGCGGTCAAGCGCGTGCCCTGGGGTCAGAAACAGCCGGGCAGCAACGGGAAAAGGCGCGGCTTCGGGCTGGCCGCTGCGGTTCATTTCACCGGAGCGCGCGCGATGGGGCCGGAGACGGCGGGCGCGTTCATCAAGATGAACAAGGACGGCACCGTGCAGTTGCTCTCGGGCACCATCGAGATGGGCAACGGCTCGGACACCACGCTCGCCCAGATTTGCGCCGAGGCGATAGGGGTTCGCGTGGAAGACGTGCGGATCATCAACGGGGACACCGCGGTGAATCCCTACGGATGGGGCGTGCGTGGAAGCCGCACGACGACCATCGACGGCGAGGCGACACGCCTGGCGTCGGTCCAGGCGAAGAACATGCTCTTCAGGGGCGCGGCGGAACTGCTCGAGTGCGACCCCAAGGACCTCGACGCGCGCGATGGCAAGATTTTCGTCACCAGCTCCCCCGAGCGGCAGGTGACCCACAGCGATGCCTACATGAAGTTATATGAAAAAGAGGGCAGCGAGGCCGTCTACACGGCGTCTTCTTATGACTCGCCGAGCGAGACGCCCGACCCCGTGACGGGCTATGGAAACTGGTCCGCGGCGTATGCCTACGGCGCCAAGGTGGCGGAAGTGGAAGTGGACACCGAAACCGGCGCGTTCGAGGTGCTGCGCGTCATCAGCACGAACGACTGCGGAACCATCGTGAACCCGGCAGGCGCGCAGGGCCAGTTGGACGGCGGCGCGGTCATGGGCGTGGGCTACGCCATGATGGAGGATTTCGAGTGCGAAGACGGCATGCCGGTGAACGCGAACTGGCTCGACTACAAGCTGCCCACCACACAGGATTTGCCCGAGCTCGAGGCCGTGCTTATCGAGACGGAAAATCCCTCTGGGCCTTTCGGCGCGAAGGGGCTGGGCGAGATGGCGCAACTGGGAACCTCGGCGGCGATAGGCAACGCGATCTATGACGCGGTGGGCGTGCGGATTACGTCGCTGCCCATAACGCCCGAGAAGGTGCTGGCTGCCCTGAACGAGAAAAACGGCGAATAACGAGGAGAGGGGAGAAAAAATGGCTTTCAGGCATCTATCCGCGAACAGCGTGGATGAAACGCTCGCCGCCATGAAGGAGCATGGCGAAGACGGGAAAGTGTTCGCCGGCGGCGTGGCCCTCTCGATTCTCATGAAATCGCGGGTGTACGAACCCGAGGTGCTGATAGACATCGCCGGAGCGGGTGACCTGGATTTCATCGAGGGAACCGGGAACGGCGGGGTACGCATCGGAGCGAAGACGGTGCACCGCAAGATCGAGACTTCCCCCCTCGTGCAGGAGCGCTTCCCGCTGCTCGGGGAAATTTTTCATAACGTGGCGACCATTCGCATCCGCAACCAGGGAACGGTGGGCGGCAATCTGTGCTTTGCGGAACCGGCCTCCGACCCTCCGGGCGCATTTCTGGCCCTTGAGGCCAGGATGAACACCAAAAAGGCGGACGGCTCCGAGCGCGTGATTCCTGCGACGGAGTTCTGGACGGGATATTACGAGTGCGCTCTGGATGAGGATGAATTGTTGTGCTCGATAGAGGTCGACCCGCTGCCCGATGGCTTCCGGACGGCTTGCACGCGCTTCACCACGCGTTCGAAAGAGGATAAGCCCTGCGTCTCCGTTTCCACCGCGGTGCTCACCGAAGAAGACGGCAAAACGGCCAGGGAGGTGAGAATCGGCCTGGGCGGCGTGGAGGCCATATTCAGGCGCCTCACGGCGGTAGAAGAGGGCCTTCAGGGCAAGGAACTCAACCAGGAGAACATCGACGCCGTGCTGGCGGATACGCTCGATGACCTCGATCCTTTGACCGATATCCGCGCGAGCGGCGACTACAGACGGCAGGTGACGCCCGTCCTGATCCGGCGGACTATCCTGAAGGCGCTGGGCGCATCCTGACCTGTCAGTGCTCCCGGCTGTTCGTTTGAAAAGAATTGCCCGACCAGAGACGGCGTTTCACGCAGCCTCTTTGGTGATATCGCCTATCGAACCAAATACGAGGAGGTAGCTGATGAGGAGAGAGCGAAAAAATCGAATAGGGATGGGGATACTCGGGTTCGTCATGGCTTTGGCTTTGTTTGTTGCGCCGGCCGCCGGGGGAGAGATAGACGATCTCAAGGCGCAGATAAAGGCGCTCATGGAGCGGCTCGAAGCTCTCGAAGCC
>CAYTSP010000209.1:0-4218 GCA_964440505.1 uncultured Nitrospinaceae bacterium
AATCCTCATCCTGAGTTGGCGCGTAAGCGCCGTATCGAAGGTTTGATCCGACCGAGGAGGGAGGGTCAAAAGGGGCGCATCTCTCAGGCCTGTGCGAACTTCGCCCTTCGATACGCGGCTTCGCCGCTACTCAGGGTGAGGCGGAGCCGCGGAAAACCGCGTGGCCGGAACCATCGACCCCTCCCGTTACAGTATCCCCGCGATGTATTTCCTGTCCGAGAAGGCGAATTCGCGTATCCACCGGGCGAGTTCGCGGTAGAGGTGCGTTTCCGCGTCCTCTTCCATGCTCGACGTGTAGACGGGCATCCAGCGCATGAGGTGCTCGTCCATGAACCGCGCGCTCAAGGAGAGCTTCTCCCGCGCGAGGGCGTCGTCGCCGTCCTCCCAGGCGTCCGCTTCTTCCGTGGCGAGCCGGGCCAGGAATTCGAGCTCCACGCTCAGGTGATCCATCGCCAGCACGCTGGAATGGGCGAGAGCCTCGCTGCCCCGTCCGGGGTTGTAGCCGCAGGCGCGGTAGAAATCGGCGACCGCATCGGTCCGCTTCGAGTTCAGGTGCCCGCTTTCGTCCATCAGGGCGGCTTCGTAGGGCGGGGAGGAGAGCACGAAGAGGTTCGTGAAATCGACCCGGAGTTTCCGGAGGGCCTCTTCGGTGACCTCGAATCCTTCGGGGAGGAGGAACGGGTAGTTATCTTGTAAGAACCCGGCGAGTTCCGCGTCGAGCGGGTCGAGCATCGCCCGGGCCTGCACCCGGTAGAGCTGCGCGCGGAGCCTCGCCTGCCCGGCGTTTTCAGAGGGTGAGGCGCGGCGCTTCCAGCGGAGACTCATTCGGAGATGGTGTAGGCCTCGGCCTGGGGCTTGTTGGGCCGGGCGAACCAAAGCGGACGCCTGAGGCCCTCGGGGCCGGGGGCCGGCTTCGTCATCTCGAGCCATTGCTTGTAGTGCTCGAAGCTCTTCTTCGTGTCGACGCTGATGTCCCCGTAGCGATCCGCCGCCCCCGCCTTCGTGACCCGCACCTTCTGGTGCCAGCAGTGCATCCCGCTCACCGGATCGGGGTTGACCGGGAAGGTGAGGTTCTGGTTCACGCCCACCTCGCGCCACCAGATGCGCTCCGTGTCGGGGTCGTCGCTCTTGAAGGGCTGGACGCCGTGGACCTGGCGCATGGTGTATTCCCCGTCATTCTTCTCGTCGAGACGGACGACGGCGGAGGCGATCTTGGGCGCGCCCTGCTCTTCGCTCAGACGCCAGCGGCCCAGGTGATGCGCCATGGCGACGATGCCGGGCCGAAGGCCCTCCGTCACCCAGCATCTGGTGACGAAATGGCCAATCGCGGTCTCGACTTTCGCCAGGTCGCCCGTGGCAAGTCCCAGGCGCTTGGCGTCGTCGGTGTGCAGCCACAGCGGGTTGTTGTGGGTGATCTCATAAAGCCACTTCACGGCAGAGCGCGTGTGGATGAGGGTGGCGAGGCGATAGTTCGGCAGAAGGTCGAACTCGTTGTTCTCGCGCGCCATGTCGCGCCAGTAGACGTGGGTCTTCATGTATTTGGGTATGGCCTCATCGCCCCAGTTCCAGGCCGCCATGGTCGGGCTGTAGAATTCGAGCTTTTTGGACGGCGTGTGGAAGCCCTCCCTCGCCCTGCCGCGGCTCATGTTGCCGATGAGCGCGCCGTCTTTCCAGACGGAACCCGTCGTCTCGTCCACGTGGGCGTCCTGCATGGCCTCGTCCGATAGTTCGTGCATGTGGGGTTCGTAGACGTTTTCCTGCACGGCGAAAACGCCGTATTTGCGCATGTATTCGAGCGGCGTCAAACCTTCTTTTTCGGCGGCCTCGGGCAGGCCCGGGACGCCGTTTTCGAACATCCACTGGTAGTATTCGTTCACCGTGATCTTCTCGCCCGGCCTGTAGGGGCTCTCGAAGTACTGCCGGATGCCGAGCGAACCGTCCGGGTCGATGCGCCAGGAGAGCTCGATGTGGAGTTCGTCCTCCTCCCACACCTCGCCCGGGTTCGTCTCGCGCGAGCTCTCGAACGTCTCGCCCATCTTCTCGCGCAGCGCGCGGAGCACGGGCTGGCGGAAGCCCACCCATTTCGTGGGGTGCGTCTCCTGGCTCTGGTTGTCGTGCCGCTCCGTGGCGTTGCCCATGGGCAGAATGTAGTCCGCGAACCAGGCCGTCTCGCTCCAGGTGGGGGTGAGCGCCACGTGGCAGCCTATCTTGTCGTGGTCCTTGAGCATGTCCACCCACATGAAGCCGTCCGGGTTCGTCCACACCGGGTTGTAGACCCGCGTGAAGTAGACGTCGACGCTGTGGCCCTTGTCTTTCACGAGATGGGGCATCAGGAAGCTCATCTCGAAAAACGCGAGCGGGTATTCCCGGGGGAAGAGGAGCTCGTTCCAGTCTTTGGGTCCCGGAGCGGGATTGGGGTGTTTGGGCACGAACTTGTGCGTACTCGCCAGGTGGGTTCCGCCCACCGTGCCGACCGCGCCCGTAAGCGAAGGCAGGAAGTGCAGGCAGCGCGCCACCTGCCAGCCGTGCAGGTTCCCGGTGGCGGCCGCGCGCCAGACGTGGACGCAAAGCCTGCTGCCCGCGCGGGCGACGACCTGCGCGACTTCGGCGATCAAGTCGGCCGATACGCCCGTCTCCTCCGCCGCGTACTCGAAGGTGAACTCCGCGTACTCTTGTTTCAGTTTCTCGATGAAGTTCCCGAAGCTCGCCTCCTCATGGGGGTGGACGGTCCGCATGTATTCGGTCCAGTTCATCCACTCCTCGACGAACTGCGCGTCGAACTGCCCGGTGTCGAGCAGGTAGCGCGCGATGGCGAGCAGAATCGCGCTCTCGGTGCCGCTGTAGGCGGGCAGCCAGTAGTCGGCCTTCGCCGCCGTGTTGGAGAGCCTGGGGTCGATGACGATGAGCTTCGCCCCGCTCGTTTGCGCCTCGATGATGCGCTGGGCCGAGGGGTTGTAGTAGTGGCCCGTGTCGAGGTGGCTGCTGATCAGCAGGATGGCGTCGGCGTTCGTGAAATCGGGCGAGGGCCTGTCCGATCCGTTCCAGAGGAACTGGCCGATGCGGGCGGAGGAACTGCACACGTTGGTGTGGCTGTTGTGGCCGTCCACGCCCCAGCCGGCGAGCGTCTTGAACATGTAGCCGTCCTCGCCGGGGCGTCCCACGTGGTAGATGACGCCGTTTCGCCGCTCGGCCAGAATCGCCTCACGGATGCGGCCGGCAATGTCGTCTAACGCCTCGTCCCAGCTCACGCGTTCCCACTTGCCCTCGCCGCGCTCGCCCACCCGCTTCAAGGGGTAGAAGATGCGGTCGGGGTCGTACACCTGGTTGAGCGTCACCCAGCCCTTCGCGCAGTTGCGCCCGCGCGATGCGGGGTGGAGGGGATTCCCCTCGATTTTCCTGATCTTCATGTCTTCCTTGTCGACGTAGGCCAGAAGGCCGCAGCCCGCCTCGCAGTTGAAGCAGAGTGTCGGGACCAGGGCGTAGTTTCTCGCCACCTTCTGCGGCCATTTGGTGCTCTCGTATTCCGTCCAGTTGTCCCATTGGTCCGGGCTCGGGTAAGAGGTGAGAGCGCCGTTCGTGTTCGTGTAGTTGAGTTGACCCGCAGGGGCCGCGGGCGGGGCCTTGGCCAGCAGGTCGGGACGGCCCAGAGAAGCGATGTCGCGTGCGCCCTTGCCGACTTGAAGATGACTTGTGCTCATGTCCTTGAAACTCCCGGATTACGAAAGGGGAACGGCCTGCCCGGCCTTCACCCAGATTTTGTCCCAAAGATACGCGCCCGCCATGGCCATGATGCCGGCCAGCACCGCGCCGAAGCCGCCGAAGCCGCCCGCCCAGAGAAGAAGCAGGGGGAGAACGCACCCCACGACGATGGCGCCTCCCCAGAAATCGTTCTTGAACGGGCCTTTCGTCAGCAGGTGAATCGCCCGCTCATGCGCGACGGAGCCGAAACGGTGCACGAGAATCGAGAACACCAGGATGCTCAGGTGCAGCAGGACGAGGACGGCGAGCAGCCCGCCCAGGACGTTCAGGACGGCAGCCTGGTTCGCGATCGGGAACAGCGTGGCGAAGAGCAGCAGGATGGCCGCGCCCTTCAAGCCCGATTGCACGCCGATGTCGAGCGTGTTCTCGCTTCCTTTCCATAAGTCGCGCGCCGAGGCCTGGGCGAAGAAAAAGCCCGTGTAGATCGAAGAGAGTACCCCCAGGAGGATGGTGGGCCAC
>CAYTSP010000210.1:0-2547 GCA_964440505.1 uncultured Nitrospinaceae bacterium
AGAGGATCTGCGGGTTGACGAAGGCGATGTAGGCCATCGTCAGGAACGTCGTCGCGCCCGCCGTCACCTCCGTCCGTACGTCGGTGCCGCGCTGCGCCAGTCCGAAGAAGCGCTCGAGAGTCGCTGTCATGGGTGCCTCTCTCTGGTTTTTCGGGAGGGCGGTTCCGCGCGATATCGTAGTCTATTACAGCGGCGGTGATTTTTCGAACGGGGGGCGTGGCAGCCGTCTTTGTTATGGATTACGTGGTTCTCATTTGTAGTGGCAGCCCCGAGGAGGGGTTGCCCCACAGGTCGCGACCTGTCCCTGCGGAGGGTGTTGGTCTTGCTCGTCATTCCCCGCCTATAAAACCAACCCCCCCTACCCCCCCTTAACAGGGGGGTACAAAAAGGCGGTGCACCCCCGCCGGGCAGAGGGGGCTTTGCTTTTTCTTACCCCCCTGTTAAGGGGGGTTGGTTCTGTGGCAAGGACAGGTCGCAACCTGTCCCTACTGCGGCGTCCCTCGATGCGGCCCCCCTTGCAGAGCGACCAACAACCACTCCCCCCTTGAGGGGGAGTCGGCAAGGCGAGGACAGAGTCCGAAGCCGCGCCAGTGGGGGGAATGATTCAAAAATATGAGTTGCCACAAAATAGAAGCTCCCCCCACCACATCGGCCTTCGCACAAACCGCTCGGCCTCTGTGACTCCCCCTCAAGGGGGGAGTGATTTGGAGTTCTCCCCTGTGGAGGGTGCTCGATCCTCAAGGGGGGAGTGAAGTCACCTCCCTCCCCGGTCGGCCCCGACACCGGAATGACGAACAATACCGCACCGCCTCGGGCTACCAACCCCGCCCGGCGCTTGTTCGAGGCCCCTCGAATCGCTAAGCTGGCTCTTCGTTTCGTCAAAGCCTTGCAGGGGATACTTTGGACTACTCGACTCATGAGCTGCTGGCGTTCGGGATCACCGCCTTTTTCGTCGGCTTTCTGAAAACCACTTTCAGCTCCGGGATCGGCATCTTTCTCGTTCCGATCATGATCATGTTCTGGCCCACGCGGTTCATCATCGGCATCGTGGCCGTCATCATGTGGGTGACGGACTTCTTCGCCATCCCCATGTTCTGGAAGCAGTGGGAGAGCCGGTATCTCCGCTACCTGGTGCCCGGCTTCTACATCGGCATCCTCCTGGGCGTCTATGCGCTGGTGAACCTGCCCGACTACTGGCTGAGAAAGGGCATCGGGCTGACCTGCGTCTTCTTCGCCGGGCTGTTCATCTGGCGTCAATTCCAGGGAGAGATCAAGCCGCCGCCCGTCTCTCCCCAGGCGGGCGTGGGAATTGGAATCGGCGGCGGGATCATCAGCGCCATGTTCCACTCGGGCGGCCTCGTGTTGAGCCTGTTCTTCGTCAGCCAGGGCATGTCGAAAACGGCCATAGTGGCGAGCATCATCGTCGTATGGTTCTGCGTGAATCCGTTCAAGGTCGCCACGCTGTGGTACGGGGGCGTCGTGCAGACGCCGATGCTCGTGGCGGGCGCGCTCGCCTTTCCGCTGGCGTGGGCCGGAAGCTGGTGCGGCAGGCAGACGCTCCGCCGGATTCCCCAGAAAGGATTCACCTTCATCCTCCTGCTCCTGTCCCTCATCACCGCCCTGCGCCTTCTGCTGGAGACGGGATAGCTGATGCCGGATTTCTCCCTGGTCGAGTGGGGCTTCGTTCTCGCGGCGGCGTTTTGCAACGGTTTCCTGGTGCGCACGTTCGGGGCGGGCGTGGGCCTGGTGATCACCCCGTTCCTCATCTTCGCGTTCTCGCCCACCTTTTCGCTGGGCCTCATCGCGCTGTTCAGCTGCTGGTCGGGCCTGGGCTCGGCGCCCGATTTCTGGGGAAAGTGGAACCTGCGCTACGTGCTCCTCCTGGCGCCCGGCATCGTCGTCGGGCTGGCCGGCGGCGTCTGGCTCCTCACCTGGCTGCCTGGAGCGGGCCTGAAAATCCTGATCGGCGCCATCTGCTTCTCGCTCGCCTCCTACCAGGCGCTCGTGGAAATCAGGGGCAGACCCTTCGAAATCCCTCCCCTGCCCGCGTGGCAGGGCGGGGGCTTCGGCGTCATGAGCGGGCTTTGCTCCGCACTCGCCAACAGCGGGGCGATCTTCCTCACCCCCGTCCTCATCAGCCAGAGACTGGAGAAACTCACCCTGGTGAGCACGATATGGGTCCTCTACGCGGTGATGAACCCCATCAAGGTGGTCGCCTTCTGGCAGGTCTCCGTGGTGACGATGGATACCGTCTGGGCGAGCGTGGTCGGCCTGCCCGCCCTGTGGCTGGGCATCAAGGCCGGCGCATGGGTGCAGGAGAGGCTCAGCGGGCGGACGTTCAACCTGTGCGTGCTGAGCATCGCGCTCGGCGGGTCGATACGGCTGCTGCTGGTCTGACTCTCCTCTCCGGTCTCGCGTTCGAAAGCCCGCATACGCGGGGGTGTTGAAAAAGCCCGATGCCACGAGGTGAGCCAATCCCGACCAACGACCCTTACACACCCCCTCGAACGGCGATCGTAGGGACAGGCCTCCGTGCCTGTCCTGACG
>CAYTSP010000211.1:0-5766 GCA_964440505.1 uncultured Nitrospinaceae bacterium
TTTTATACCCCCCTGACAAGGGGGGGTAGGGGGGGTTGGTTCTGACGAGGGAATTACGAATTGACCGGCAAAGAGAAGTCGTCAACCCAAGTATGTAATTCCTTTTCCATACCGCGTCCTTGGAAGCGCACAGACTTTGGAATTTAGCAGTGAAATGTTGATTGTATATCCCGATAAGGAGAAAGATTGATGTCGAAGGTAATCGGAATCGATTTGGGCACCACCAACTCGGTCGTATCGGTCATGGAGGGTGGGCAGCCTACGGTCATCGCCAACCAGGAGGGCAACCGCACGACGCCCAGCGTCGTGGCGTTCACCGACAACGGGGAGAAGCTCGTCGGTCTCGTGGCCAAGCGCCAGGCCGTGACCAACCCGACCAGGACCATCTATTCCGCAAAACGCTTCATGGGCAGGCGTTTCGCCGAAGTGCCCGAAGAAGTCAAAATCGTGCCGTATGAGGTCGTGAAGTCGGACGGCGGCGACGCGCGCATCAAGATCGACGGCAAGGAGCACGCCCCGCCCGAGATATCGGCGAGCGTGCTGCAAAAGCTCAAACAGGCCGCGGAGGACTACTTGGGCGAGCAGGTGAGCGAGGCGGTCGTCACGGTGCCCGCGTATTTCAACGACAGCCAGCGGCAGGCGACGAAGGACGCCGGGAAAATCGCCGGCCTGAACGTCCAGCGCATCATCAACGAACCCACGGCCGCCGCCCTCGCCTACGGACTCGACAAGAAGGCGGACCAGACCATCGCGGTCTATGACTTCGGCGGCGGCACGTTCGACATCTCCATCCTCGAGGTGGGGGACAACGTGGTCGAGGTGAAGGCCACGAACGGCGATACGCACCTGGGCGGCGACAACATCGACCACCGGATCATCGAGTGGATGGCCGAGGAGTTCAAGAAGGATCAGGGCATCGACATCTCGGGCGACCCGATGGCGCTTCAGCGCCTGCGCGAGGAATCCGAAAAGGCGAAGATCGAACTGTCGAGTTCGATGGAGACGACGATCAACCTGCCCTTCATCACGGCGGACGCCTCGGGTCCCAAGCACCTGAACCTGAAGCTCACGCGCGCGAAGCTCGAGCAGTTGACCGGCGATCTGGTGGAGAAGACGCTGGCTCCCTGCCGGCGCGCGCTGGATGACGCCAAGGTCCAGCCCGGGGACATCGACGAAGTGGTGCTGGTGGGCGGTTCGACGCGGATGCCGCTGGTGCAGGAGACGGTGGAGAAATTTTTCGGAAAAGAGCCCCACAAGGGCGTGAATCCCGACGAGGTCGTGGCGGTCGGCGCGGGCGTGCAGGGCGGCGTGCTCGCCGGAGACGTCAAGGACGTTCTGTTGCTGGACGTCACCCCGCTTTCCTTAGGCATCGAGACGCTGGGCGGCGTGTCCACCAAGCTCATCGAGCGCAACACGACGATACCCGTCAAGAAGAGCGAGACCTTCTCCACCGCGGCGGACAACCAGCCATCCGTCGAGGTGCACGTTCTCCAGGGCGAGCGCGAGATGGCCTCGGGCAACCGCTCGCTGGGCAAGTTCCATCTCGTCGGCATCCCCGCGGCGCCGCGCGGCGTTCCCCAGATCGAGGTGACGTTCGACATCGACGCCAACGGCATCGTGAACGTCTCCGCCAAGGACCTGGGCACCAGCAAGGAGCAGGCGATCACCATCACGAGTTCCGGCGGCCTCTCCGAGGAGGAGATCAACAACATGGTGTCCGAGGCGGATGAACACGCCGAGGAGGACAAGAAGCGGCGCGAGGCCGTCGAGGCGAGAAACATGGCCGACAGCATGGCGTACAGCACGGAGAAGATGCTCAAGGAGAACGAGGAGAAGGTTTCGGCCGAGGACAGGAAAGAGATAGAAGACGCCATCGCCGCGCTCCGGGCGGTTCTGGAGAAAGAGGACGCGACGGTGGAGGAGATCAAGGAAGCCCAGGAAAAACTGGAAGCAGCCTCGCACAAGCTTGCGCAGGCGATGTACGAACAGGCGAGTCAGGCCGGCGGCGCCGCTGCCGAGGCTCCCGAGTCCGGCGGCGGGGAGAACGGCGCGCCCGCGGGCGACGTCGTGGATGCGGAATTCGAGGAAGTGGACAAGGACAAGCCCTGAGCGTCCTGCCCGGATGAGGATGGTATGGCCAAGCGTGATTATTACGAGGTGCTGGGAATCGACCGGAGCGCCCCGGAAGCGGAACTGAAGCGCGTTTTCAAGAAGCTGGCGCGCCAGTATCACCCCGACGTCAACCCGGGGGATGCGAAAGCGGAGGAGCGCTTCAAGGAGATCAGCGAGGCCTACGCCGTCCTCTCGGACGCGGAGAAGCGCAGAAAGTATGACGCGATGGGGCATGCCGCCTTCGGCGGGGGCAGCCCCTGGGGCGAGGGCGCGCCCCCCGGCATGGAAGACATTCTGCGCGAATTCGGCCTGGGCGATATTTTCGGCGGAATTTTCGGCGGCGCGCGCGGTGGTGCTGCGCGCGGGGGTTTCCACGCGCAGCCCCAGGCCCCCCGGCGGGGTCAGGACGTGAACTACTCGATGGAGATTGGTTTCGACGATTCCCTGAAGGGGCTCAACACCACCATCACCGTGCCCAAGACAACGAACGAAAACGGAAAAATCCAGCACACGACGGAGCGCATTCAGGTGAAAATACCGCCCGGCGTCTCGAACGGCTCGCGCATCCGCCTGGCGGGCAAGGGAGAAGTCTCCCTGAACGGCGGGCCGCAGGGGGACCTCTTCATCGTCACAAAGGTGCGCGAACACCCTTTCTTCGAGCGGAAGGGGGACAATCTGTATCTCGACCTCCCCGTCAGTCTCGGCGAGGCGCTGCTGGGCGCGCGCGTGGAGATCAACACCTTCGAGGGGGTGACGAAGATGACGATTCCCCCCTCGACGCAGAACGGCCAGGTTTTCAGGCTTCCGGGAAAGGGGGCGCCCAAGCTCAAGGCCTCCGGCAAGGGTGATTTGTTCGTCAGGGTCCAGGTCCTGTTGCCGGAGAAGATGGATGAGGAGAGCAGGGAGATCGTCCGCGAACTCGAACGGCGCAACCCCACGTCGCCGCGGGCGAACATGACGGGCGTGAGCATGTAGTGATGGGTGGATGCGGATTTGGGCGGGAGCAGATGACGGATGACGAGAGGCTCTGGAGAGGACAATGGCTCGTAGAGGCGTGAGAAACGGGCGCTACACCATCAGCGCGGTGGCCGAGATGTTCGAGATTCACCAGCAGACGCTCAGGATGTATGAGCGTCAGGGTCTCATCGAGCCTGGCCGCAGCGAGGGCGGGACGCGCTATTACTCAGAAGAAGATATCGATCAACTCGAAATCATCATGGCGCTCACGAGGGACATGGGCGTGAACCTGGCGGGCGTGCAGGTCATCATCGAGCTTCGCCAGAAGCTGATGCGCGCGCTCGAGCGTCTGGGCGAACTCGAGGAATTGATCGAGAGCCGGGCATTCGAGGATTTGCGCGAGCAGATGAGCAACGCGACGCCCGAGATGCAGGCCATGATACCTTCGGTTGCCGCCAAACTCGTGCATGTCAGGAGGAGGCGGTTGTGAGCACGAATTCCATCAAGTCCTTTTTGCTGCTCGGTTTGTTGACGGGGTTGATTCTGCTTATCGGCAATCTGCTCGGCGGCACGACCGGGCTGGTCATCGCCCTGGTGCTCGCGGTGGGCATCAACGGGTACAGCTACTGGTATTCGGACAAAATCGTTCTCGCCAGCACGGGTGCGAGCGAGGTGCTTCCCGAACATGCGCCGGAGCTCTACGGCATGGTGGCGGACCTGGCAAGGCGGGCGAACCTGCCCATGCCGCGCGTCTACGTCATTCCCGAGGATGCGCCGAACGCATTCGCCACGGGCAGAAACCCCGAGAACGCCGCCGTCGCCTTCACCGAGGGGATTTTGCACGACCTCGACCGCGAGGAACTCGAAGGCGTCGCCGCGCACGAACTCGCCCACATCAAGAACCGCGACATTCTTCTGAGCACCATCGCCGCCTCCCTGGCGGGCGCCATCATGTATCTCGCGCAGATGGCGCAGTTCGCCGCGTTTTTCGGCGCCTACGGCAGGGACGACGACGAGGAGGGCGGTGGCGGCGGCCTGCTGGGCATCATCGTCGCCGCCATCGTGGCGCCCATTGCGGCGACGCTGCTTCAGATGGCGGTGAGCCGGTCGCGCGAGTATCTCGCCGACGCCACGGGCGCGCAGATCGCGGGCACGCCGGTAGGCCTTGCGAACGCCCTGCATCGACTGGATGAGGCCGCCCACCGCGAGGAGCTCCACTGCGCGAGCGAGGCGACGGCCCACATGTATATCGTCAATCCGCTCTCGGGCGGTGGACTGGCGAATCTGTTCAGCACGCACCCGCCGATGGAGGAGAGGATTCGGCGGCTGATGGAAATGAGATACTAGGATCCGGGAGGAAGTCGTTTCATGAAAGCGAAGGATGTGAAACTCGAAACGGGTAACGGCGATGGCGTGAAGGCAGAATCCGAAGCTGCGGAGCCGGTGGAGGCCGGGGATGCGGAGGAAGAAGCCAAGGAGAAGCCGCGCGTCGTGGACAGGCGGCGCGTCCGCGAAGACGGCGAGGTGAGCGAGGAGAGCGCCGATGAGGCCGAAGAAGCCCCGCGCGTGCCCGCCTACGTGGAACAGCTCCAGGCGAAGGTCGCCGCCGCCGAGGAGAAGTTCAAGGAATATGTCGAAAAGATCGACAAGGATACGGCCGACTTCAGGGCGCGCCAGGAGCGCGAGATGGAGCGCAGGACCCAGGAGGTGAAAAAACAGGCGGTTTCGGGATTTTTGAGCATCGCCGATGATCTGGCGCGCGCCACGGCGGCCGTCGATAGCGGAACCTCTCAGGGGGAAAAAGACGGCGCGCTGGAAACCCTGGTGCAGGGGGTCCGGATGATTCAGGGCCGGTTCTTTCAGGAGCTCTCGAATCTGGGGGTGGAGCCTCTTTCGGCGATGGGCGTCGCCTTCAATCCAGAGGAACACGAGGCGGTGCGCATGGTCGAGGTGGACGACGAGGCGCAGGACGGCCTGGTGGTGGAGGAACTGGCTTGCGGCTACAAGCTGGGCGACGCGGTTTTGAGGCCTGCGCGCGTCTCCGTGGGCAAGTACGCAGGCAGGCAGCCGGACTCGCGCTCTTGAACCGGATGCGTGCTCATAGTATCGTCGCGTGTTTTCGGTTTTCGGGAAAAGGGAAAGCATGAGCAAGCGTGATTACTACGAAGTGCTGGGCGTAGGCCGTGATGCGAGCGACGCCGATATCAAAAAGGCGTATCGCACCCTGGCGATGAAGCATCATCCGGATCGCAACCCCGGCGATGCGGAGGCCGAGGAGTTGTTCAAGGAAGCCTCGGAAGCCTATCAGGTGTTGAGCGAGCCCGAGAAGAGGAGCGCGTATGACCGCTTCGGCCACGACGGGCTTCGGGGAATGGGGCATCAGGGTTTTTCGAGTTTCGACGATATCTTCTCCTCGTTCGGGGATATTTTCGGGGATCTGTTCGGCGGCGTGTTCGCAGGCTCTCGCGCTCGCCGCGACGGGCCGCGCCAGGGCCGGGACCTCGCCTATGAACTGGAGATGACGTTCGAGGAGGCGGCTGCGGGCATCGAGCGCGAAATCGAATTCGAGCGGCCCACGGAATGCGTCTATTGCGGCGGAAGCGGGGCCGAGTCGCCCGATGCGATTCGCGAGTGCCCATCCTGCGGCGGCAGCGGCCAGATGTCCTACCGCCAGGGCTTCATGACCTTTTCCACCGC
>CAYTSP010000212.1:0-18150 GCA_964440505.1 uncultured Nitrospinaceae bacterium
CCTGCTGGGAGAGGGGGATTACCCACCTCGAAAGCCTGTGCAACCTGGAAGCGTTGCTGGGCAAGGGAGAGTTCCAGTTTATCAGCCTGCCCCTGAAATTCCGGGAGGGGACGGGAAGCCCCGTCCGCGCTGTAGCGGTTCTTGACGATTAGTTCGTGCTCCGGGGTCCTTGTCGCCTGATGGCAAGGACCCCGTCTTTTCGATGAATGGCCAAAATGTGATAGGCTAGATGTCTATCTGCGACATCCGCCCCGGGGAGGGGATTACTTAGCCCTCCGCAGAGCCTATGCCCGAGTCTCGCCAACCCCGCTCCGAGTACGCGTTCGAACTGGGAAGACGTATCGCGCACGCGCGTGAGCGCAAGGGATGGAACCGCAATCAACTGGCGCGCGCCGCAGGGGTCACATGGGCGAATCTCACACGCTATGAACAGGGCCAGAACGAACCGAGCGCGAGCAAACTCTTTGAAATCGCAAAAGTGCTCGAAGTGTCCGGCGATTGGCTGCTGGGCCGAACCGGCGCGCCGGAGATTCCGGGTGTCGGGCCTTTGGACGTCACCTTGAGCATGAGCGACAACTTGCTGGCGCCGGGCAAGGTGAGCGATGCGGAGTTTCGCGCCGTGCCTTTGGTGTCGGGCTCCATCGCGGCGGGCAGCGCCAGAATCGTGGATGAGCAAATCGAAGAATATGCGCTCATCCACGTCTCTCAAATTGCAGGGCGTGGAGATTTGGTCTCGGTTCGGGTTGACCGGGAGATGGGCCGCAGCATGATTCCCTTGATACAGCCGGGCGCCGTGGTCGTCATCGATCGCCGTGACAAGGTGATCGTTTCAGAGGGTATTTACGCCGTTCGGGATGAATCCGGAGGGTGTACGCTCAAGCGGCTGCAGTGGACGCCGCCGCGTCTATGGCTGGTGCCGGAGAATCGAGATGAGGTGGTCTCCCATATTGATTTGGACGGGGAGGAGCCTGCTGATCGAATCGTGGGTCGCGTCGTCTGGGCCTATCAGCCGCTCGCCTGAGGGCTAGGAATCCATTAACTCCTTGCACTTCTCCGTCAGGGCGGGAATGACTTTTTTGTAGTCTCCCACGATGCCGTAGCGCGCGCGCTGGAAGATGGGCGCTTCGGCGTCCGTGTTGATGGCCACGATGTTTTTGCTCGGTCCTGCGCCGACCATGTGCTGCATGGCGCCCGAGATGCCGACGGCGATATAGAGGTTCGGGCTCACGATCTTGCCCGTCTGGCCCACCTGCATGGGCGTCGGCACCCAGCCGGCGTCGACGGCGGCGCGGCTCGCGCCCACGGCTGCCTTGAGAACTTTGGCGAGTTCCTGGAGGTATTCGAAATTCTCGGGTCCCCCCAGGCCGCGGCCGCCGCTCACGACGATTTCCGCATCTTCCAGGCGGACGCCTTCTGCTTCCACTTTTTTCGCCTCCACGAAATGCATGCGAATCTCGTCGGCATCCACGGAAACACCGATTTCCATGAACTCACCTTCGCGACCCTCTTCGATATCTGCCAGCGGCAGCGCTTTGGCGCGTGTCGACGCGATGGAGAGCGAATCCGTTTTCGAGCGGATGTGGCTGATGGCGCTGCCCCCGTGCACCGGACGGATGGCGGCGAGTTTTCCGTCCTCAATCGACAGGTCCGTGCAGTCGTGTGCGTAACTGGCGCCATGCCGGAAAGCGAGCCTTGGGGCGACGTCCCGCCCCATGGAGGTATTGGCGACCAGCAAGATATTCGGGCTCTCTTCTCCGAGGACGGCGTCGATGACTTTCAGATATGCCGCATTGGTATATCCATCCAGAATATCCGACTCGGCCGCCAGCACCTTGTCGGCTCCAAGGGCGATGATTCCTTTCGCCAACTCATGGGTGCCGGCACCGCCGAGGAGTAGGGCCACCAGAGAACCCCCTTTTTCGTCGGCGAGTTTTCGTCCGATACCACAAAGCTCACTGCTCACGAGCGCGAGTTTGTCTCCCGCGCGCTCGGCCAGGATGAGGATGTTGTTCGACATGATGTTGTTCATTCTCCCTTAGATGATTTTATCTTCACGAAGGCGAAGCGCCAGGGCGCCGGCTGCTTCTTCCAGTGATTCGCCTTCGATGAATTCACAATTTCCGTCAAATACGGGTTTGTAAAATTTTGTGACTTCGAAAGTAGCCGCCTCTTTTCCAACCGAAGCGGGGTCTATTCCGACGTCCGCCACGCCCCAGACGGGAATCTGCTTGCGCGACGCCATCAGAATGCCTTTAACCGAGGGTAGTCGAGGCGTGTTGATCTCGTTGCTGGCGGTGAGCAGGCACGGGGCTGAAACTTCCACGACCTCCACGCCGTCTTCCAAAGCGCGTTCGCACCGGATCCCCGAGTCGGTTTTCTCCACTTTTTGTAGCTGGCTCACGCTCGGGAGGTCGAGCGCTTCGGCGAGGGCGAGGGCGGTGGTGCCATAGCTCCAGTCACTGCTCAGCCGGCCGCAGAGGATGATGTCGAAACCTTCCAGTTTTTGAATGGCGCTCGCCAGAATCCGCGCCGTTGCGAAGGCGTCGGAACCCTCGAAGGCCTCGTCCTGAAGCAAAACGGCTTCATCACACCCCATGGCCAGACATTTTTTGAGGCCGTCTCTGGCTTTCTCGTCGCCCATCGTCATGACGGTGACTTTTCCGCCGTGTTCCTCCTTGAGGTTGATGGCCGCCTCGACGGCGTTTTCGCAAAAGCCGTTGATGACGGGCGATACGTTCGCGGGCGGAACGACATCCATCTTCTCCTCATCCACCTTGAAATCGCGGGGAGGGATGTCGGGGTCTTGTACTTGCTTGATGCAGACGATGATATCCAAAGGGTTGATTCTCCTTGTTTTTGCTATTTTTAACCTGTCATGGTCGTGTGAATCGCTCGGATATGTCCTGAATCAACAAAACGAGACGGCCTAAAAATAATGAGATGGAGTCGATGCGTCAACCGAGAAAGGCGTTTTTCCCGGTTTTGCGCGATCCGTAAAATTTTGGTTCCGCTTTCACGTTTGACACTCAAAAAAATCCGGGGGATAAGATGAAAACTGATTGATGTGAGAAATCCGCTTGTTGGCAAGCGATTTTTCAGCGCATGTCCCATTTTGGATTAGAGGATTCCTTCAATGGCAGAAGCTACCGAAGCCCAGATTATCGAGGCCCTGAAGAAGGTCAGAGACCCCGAGGTCGGAAAAGATCTCGTGAGCCTCAACATGATCAAGGATGTGCAGATTTGTGGAGATGCGGTCGCCTTCACACTGCAGTTGACGACGCCTGCGCATCCGCGCAAGGAAGAATTCGAGCAGGAATGCAAGCTGGCCGTCGGTTCTTTGGAGAACGTGAATTCGGTGAACGTCCGGGTGACGAGCCACGTCACCGCGCGTCCCTCGATGGCCGGCAAAATGGACGTCGCGGGTGTGAAGAACATCATAGCGATAGCGAGCGGGAAGGGCGGGGTCGGCAAGTCCACCGTGGCGGTGAACGTTGCGCTCGCTCTGAGCAGGGAAGGCGCGAAGGTGGGCGTGCTCGACGCCGATATTTACGGACCGAGCCAGCCCCTGATGCTCGGAATTCCCGCAGCGCGTCCCATCGCCGAGGAGGGGAACAAGATAAGGCCATTGGAGGCTCATGGGCTGAAGGTCATGTCGATGGGGTTTCTGGTCGATGAGGACAGCCCCGTCATCTGGCGCGGCCCCATGGTCATGCGGGCGCTCGTGCAGTTTTTGAGCGAGACGATTTGGGGGGAACTCGACTACCTGGTTCTGGACTTGCCTCCCGGCACAGGCGACGCGCAACTGACCATCGTGCAGCAGGTCTCCCTGGCGGGCGCCGTCATCGTCAGTACCCCTCAGGACATCGCTTTGCTCGATGCGCGCAAGGGCCTGCAGATGTTCCGGAAAACCGACGTGCCCATCCTCGGGATCATCGAAAACATGAGTTATTACCTGTGTCCCGAATGCGGGCATCGCGAGAACATCTTCGATACGGGCGGCGGGGAGAAAGCCTCCCAGCGCTATGAAGTTCCGTTCCTGGGCGCCATTCCTCTCGACATCAAAGTGAGGCTGGGCGGAGACTTCGGCATGCCCGTCGTAGCGGGAGAGCCCGATCATCCAACGGCCAGGGCGTTTCGCGAGGCGGCCAGAAAAGTGGCCGAGCAGGTGGCCATCGCCAACGCATCAGGGCCCATTTCGGTGCCTGAACTCAAGATTATCGGGTAGAAGTGATAACAATGGCGGACGTCCCCCGCGCGGGAAGTCCGGGCTCGGAATTCCGCCTCAAACCAGTGAATCATCTTTAGCCCATTGGCTGCTTCGTTCGGGGTAAGCAGTTCCCCTCCGGGAAGGCGTGCGGGCGATTTTTCATAAGAGGACTTATATCATGGCGAAAGTAGTGTTGGTCGATCCGCTCTATTCGACGGCCGCGTGGAACGTGGCTTCCGATTGGCTGGGCGCGGAGCACGAGATCATCTCTCCGGCTGAATACACCCCGGAGGCGATAGAACCGCTGTTGCCGGACGCGGAGGGCATTCTCACTGTTTTTAGGCCCGTATCGCCCGGGATGATGGACATGGCGCCGAATCTCAAGGTAGTGGCCAAGCCGGGCGCGGGCGTGGACAACATCGACGTCGATGCGGCGAATGAGCGCGGCGTCATGGTGTGCAACGTCGAGGGCGTCCGGGGGCGCTCCGTGGCGGAGCATGCCTTTTTCATGGCGCTCTACGTCGCGCGCCACGCCTGGATGAAGGAGCAGCAGGAAACCTGGGAGCATGTACCGGCGGTGCAGTTGGGCGGTAAATCGCTCGGGATCGTGGGTCTTGGGGATATCGGCAGGAGAGCGGCGCGCATCGGCCATGGTTTCGGCATGGAACTGCTCATCAACACGCGGACGGAGGACCCCTCCTACGTGCCCGAAGCGACGCTCGAGTTCATGTCCTTCGGTGCGCTCTTGCCTCGCGCTGATTTCCTGATCCTGTGCATGCCGCTGGCGCCCGAGATGCGGGGCATCATGAACAAGGAAAACCTGTTGAAAATGAAGCCGGACGCCATCCTCATCAACGTCTCCAGAGGTCCCGCCGTGGTGAGTGACGATCTTCTGGAAGTGATGCGCGGTGGTCATCTCGCCGGTGCGGGGCTCGACGTCACCGATCCCGAACCCTTGCCCAAGGATCATGGTTTGTGGGAACTCGAGAACGTGCTCATCAGTCCGCACCACGCTTCCCGGACGCCGGAGACGCAGGTCGCGGCCATGGAGCGCACGGCGGAGAACATGCGTCTGGCCCTGGCCGGTGAAAGACCCGTAAACATCGTGAATCCCGGGGTCATTTAATCGAGTTTCCTTAGCTTCCCCATGCCGGATGTGCCGACGGAGGCCGGCCGGGTCGGAGTGTGAATGCCGTTCGAACTGGTCGCCCTGAGCCCGGCTGTCTTCTTCGCCCTCTCGAGCACCATGACAAGAAGAGGGCTGGACAGCAGTACGCCCCACACGGCAAGCCTGGTCGTTCTCATCATGCAGGTTGTTTTCTTCTCCATTTGTCTGGTGGCGGTGGATTTCTCGAAAATATCGGTTTCGGTTTATTGGCTCGCCTTTCTGGCGGCGGGGATTTCCTCGCCCGCTTTGTCGTTGTTGTTCCTGTTTCGCTCGATCCAGAGAATCGGCGTCGCCTCCACGAGCCCCATTGCCAACATCCACCCCATTTTCGGGGCGTTCTGGGCTTTTCTGGTGCTGGGAGAACGCCCGCCTGGCGTCGTTTGGTTGGGGATTCTCGTCGTCGCGGGCGGCGTTTACTTCATGTCGAGCGGAGGAAACCCGCTCGCCAGAGGCCGCGCCCTGTTGTTGCCACTCACCTCGGCCGCTTTTTTCGGGCTGGCCCATACGTTCAGAAAAATGGGGCTGGGGGGGATGGAATCCCTTGTTTTTGGCGGGTTTCTGCAATCCGTCTCGGCGTGCGCCCTGGGTCCGCTGTTCCTGAAGGCGAGCACCGGGTGGCGTCCTTTCGTATTCAACAAGGCGTCTCTCGGCAGCTTCATCCTGGCGGGCCTTGCGATGGCCGCCGCCCAGTTGACGCTGATGGCCGCGCTGAGCATGGGGGACGTTTCGCGCGTCTCGCCGCTGGTGGCGACGGCGCCGCTTTTCGTGCTCGCGCTGGCGCCGCTGGTTCTCGGGAAGCGCGAGAGAATCACCCCGCGCATCGTTTTTGGCGTGCTGATTACGGTGGCGGGCGTGATTCTGGTGACGTCGCTGCGCTAGCCCGCAAGTCCGCGCATTTGCCGTTATCTCGCGGCTCCCGGGCCGTGGCAGAATTCCCCTGCGCCCGGATTCCGCGGCGCCATTCCCAAGCCAATAAATTGCCGGGAATTTACCGAAAAACCCCGTGAATATATCTATATTTATCGAATTTTACGGAAATTATTATTTGCATTTTGCGCCATCCGCGCCTCGCCCGGGCGGCGGCCCGATTCCCGCTCTCCGCGCCGCCTGAAAAACCAATGGCCGGCGGGCGGCCTCTCCAGGGTAACCCATCGACGCGAAAACCCGGCGGCGGCAATTGCGCGGAAATGCGTCTTCATCGTGGCGGGATGGGAGGCTCTCGACGATACATGCCGGAGCAATCCCGGCGGGGTAGGGGTCGGGCATCCCGAGGGGAATGCCCGATGAAAAGGCCCCCGTCTGCGACCCCCGCAAACCGCTAACGCCTCTTGCCTCACCCTGAGTAGCCGCCGAAGGCGGCGTATCGAAGGGCGGGTGGAGTCGAACGCCTCGCGCCGAGCGAGAGGACATCCTTCGATACGCGGCTCCGCCGCTACTCAGGATGAGGCAGATAGGGGTTTTTCGACAACTCCGCACTCGGCTCCCGTGGAGAGCGATGGCCACCCTCATCCCGGCGGGCGCCGGCTGCGGCCGGGAGGGAATCCGGCACGGGGAAGGGTGGAGATTGTCTGGCGCCGTCGAATGGCGGGGTGACGTTTCGGTGAGGGGTCGAAGGGGAGCGGGCGCCCTCAGGCGGCGATTCTGGCGAGGGCCGGTTCGGTGATGACGGGGGAGCGGAGTTTTTCCAGAACGTGGGGATTCCGCCGGACGATCTCGAAGAGCATCCCCAAACTGAGATAGTTATCGGAATCCTCCTCCCACTCCTTCCGGCCGGAGACCTCTCCAGGATTACTGAAGTCTATGTAGGGAGCACATCCAGTCTGCTTGAGTTCGAAGCGGGACCAGAAGAGTTCCCCGTCGTCATTTTCTTCCTTCCCCACGATGAGTTCGTCCTCATACAGCCAGATCCACATTTCCTGCTCGTCGACGCGGACGGGTTCGACCTCGGGCCGCCCGCCCTTGAACCTGCCGTATGCACCGACGCGGGCGAATGCGGTCTCACCGTCGGCGGTGACGCCGAGTTCATGGAGAATCTTTATGGCCAGTTCGAATGAGATTTCGGGGTCGTCGTTGTCGTGGGCGGAAAATTGTTCCACTACCTCCTCATTCTCATTCACGTCGATTTTCAAGAGGGCGAATGGCTCCTCACCCTTCAGGAGCAGCCACAGCCTGGATTCGCCGGACTCGGCCAGCTTCAAATAATTCTGCGCGTCCACTCGCCTGCGAACGCAGATATTGAGAGCTTTCCCGATGGCCATGAGCTTTTTGAGGGAGAGCACTTCTTCGAGGCGGAATTCACCTCCGAGAGGAATGACTCTGGGAGCGGCTTCTGCATCGGCGCGCCTCTCCCGGGCCTCGGCCAATTCCTTTCTGAAATGGTCTGCGTTCCTGCAAACCTCATCGAAAGAATGGCGGCAGCTCTTGAGGAGTTTCCCGGCCCTGTGCCTTACGGCCTCGTCTTCGTGCTCCCTGCACCCGAGGGCCTCGCGAATGGAGCGGAGGGTGGCGCGCACGTTCTTCTCCCCGTTATCGGGGTTTTCGCGCAGGTATGCGGCGACCCCGCCTTCGAGTTTTTCGAGGGGAAAATCCCCGGAAACTTCTTTTTTGAGGCGGTTCCACTGCATCAAACATTCGGCGTTCATTTCTTCTCCTTCTATATCTGGCTGGTCGAATGAAAACGCGGCTTTACGATTTGAACCAGCCCTTCTTCTCGGGCTTCGGCGCGGGAGGATACGCCCGCTCCAGAGCGCCGGCGATTCTTTCCAGTGAATCGCTGATTGCGCCCATCCTGTTGAATGCTGCCAAGAGCACTGCTTTTTCTGTGGGGGTGAAGACAGAATCGTTCGCCATCGTTTCTTCCTTTCCTGGCTGAATGGTTTGCTTGTTTCACAACGATTCCGTAGTAGAACCAGCTTCTGTTGCAAATCTGCTCGAGGTCGAGCCCGTCCCGAATCCAGGAATACACACTGTCATTCACCCATTCCATCGCTTTTTCTCTGATGTTGATTTTTCCCGTCTCGCTCATCTTCGTATCGATTCCCTATTTAGTCCGCCGCATCGTCGGGTTCCATTTCACCGGTCAACATTTTCCCGAGTCTTTCCGCCCTCGCCATCATCTCCTCGCACTTGGCCCACTCATCATCTGCGATCTGCGCTTCGAGCCACTCGGCGCGCTCGCGGGTGATTTCTTCGTCTTCGCCGCGCAGGCGCCTGGGAATCTGGCCCACGCGCGCGTATCCGTGGGAAAGGGCCCATTCGGCGCGGGGTGAGCCGCCGGTCAGGTGCGCGCGGCGTTCGGGGAAGAGATGGCCCCGGCAGATCAAGTCGGGGTCGAACCCGACGTCGGCGGGGTCGAGCGCGCCGTTCCCGGCCTCCAGATTCTTCGCCAATCCTTTCAGGAAGTTGGCGAAGGGGTTTCCGTTATCCCTGTAATCCTCCCAGCGGGGGTCGTCCCATTCGAGGTCTCCGGGGTGGCGGAACAGGTCGCGCCGCTCGATGGATTCCTCCTCCTCCTCATACACCCAGGCGGATTCCGCCAGATGCCCGGGCAGGGCGCGGTTGAACTCCTCCAAAGCCGCTTTCGCCTCCCCGACCCGGCAGCGGCGCTCGGCGAGGCTCGCCTCCGCAAGGAGTGCGAAGAGGGCGGGCGCCTCCTCGATGAGCCGGTGCATGTCCACCCCGTAGTGCTCCTCCACCAGGTCGTAGGCGAGGGCGGTTTCGCTGTCGAGGTAGACCCTGGGGCCTGAGCCGCCGGAATCGAAATGGATCCGGGATACTTCGTCCCGCACCGCTTCGGTTTCTGGGCCTTGGGCCAGGATACGGGGATTTCCGAGCTTGAGAGCTGTGGCGAGCAGCCGGGCGGTGGATTCTCGGGCCTCGCCCCCGTTTGCGCTCTCCAGGCGGCCGATGGTCTTCTTTTCGATCTTCGCCTTGTCGGCCAGTTCCTGCTGGCTCCATCCCAGGGCCTTGCGCAGCCTTTTGAGTGTTTCGGGGTGAATCCTCATCGTATGAACCTCATGCGGAAGAGTTTGTCGTCTCCGTATCCTGGAAGCATAATACACCTTATAATAAGAGATATTCAATAGAATTATTTGTAATAATATCAAAAATAATAGACATATAGTAAGATAATGAAGGGGAAATGTCATCTGAATGGTATATTTGGGGCGTTAATGATGGTGCGGGGATTTTGGATAAAAAAGGAGCTTATATACTTAGGTTACATTTCTTCTTTCAAAGTTGAAAATACTGGTTAGAAGAATCTAAGGTATATGAAAAACAAAGAAAAACACGGGTGGGGAATCTCCATTTTGAGTCCCGTGAGGCCGAAAAGCCTGGAACGATGACAGGGTAGGCAAGGTAGGGTTAAGGTAAGGCTCGGTCACAGGCATGGCAAGGTAGGCGCAAAATTCTGGATTGCAATTAAATCCGGGGAGAAAGGGATAATGGGTACTAAACGACACAATTCACATACTGATAGATTACTGAGTCGAGACCTTATCCAACCTCCACGATGGTTGACACATAATCTCATGTTCGAGGGGATTACTGGCTCTGAGGCTTACGGCTGTGCTGATAAATCTTCCAGTAGTGATATAGATATAGTCGGCTTTGTTATACCTCCCAAAGAATATATTTTTCCGCACCTAAGCGGATATATTCAAGGGTTTAACGATAGCTCCAAGAAGAGTTTCGATCAGTTTCTTGCTGAAGGTGTAGAAGATAAGGAGACAAAAAGAAAATATGATGTCGTTATCTATAATATCGTTAAGTTTTTCAACATGACGATGGATAACAACCCTAACATGATAGATAATTTGTTTTTACCGCGCAGATGTATCACAAGGTCTACGGCAATATATGAGCATGTCAGAAATAATCGACATGCTTTTTTGTCCACAAAATCTTATCATACGTTTAGGGGTTATGCTAATTCACAGCTATCCAAGATAACGAGAAAGACGAATAGCGAAAATCCTAAAAGAGCCGAATCAATCAAAAAATATGGCTATGATGTAAAATTTGGATACCACTTAGTCAGACTTATGCTTGAGTGTGAGCAGATACTGACTACAGGCACCCTGGTTCTCGATAGAGACGCCAAGACTTATAATGCTATTCGTAGAGGCGAATGGGATTTAGATAGGTTGGTGGATTGGTTCACAACCAAAGAAGTGTCTCTTGAAAAAATGGTATCCGAAGCAGTTGTTCCTCATTCTTGTGATAAGGGAAAGATAAAACAGATTCTTGTCGAGTGTCTGGAAATGCATTATGGCGATTTATCTAATGAAGTTGTTTTGGATAAATCTATACATGATGTGTTGGATGATATGGAAGATGTTATTAGGAGATATAGAAAATGAAGGAGTTACTGTGAAATCTGGTGTATGGCCGTCCTGAATCCGGCGGCCCTCCCGCCCGTTTCTTTTTCCTCCACCCCATCGATGAACCTCACGTCGGCGATCACGTCGGCCAGATGACGGAAGCCGCGTAGCCGGCGCCATCGTTTCTCGGCGCTCATGGCGAGCTGGTGAACCAGACTCGGCGCCGTCTTCTTCAATTCAGCCCGTACACAAGATCTGGGGGTAACTCGTGGTGTGAGGGGAGTGTTGGAGCGCCCGCTTCGCTCTCCGGCCTGTCCGTTCGGGTCAAGACCTCATCTCTCCCCGTTTGAACGAATCGGCTTCGCTTGACAAACTTCAACATCACAATCAAGATATTTCTCGCCACATAACCTATGGCTTGACCTGCTTGTCGGGTCGCCTGCGGAATACAACACCGCTTCCTTGCGGGAATACGCGGGAACCTACCCAAGAGTCTATAGGTTATGTGGCAATCGGCCCGATTACAGGGGTCGAAACGTGTTTCCTTCGCCAGGAGAACTCCTCTGGATTACATCAGGATCGACTTCCCGAAAACAATACCCATTTGGTGGGCATTTGCTGGGCGTTCGGGTGGCGTTTCAGGGTTTTGGTTCTTGTTTGGATTCTGGAAGGGATTCTTTGCCGACATTGTTCGATTCGTCCCATAATAAGCGTATTCCCAGGGGAGGAAGCCCCGGGGATACACCATAGAATCTAAGCCTGTTCTTGGAGTCAGAATGAATAAAAACCCGGAAAAGGACCATCCAGAGACAACAGATCAAAATAGCCCAATCCATTTCTTGAAGCGGTTGGTTCAAGCCATGACGAAAACGACAAAAAAAATCACTAATTGTTCATGGTGGCCCTGGAACTGGAAAAACCCGCACAGTTACTGAAACTTTAAGAGAAGAAGGCCTTGTTCAGAACGAAGACTGGTTCGTGATACGGGGCGCAGTCACGCCATTTGCGATTTATCAAATTCTGTTCAAGCACCGAAAGGGAGGTATTTTGGTTTTTAAGGATACCGATTCAATTTGGAAAAACCGAAAAGCCGTTTCGATGCTGAAATACGCTTTGGATGATTATGATGATGGTCTTCTGCGCTCAAATTATGAGAAGTGTATCGTTAGATGGGATTCAACCAGAACTCGGGATGTTTTCCGCATGACACAAGAGGATAAGGAAAAATATAACGAGGAAGTTGATGAGCAAATCAGGGAATCTTCAAATGACAGAAGGACAGTGAAACTCCCTTCAGAATTTATTTTCAGGGGAAAGGCTATTTTCATTTCAAATCTTCCAAGGAGAAAATTTCCTCCTGAAATTTTAGAAATATCTTATAAAATTGGTTTAACTCCTGACTGATAAACAAGTTTGTCTTGGGGAATAATTCGCTCTTCTCACCACGGCTTTGCGCCATCACTTGTTCGGGGTTCACTGGCATGGTATGAGAGCACAATAACAAGTGTTAAAGACCCATTTTTCAAACACATTACGAGGGAAAGTTGAATGTTTTATGAAACCTATGGTGAGTTCAAAGTGCCGTACAAACAAACCAAGAACGGATATGCATTAGATTTTTCCAGGGAAGCCTTGAATAAATTCTGGAGTGACATAGACGAGAAGCATTCACGTTTTTCGAATCCACGTCTTTCAGAAGCCCGTGGCTGTTATATTTTTGCCATCCGGGCGTCGAAAGGCATAAGACCCTGGTATGTCGGACAGACAAAAAAATCGTTCAAGGATGAGTGTTTCCAACACCAGAAAAAAAATCACTACCATGATGTGATCAACAATATTGGGAAAGGCACTCCCGTTATGATCATCGTCGCACGGCATACATCTGAAAAGAAAACAAAACTATCAAAATCCCTTCCACCGAGGGAGGCTGATTTCGTTGAGCAACTGCTAATCAGCCAAGCCCTTTCGGCGAACTCCAAGTTGGTGAACACGAAGAACACGGCGTTTATCAAAAAAATACGGATTCCCGGTGTATTGAACAGTCCCACAGGAAAACCGGGCCCGGGCTCAAGACTGCTGAGTTCGGTAGTGGGAACATAAACCAATCCTTCGAAAAGTTAGCTGTCCGGTGCTCATTTTCGGCCTCACAAACCCTTAAAGTGTCGGGGACGCCCTATAAGCCCGCCTCTGCCCGCCGGTGAGGAATTTCGAAGGTCGGGAACCACTCCCCGCTCGAGGGTCGGTCGGGGTTCTATCGCAGCGCGACCTGTTCCGACCACTTGACAGACTCCGGTATCGCAATCAGGATATTCCTCGCCACATAACCTATGGATTGACCTGTTCGCTGAATCGTCCGCGGAATACAAGACTGCATCCTTGCGGGAATACGCAGGAACCTACCATTGATCCTTGAGTAGTGTGGCAAACGGCCCGATTGATTGTCGGGATGATTGGGAATCAGATTGCCATCATGGAGGTTCTAAACGTGTTCAAGAAAATTCTATCAATTTCATTAACAATTTTTCTTCTTTTCGGTTGTGGTGGAGGTGGTAGTTCTACAACAATTCCACAACCAGTAGCTGTATTGGGAAATTCCACTCTTCCTAGTGCAAATCATGTTGTTGAATACTTGCGAGTACATGCTGGTGGTGGGCCTTGGGAGACAGCACCAGCATACCCGGAATCTAGTCAAAGCTTTAGTCATGATCCCGGACTGATTCGTTTTGCCGCACCCCCGGTCGTGCGTCTTGCCGAGGGAATCAGTGGACGTGAACGTGCAATATCATTGTATGCGATTTCGCTTATCAATCGTGCGTTGCCATATGAACAACACCTTCGGATTGGCCCCGATACCCCCGCCAACCCGGCACTTGATTGGGAACGAGGATTGCCGAATATCCCGGATGGACAAATCTTTATTGTTTGGGGTTCGTCTGATCCCGGAGCGAGGGCACATTCAAGAACAATCACCAAATATGATGCGGAACAAGAACGATGGGAAAAGAAAGGCCGACAAGCTGGCGCGGTTGAAATAAGTTCCAATGATTTTCTCGGTGAAAAACCAGATTGGTTGGGTGTTTCTGTTGTCATTCATGAAATGCTACACGTTCTAGGATTTGATGGTCATGTCGGTGAAGAATTTGCGGGTTCAATTATGCATAACGCAGGAGGGGTTCGCTCCGATGGTTCATTGCCGGACATTGATATTGCCGCACTGCAAGCATTGTATTTAAGACTTAAAGAATCCACCGAACCTGAAGAACTGTCAATTCAAAGTCTTGGTGTATGGGATGATGAAAGCACCGATATCACGAGTTCTCTTGGCCCCGTGTCTTTTGGCGTCCGCCATGCGAACGGCGTAAGCGTTCCGTTTACTTCCGGGCCTGAACCACCAACATCACTTGCGGAAAGTGGATTAAGGGGAACAATAACTTGGGAAGGTGATTTGATTGGTGTAACCCCCGAAATACACACTATAACGGGCGATGCCGCGATTGGCGTAAACCTTGCCACTATGAACGGAACCGCTAATTTTACAAATCTGCGTTCTTTTGCAAATTTAGTTGTACCAACACCCGAAGGGGGAACGATGTGGGGTGATGGAACGCTTGATTACAATATCCGTGTCGGGAGGAATTACTTGCATTCAACAGGTGGTGATGATGGTGTGGTGTCAGGATCGTTTTATGGAAATGGGCATCGCTATGTTAGTGGAACGGTTGAACGTACGGACCTTACAGCCGCGTTTGGAGGAAAACGATAAACCGATAGGTTGTTTGAATAAAGGTAGAGAACTCCGGGGAAATGAAACATCCATCAAAGGCGAAACGGCGAACAAGGGGACTGAGCGACTCCCGTTCTATTTTTTTCTGGGCGCGGCCAGCGCCAGGGCGGAGGGGGCCCTGCGGAGGCTCAGCATGTAGACCGTGAGCGCTTCGAGATCCTCCGGCTTCAAATGGGTGTAGGCGGGCATGGCGGAGCCGGGCGAAACCTTTTGCGGGAACTTGAAGTGTTCGATGTGCCACTTCGGGTCCTTCCGGCGTTCGCCCGCAAACGTCAGGTCGGGCCCGACGACCCCGCCGGCGCCCCTGATCTTGTGGCAGGCGAGACAGCCGTTCATCAGGTAGAGCAGCTTGCCCCTCTGGATGAGGGGGGCGTCTTTCAGGGCACCCGCGTGGCACGGGCCGCAGCTGGCCTGGATGAACCCGCCCCGCAGGAGCGGCTCCTCCCAGAAGGCGACTTCGCCGTGGGCGTCCTGAACGGTCGTCGCCCGCCCCTGGCCTTGGTGGCACACGGTGCAGCCGAACCGCTCGAACGCGTGCGGCGGGATGGCGGGATGCCTGGCGAAAGGCTGGTCGGCGTCCTTGAACGCCGGGTGCTCGACGCCGCGGTGGCACATGACGCACCTGTCCACGCGCTCGCCGCCGGCCACGATGATCTGCTCGAACTGATCCCCGCTCGCCAGGGCGGCCTTGCGCTCCTCCTCGCTCCCGGCTCTTTCGACGAGCATCTCACGGAACGTCCGCTGGTAGCCCCGCCATTCGCGGTCGTAGTCCTTCCAGACGGACAGCAGGAAAAAGAGCGCCGCGCATACGCTCAGGGCGGCGAAGGCGACCACCCAGTTGAGGGGCACCCGGGAATCGTTGTGATTTGAATTCGCCATTCGTCATCCGCCTCAGTGCAGGCCCGTCGCCTGCCACGGCCATATCCAGGCCCAGTTGGCGCCGCGGAAATAAAGCCCGATGAGCGTGTAAATCACATAAGACGTCAGAAAATAGGAATAGAGGGCCAGGGCCCCCATCCGGCTCGACCCCGTCCGCCGCCAGATGTAGAGCGACCCGGCGGCGAAAAGCAGGATCAGTATGGTCCCCGGGTTCAGGAGGTCGACCCAGATCTGCGAGGCGCCCGGAACCAGTATCCGCACCGCGTAGTGCTCGTTCAGCCAGGTCAGGACGAGTACGACCGGAATGACCGCCAGGATCGACCAGAGCGTAATCCGCCGGCCCTGGCCCGAGGTGAACCACGCTCCCTGGCCCTCGGGGGTGCGGTCGACGTAGGGAATGGTCATGAGGCCGATGATCGCGGCGGCGGGAACGATGACGCCTCCCGCCAGGGCGGAATAGCTCACGATTTCCTGAAGGCCCAGAAAGTACCAGGGCGCCTTGGCGGGATTGGGCGGATGGTCCGGGTTGGCCAGCTCCTCCAGAGGCGCATCGAAAAAGTAGGCGACGGCGGAGAGGACGGCCACGACGCCCACGAAGACGACCAGCATCCGGAAGACCGTGTGCGGCCAGCTCATGACCTCTTCTTCCGGGGCCTGCGTATCCACCATGGGTGTTCTGCCCTCGGCCAGTTCCACGAGCATGTACGTCTTGTGCGGCGAGAAAGCCGCCGCCTCGCCCCGGGCGGCCTCAGAGGGTGGCGTGGGCGGCCGGGAGAGGCCCCCGTCCTTGCGGATCCGCCAGAAATGGACGCCCATGAGAATCATCATGACCCCCGGCAGGACGATGACGTGCATGACGTAGAACCGGATCAGCGCGTTCTGACCCACCGTATCGCCTCCGAGCATCAGCGTGCGGATGTGTTCTCCTACCAGCGGCGGATAGCTGGCGATGCTGGAGCCTACGGTGATGGCCCAGTAGGCGAGCTGATCCCAGGGGAGGAGGTAGCCCGTGAAGCTCATCATCAGGGTCGCGCCCCACAGGAGCACCCCGATGACCCAGTTGAACTCGCGGGGCGCCTTGTAGCTTGCCGTATAGAACACCCGGCACATGTGCAGGAAGACGACGGCGACCATCGCGTGCGCGGCCCAGCGGTGGAGATTCCGCAGGACGACGCCGTAGGAAACGACGAATTGCAGGTCCTTCATGTCGCTGTATGCACGTCCGGTGGAGGGGACGTAGAAGAACATGAGCAATGAGCCGGTGCCCAGAAGAACCACGAAGAGGAACAGGGAGATGATGCCGAGCCCCCAGGTGTAGGTGGGCTTCAGGCTGTGAACGTGCGTTCTCGCGGGAAGGACGTGCAGGAAGAAATTCGAGAACATGACGGCCGCGCGATCCAGATCGTTGTCCGGGTAGCCCCTGCGGAAGATCGAGCGGACGACGCGGTTGTCCGTTAGCCACGACAGGGCTTTTCCGCGCCCTGATTTCTTTGGGGATTCGGTGACCATGATGACGGCTCAGAGCTTGAAATGTTCGGAGGGGGCGACGACTTTGCGCGTATCGACCACGACGCGGCCATCCGGCGATTTCTTTACGAGGAAAAAGTCGAGTCCGCGCGGCGCAGGCCCCCCGAGCACCTGTCCCCGCCCGTCGAAAGTGCTGCCGTGGCAGGGGCACCGGGCCCTCAATATATCCGGAGACGAGCCGGGCGCTCCGACGAAGGGGCTGATCACGCACCGAAGATGGGGACAGACGGCGGTGCAGGCCCGGAATCCGTCCTTCTCGCGAAACAAAACGATTTTCTTGTCGGCGAAAAACGTGATGGACCCCACGAGGTATTTTTCCAGGGAGTCGAGTTTCAGAACCGACTCGCCCTCGTAAACGACGTTGGGGAACAGGAACCGGACGTTGGCGAGAACCGGACCCAGCAGGGAAACCAGGAAGGAAACCCAGCCGAGACCCAGAAGCATCCGGCGCCGGGGGGTTTGTTCATCCAGGCTCGCGCTCACCTCACCCCACCTCCACCCATTCTTCCTGGAAAGAAAAATTCTCGATGGTGACGGCGCCCGTGGGACAGCGCTGGGCGCAGAGCGAACAACGGATGCACTTGTCCGGATCCATGATCATCGCCGCGCCCCTCTCTCCTGCGCCCCCGGCGGACGTCCCGAAGCGGGCCTGGACCAGGGCCGCCAGGTCCTCTCCTCCCTGAAGGGCTTCCAGGGGAACCATCCGCAGGCAGCGCGACGGGCACACGTCCACACAGCCGCCGCAGAGGATGCACTTGGCGCCGTCGAAGATCGGATTCGCGCTGCAGCGCAGACACCGAAGTCCCTGCCCGACCGCTTCCACGGGCGAATAACCCAGTTCCACCTCGGCGACGCCGATTCTGCGCTCGATGGGCAGCGCGTCGGGGTTTCGGCGAGAAACTTTCTGGTAGCCGGGGTTGACGATGGGAAGGGAAAACCCGTCTCCCGGCTCCTGGAGCAGCGCCTGCTGCAAGGGTTCGACGGAGGCCCACTGAAGATGCGTCCGGACGCCCGCCTGGCCGCCCGAGAGATAGGTGTGGATGGAGCGGGCGGCCCGGTGGCCGTTTTCCACACCCTCGATGAATATCCGGGGCCCCATGGCGACGTCTCCGCCCGCGTACACGCCGGGCGCGGTCGTGGCCAGGGTTTCGGGATCAACGCGGATCGTCCCGCGCGGCGTCGTCTCGACGCCGTCCTCATCCTTGATCCAGGAAAGGTCGGAGGCCTGGCCGACGGCCACGATCACCGAATCGCACGGGAT
>CAYTSP010000213.1:0-2677 GCA_964440505.1 uncultured Nitrospinaceae bacterium
CGACACCATCTGGATGGGCGTGAACAAGGTGCGCGCAGGCGGGGCCACCACGTTCGTGGGCACGCCGGAGATGGTGGCGAACCAGTTCCGTGAATACATCGACGCCGGCGTAACGCATTTCATCATGCACGGCTGGCCTTACCTGGAAGAAGCGCAGATTTTCGGTCGCGAGGTATTGCCACTGCTCAAAGACGTGGAGCCGGTGATTCTGCCCGACCCCCGAGAGGCTGAATAAAACATGTATCGGCATTTCTTGTGAAAATGTTTACAGACGAGGTGGATTTGACCGCTCATTTTTTCCGATCCCGCTACAGGCAATGATACTCGATAAAGGAGGTTGTAATGCCAGGCTATCCCGTGAACAGCAATTTGGAACCCACCACCGAGAACTGGCGGATATCGCAGCATTGCTTCTCGGAAGAAATACGCTCGCAGATGACGCTGCCGGAGAAATTCCAGCTTTGCGACATCACTTTGAGGGAAGGCAGACAGCTTCCCGGCGTATCCTTGAGGCGGGATGAGGTCATCCGCATCGCCGATGCGCTCGTCGACGCCGGCGTGAGCATGGTCCAGATGCACCACGACGACCCCAAGGAAATAGAGGAGGTGAAAAAACGTCATCCGGACGTCATCGTGGAAGCCCTCGTGCATCCCACCGCGGTTCTCAACCCCGAACTCGCCAAGGTGGAAGTCGACATGAACGTGGAGCACGGCGCGGACTATACGACCCTTTGCTTTTCCTTCTCGCCGAACCAGATGTGCCTGTTCGAATCGATGGCCGGAGACCCGGACATCACCATCGAACAGGCCATCGAGCGCGCCTGCGGTTCGGTGGCCTACGCCCGGGAGAAATCAGGCCCCGAGAAGAAAGTGGGCTGCCTGATCCAGGACTGCACGCGCATTCCGATAGAACGGCTGGCGGAAGTATGCGGCAAACTCGTGGACGCAGGCGCCGACATGATCAAGCTCGACGACATCAACGGCATGGCGATCACGCCGGTCTACACCTACGTCGTTCGCGAGATGAAGCGCCTGCTGCCCGGCACGCAAATCGGCCTCCACACCCACAACGACATCGGCCTGGCGTGCGCCGCTTTGTATGCGGGTCTCGAAGGCGGCGCCGAACTCATCGACGCCTGTGTGAACGGGCTGGGCGAGCGCGCCCACATTGCGCCCCTGGCCGAAGTCGCCGCCGTAATCCAGATCTACTACGGCATCGACTGCGGGATTAAACTCGAGAAAATGTATGAACTCTCGAGACTCGTCTCCGACATCATGAAGTGGCCCATGACGGACACCATGCCCTTCGTCGGGAAAACGGCGTTCTCGCACCTGGTCGAGGTGCACTACTGCGTGCCCGACACGGAGGAGGGCTTCTGGGCCTATTCGTGCATGAAACCCGGGATGTTCGGAAACAGTATGCACAATCTCCTGGGCCATTATTCGGGCAACTGGGCGGTGCGCACCAAGGCGCGTGAGCTGGGCCTCGACCTCCCGCAGGAGAAGGAAAAAGACGTGGTCGAGCGGGTTCGCACGGAGATCCGCTGGCGCAAGCGGCAACTGGGAAACGAGGAATTCGAGGCCATCGTCCGGGAAGTTTACTGAGAAAAAGCGCTTTTTCGATCAATCCCGCTTGAAATCCGGGGAATGATTACCCTGGTAAGGAGAAAACATGAAACTAGAAGGCAAAGTCGCATTCATCACGGGCGCATCCGGCGGAATCGGCGGCGCCATCGCGCGCACCTATGCCAGCGAGGGAGCGAATCTCGCCCTCGTCGCCCGCTCAGTGGATAAACTGGAAGCGCTCGCCGGGGAGATAAAGGCCATGGGGCGAAAGGCGCTCGTCTGTCCGTGTGACGTCATGAAGGATGAAGACATTCTCGATTCGCTGCGAAAGACGGTCGACGCGCTCGGCCCCATCGACATTCTCGTGAACAACGCAGGCATCGTGAGCTTCGAGGCCGTTCACGAGCTTCCCGACGAGGTGTGGGAGCGCACCATGCAGATCAACGCCAAGGCGCCGTTCACGGCGATACGCGAAGTCCTGCCCTCGATGCTCGAGCGCAAATCCGGAAAGATCATCAACGTGGCGTCTGTTTCGGGGAAAATCGGCCTGGCCTACAGGAGCGCCTACGCGGCGTCGAAACACGCCGTTTTGGGCCTCACCAAAGCGCTCTCGGCCGAAGTCGCCCCGTTTGGCATCACGGCGAACTGCATCTGCCCCACCTTCGTCTCCACCGGCATGTTTGAGGAGAGCATCCAGAAATGGGCCGATGAAACGGGCAAGACTTTTGAGGAGCAGTCTGAAGAACTCAGGAACAGGGTGCCGATGAAGCGCTTCATCGATTCGGAAGAATGCGCCCCGCTGGCCCTTCTGCTGGCGTGCGACGACTCGGGCGGCATCACCGGCCAGGCCATCAACGTGGACGGCGGCTTCGTTCAATTCTAACCGGGAGACCCGCATGCGGCTCAAGGACAAGGCAGCCATCATCACGGGGGCCGGAAGCGGCCTGGGCGAGGCCATCGCCAGGCGCTTCGCGGTTGAGGGCGCGTCTTTGCTCATCTGCGATCTAAACGCAGACGCCGTTCAAAACCTCTCGAATGAACTCTCCCCCCACGCACCCGGCGTTCGGGCGTGTGAGGCAGACGTTTCGGATTCCCGCGCCGTGGGGGAGAT
>CAYTSP010000214.1:0-3541 GCA_964440505.1 uncultured Nitrospinaceae bacterium
CCTTGGCGCCTTCTTGATCTGCCAGATCGTCTGGCAATGGAGCCGGCCCGAAAAGCCTGATCCCGAGGATTCCCTCAAGCGCTCGCTGGGCATGGGCGCGGTCGCAGGCCTGATGCTGGGCACCATCAACATCCCCTCCCACGTCATCGCCTCCTACCTCACGGGCATGAAAATCACCAAAGAGCGCTATCTCTTCGTGCTGAGCGCGAGCCAGGTGGTGCTCCGGGTCGCGGCCATCGCCTCCATCGCGGCGGCGGGCTACATAGGCGCTACGGCCCTTTGGCTCATCCTCATCCTGACGACGCCCGTGCTGCTCGGGTTTTTCGTGGGCACGAAGATTTACAACATCTTCACGGACCAGGCGTTCTTCCGGATCGTTACGGCTATTTTGTTCCTGATGGGCGTCATCCTCCTCGTCATGAACTTCGAGGGCGTCGCCGTAATTTTCTGATTTCCCTCGATAGAAAGCCCCATCCAGACTGTTGAAAAAGTCCTGGTTGCGTGATTCGGCGCATGTAATCGAAAACCGAGGGATAAAATACACTCCCCCGTTGAGGGGTCGTTGAAAAATCCCGATGCGGCGCACCCTCTTCCTCCTGCGCGGCCCGCCGCTCGGCCTCACCCTGAGTAGTGGCCCTTCGACAGGCTCAGGACAGGCTCCCTCGACTTCGCTCGGGGCAGGCTCCGCCGTCCCCACACCTTCCTCACCCTGAGTAGCCGCGTAAGCGGCGTATCGAAGGGCGAAATTCACGCCCCCATCCTTCGATACGGCGCTTACGCGCCTACTCAGGATGAGGGTTCGGGGCGCTTGCCCGGGAGGAAGGCGTCAAGCGTTCTGCGAAGCCCGCAGCCGAGCGGTGGGCCAATCCCGACCGGCGGCCCCTACACATCCCCTCGTATGACGACCGTAGCGGAAAGGCCTCAGCGCCTGTCCGAGGTCGCGAACTGTGGGACAACCCCGAGGAGGGGTTGTCACTACAAAAGACGCAAACGCTCACTCATCGGACTTTTTCAACAACCCCGTATTGGTCGGGTCTGACACCGGAATGACGGTGAACACTTTCGATTGGGGGCAACAACCCGTTGAGGGTCGCGCTCCCCGGCGGAATTGACGGGGCGGATCATCTGCGCTATTTTTCGGATTCATTGAGAAAAACAAAAAAGCGAAATCACGTTCTATCAGATATCTCATAAGGACCGAACATCATGCCGGTGAAAGTAAGCATCAAAGACCTGCACATGGAATATTACCTGAAGGACAGAAGGGTTCACGCCTTAAAGGACATCAACCTCGACATTCAGGATGGGGAATTCGTTTGCGTCGTGGGATTGTCCGGATGCGGGAAGACTACCCTCCTGAACATCCTGGCGGGGTTCCTGAACCACACGGCGGGCTCCATTCTGCTCGACGGCAACCCCATTTCGGCGGCGGGCCGCATGAACCGGGGCGTCGTGTTTCAGGAATACGCGCTTTTCCCGTGGCGCACCGCTCTCAGGAACGTCGAGTTCGGCCTGGAGATGAAGGGCCTGGGCAAGGAAGAGCGCATGCAAAAGGCGCAGGAATATTTAGAGCTCGTCCATCTCGAAAAATTCACTCATCTCTATCCCCACAACCTATCCGGCGGTATGAAGCAGCGCGTCGCCGTTGCGCGTGCGTACGCCTACGAGCCCCAGTTCATGCTGATGGACGAGCCTTTCGGCGCGCTCGACGCGCAGACGCGCGAGAACCTCCAGTCGCTGACGGTCGAGGTGTGGGAGAAAACGAAAAAGACCATCTTCTACGTCACGCACAACCTGAGCGAAGCGGTCTATCTCGCGGACAGGATCATCGTTCTCGCGGGCCAGCCGGGAGTCGTCCATAAAGAGATCAAAGTGGACGTGCCGCGCCCCCGGGACCCGTTCGACCCGAGGGTGATCGAACTCGAACACATGGCGACCGAGGCGGTGCGCGGCAACTAGAAGCTGTTGAAAAATCTCTTCTCGCTCGGAATTGTCCCCCGCCGATGCGCGGGAACCCTGACGAAAGGCAAAAGGCGTAAAAATGGATTCCGGCTTTCGCCGGAATGACGATGAGCACTCTCGATGGGGGCAAAACCCCTTTGAGAGAAACTTTTTTTCAACACCCCGCTAGTTTCGACTACTCATCCGAATCACAAACAAAAAGGCCGGCCCCCAAGGAGAGCCGGCCTTATCTGTTGGCCTGTCGGTTCTATCCGCTACTGGCGCTGCCCGCCGACCTCTTCCATCATGCCCCACTTGACGACGGTCACTTTTTCGAATTTCTCGAAGATGAACTTCTCCATCACGAAGCCGACCAGGGCGATGGCCGCGATTCCCACCAGCATGAAGGCGGTGTCGAGGTCCTCGCGGCTGTCGAAGATGGCGTAGCCCAGGCCCCAGTCGCTCGCGGCCACCATCTCGCCTGCGATGCCGGCGCGCCATGCGCGCGCCAGGCCGATGCGGATACCCGAGAGGATGAACGGCAGCGAACCGGGGAAAATGACCTTCCAGAACAGGGTCATCCCCTCGGCGTTCATCGACTGCGCCGCCCGTATCCAGATGGGATTGATGGTCTTCACCCCCGTCCACGTCGAGGAGATGGCCGGCAGCGCCGCGGCGAACGCGGTGATGAAGATCATGGTCGTGTTGCCGAGGCCGAACCACAGGACGAGAATCGGGCTCCAGGCCAGCGCCGGAATGGGCAGGAGCATGCTCAGGATGGGGATCATGAACTTCTCGAACCAGCCGATGCGGCCCATCGCAATGCCGATGGCTATCCCCACGAAACCGGCGATGAGCATCCCCACCATGATCCGCCAGGCGGTGTGGTAGGAGTGCACGCACAAGACGCACAGGGTCTCGCCGGACCTCAGGAAAGTGACCTCGTAGAAACGGTGGAAAATGGGGAATACACGGGGGAACAGCGCGGGTTCAGCCACGTACCAGGCGATGCCCTCCCATATCACGAGCACCGCAATAAAACTCGGGATGTTGTCCTTGATCCACATCCAGAATCTTTCCTGCTTGGTGTACTCGTCAGGCAGTTTTACGTCATCCCTTCTGACTTCATCTGTTGCCGTGGCCATCAAACAGCCTCCCAAATCATGCGAATTCAAAACATAACGTATACAATGCGCCCATGGCCGAAACCATGAATATCCGTCTGTTTGTATGGTTCAATACGGCTTAAGTCCGATTTGCGGCCATTCTTGCAAAAATAGAATTCCAAGTCAAAATCCCCGGGCAAAGACGCACGCGTTTTAGGGATCATGGAATTACGAACGAGATTACCCCCTCTTCGCGCTTTTCTTGTTCTCTTCCCTTGCGAGGAATCGCTCGCGGCCGGTTTTACGGGACTCAAGTAAATCTCCGCTTTTTTCCTGGGGCTGCTGAAAAACCCCACAGAAGGAGCGCTCTGAATTTCACTCCCTTGAGGGGATTGTTGAAAAAACCCTTACCCGACTTTCGAGATCGTTCGCCGTAGGGACAGGTCGCGACCTGTCCCTACGGCGAACGATCTCGAAAGTCGGGTAAGGGTTTT
>CAYTSP010000215.1:0-3344 GCA_964440505.1 uncultured Nitrospinaceae bacterium
CGTCGTTGCCGATCTTCGCGTAGAAGCGCGGAAGGCCCGTGTCGGCGCACATGGGGCGCTGCTCGTCCACGGCGACCTTGTAGTTGTTGACGATCTCGAGCAGGACGAACTTCGAGAGCTTCTGGGTCTCGCGCTCGGCCATGTCGGCGATGGAGTCGCCCACGTCCTTCGGTATCCCGATGGCGGCGCGGCGGTTGAGCTCGAAGGCCACTTCCCGGATCAGTTCGCTGCTGATGGCTTGCGTTTCGACGGTCGGCATGTCGTTGTCCTCCCCGCTCTCATGCGCCGGGCGCGCGGCCCCGGAAGATGGATGCGGCGAATCGTTTGACGCCGCCCGCTGCGGCGCGGCGCTTGAGTCCCTTGATGGCGCCCGTGGGGCTGATGCCCTTGGGGCAGCTCTCCGTGCAGTTGTATTGCGAGTGGCACCGCCAGGCGCCGTCCTCGGTGCAGACCTCCATGAGCCTCTCCAGACCCAGAGCGTCCCGGCTGTCGTTCACGAGCGTGTAGGCGCGGTTCAGCGCCGCGGGCCCCAGGTAATCACTATCATGCCCTACAATAGAGCAGGAAGCATAGCAGATTCCGCACGTGATGCACTCGATGTGCGGCTCGATGCGCTTGCGCTCGCGCGAATTCGGCGCGATGAGCGCGGGGGCCTTCTCCGCCGCGCTCGTGGGTTCGAGCCAGCCGCGCGCGCGTTTCATCTTTTCGAAAAAAGGCGACATGTCGACCGCGAGGTCGCTCAAGACCGGGAAATTGGTGAGCGGCTCGAGCGTGATTTCATCACCCAGGCCCTCGAGGCGCGTCCGGCACGCCCAGGCGGGGCGTCCGTTGACCTTGAGCGCGCAGGTGCCGCACATGCCCACCCGGCAGGAATAGCGGAACGAAAGCGTGGGCTCCTGAGCGCTCTGGACGGCGACAAGGGCGTCCAGGACCGTCATGCGCGGGCCGGTCTCGACCTGGAACGCATCGAAGCGCTCATCCGGATCCCCCGCAGGGCCGCCCCGGCGGATTCTGACGCGCACGCTCGGTCGCTTTTCCGCCTTTTTTTCTGGCGCGTCTTTTTCCGGAGCGGGCTCTTCCTGCGCCCCTGTTTCCTGTGCTCCTTCGGTGATTTGCGCCTCTTCGTTCACGACATGAATCTCCAGTATTCCTTGTGCATGTAGGCCAGCCAGAAAAACCCGGCCACGCCGACAACGCACAGCACCCAGAAGAGTTTCCGCTGGTGGCGGTCCGGAAAGCCGAAGTCGGTCAGGATCACTTTTATGCCGTGCATGGCGTGCCAGACGACGAGCAGGAGCATCGTGATCCGCACCGAGTCGATGTAGGGGTTCATCACGTGGATCGGGAACAGGACGATGAGCGCAAGGGCGGAAAGCCTCTGCAGCACCCAGGACCACATGCCCGGGTACATCGAGCGCCAGGCGCTGATCTTCCAGACGGGTGGTTTATTTGTGGTCGTCGGCTCTTTCACGCTCGTCATTCTCGGGTCTCGCTCCGTTTAGTCGTCAATCGATGAAATTGGGATCGGGCTCCAACTGCGCGGCCGGCTCCGCTTTCGGATGCAGGCGGGGGAACGCGACGGGCTTGCGCTCGATGACCGCCGCATCGCCCTCTTTTTTGATATAGACGTTGTAGAGGTCCTCATCCCGAGTCTCGGGGCAATCATCCCTGTAGTGGCTGCCCCGGCTCTCGTCGCGTTCGAGGGCTGAGAAGGCGATCAGTTCCGCGATGCACACCTGGTTCCTCACGTCGAGCGCGTGCTGCCAGGCGAGGTTGTAGGCGCGCCCGCCCTCCGCGCGGGCGTCCGCCGCGCGTCGCTTCAGATCGTGAAGGAGCCGGACGCCGCTCTGGATATCCGCGCCGTTTCTTATCAGGCCCACCTTGCTCCACATGGTCTCCTTGAGTTCTTCCCTGATGGGGTAGGGGGATTCGCCCTCGCCGAGCGCGTCGAGCGTCTTCTCCTCCGCTCTCCCGAGCGCCTCCGCGTCATAGGGGAGCAGGGGGGAGTCCGCCGCCTCTTCGGCCATCGCCTCGCCCGCAATCTCCCCGAACACCGTGGCGTTCGCCACCCCGTTTCCGCCCAGTCGGTTCGCGCCGTGCGTGCCGCCCGCGTCCTCGCCCGCGGCGTAAAGCCCCAATAAATTCGTGCGGCAGGCGGTGTCTATCTTCACGCCGCCCATCATGTAGTGCGCGGTGGGGGTGACCTCCACGGGGCCGCCTGCGAGGTCGTAGCCCAGGTCGGCGCAGCGCTCGACCATGCCCTTGAAGTTCTTGCGCACGAAGGATTTCCCCAGATGGCTCACGTCGATGAACACGCCGCCGCGCTCCGTGCCCCGGCCCTCGATGATCTCGGTGTAGCCCGCGCGCGATACGACGTCGCGCGTGGCGCGCTCCATGCGCTCGGGGTCGTAGCGCTCCATGTAGCGCTCGCCCGCCGCGTTCTTGAGGTGTCCGCCCGCGCCGCGCAGACCTTCTTCGAGCAGCGTGCCGGTTATCTGGAGGCCGTCTCCCGTCAGGATGCCCGTCGGGTGGAACTGCACCATCTCCATGTCGCAGAACGAGGCGCCCGCTTCCCAGGCGATTGCCATGCCGTCGGTGGCGAGCTCCTGCGCGCAGGCGGAGATCTTATAGAGCGTGGGGCCGCCGCCCGTGGCGAGGAGCGTGCATTTGGCGTTCACGGCGATGAACTCCCCGCTCTGGATGTCGAGCAAAAGCGTGCCCGCGACGCGCTCGGGCTCGCGCCTGGCGGGCAGAAGCGCCACGGCCCTGGTTTCCTCCAGCACGTCCACCTCGCGCCTTGCGAGTTGCTCCGCGACGCGGTTGGTGAGTTCGATGCCCGTGAGATCGCCCTTGTGCACCGTGCGGTCGAAGCTCTGGCCCGCGAAGGCTTTCTGGTGGATCGTGCCGTCCTCGTTGCGGTCGAAAAAGCACCCGCACACGGTTTCGAGCCGCTCCACGCAGCCGGGCGCGCGGCTCACGAGCGTCCAGGCGAGCTCCTGATCGTTAATCCACGCCCCGCCTTTCAGGGTGTCGAGAAAGTGGTTCTCCACGGAGTCTGATTCCGCCAGCGCGACGTTGTAGCCGCCCTGCACCATGCGCGTGCAGCCGCTTTTCCCGAACAGCCCCTTGACCGCGACGGTGATGTCGAGGGCGGGGTTTTGCGTGTGCGCGGCGAGTGCTGCGAGCAGGCCCGCCCCGCCCGAACCCAGGATGAGGATGTCCGTTTTCATCGTGCGCAAGAGAGCGTTTCCCCACATGAATCAAGAGGTTTTTTCCACGGAATGAGAATGCCACACCGGATGGACGCGAACAAGCAATATGAAAAATATGGGGGTTGTAGGCGG
>CAYTSP010000216.1:0-3104 GCA_964440505.1 uncultured Nitrospinaceae bacterium
CCTCAAGGGGGAGTGAGAAAAAAACGAGCAGGGAGTTCAGTGTTGAAATATATTCATCGCATTGATTCCGGAGGGGTTGGATGAACATCCACGAGTACCAGGGCAAGGAATTGCTTGCGAAATACGGCGTGGCCGTCCCGAGGGGCGGGGTCGCCGAGACGGCGGACGAGGCCGGGCGCATCGCCCAGGAATTGGGCGGGACGGTGGTCGTCAAGGCGCAGATCCACGCGGGCGGACGCGGCAAGGGCGGCGGGATCAAGCTGGCCGGGACGCCTGAGGAGGCGAAAGAGGCGGCTTCCCGGATTCTCGGCATGACGCTGGTGACGCACCAGACGGGGCCGGAGGGCCGCCTCGTCAAGAAGGTGTGGGTGGAGGAGGCGAGCGACATCGAGCGCGAGCTTTATCTCGGGGTCGTGCTGGATCGCGCCTCGGGCCGCCCGACCATCATGGCGAGCACCGAAGGCGGGATGGACATCGAGGAGGTGGCCGCGAAAACGCCCGAAAAACTCCTGAAGGTGCCCGTCGACCCTGCGCTCTCCGTTTGGCCCTCGACCGCGCGTCGCGTTGCTTACGGGCTGGATTTGCCCGCCGACCTCGTTCGCGAGGGGGTCAGGTTCGTCTCGAACCTCTACCGGTTCTACGACGAGATGGATGCTTCGCTGGTCGAGATCAACCCCCTGGTGCAGACGAAGGACGGCCGTATCCTCGCGCTCGACGCCAAGGTGAACTTCGACGACAACGCGCTCTACCGCCACGAGGAGGTGGCTGCGATGCGCGATGAGGACGAGGAGGACCCGCTCGAGGTCGAGGCCTCCAGGTTCAATCTCAACTACATCAAGCTCGACGGTTCTGTCGCCTGCATGGTGAACGGCGCAGGCCTCGCCATGGCGACGATGGACATCATCAAGCTCGCAGGCGCTGCGCCCGCGAACTTCCTCGACGTGGGCGGCGGCGCGAGCAAGGAGATGGTGGAGAACGCCTTCCGTATCCTCATGGACGATCCGGACGTGAAGGCCGTTTTCATCAACATTTTCGGCGGCATTCTGCGCTGCGACATTCTGGCGGAGGGCGTCGTGGAGGCCGTCAAGACTGTGAACGTGAACGTGCCCATCATCATCCGCATGGAGGGGACGAACGTCGAGAAGGGCCGCGAGATACTCGAAGGCTCGGGCCTCGATTTCACCGTGGGCAAAGGCATGGCCGATTCCGCCGAGAAGGTGGTCGCGGCCCTTAACCGCTAGGGAGTCTGGTTTTGAGTATTCTGGTCGATAAGGAGACGCGCATCCTCGTGCAGGGCATCACCGGGCGCGAGGGGGGCTTTCACGCCGGGCAGTGTCAAAAATACAGCCGCGAGTTCGCGGGCGGCGGCGGCGCGGTAGTCGCCGGCGTGACGCCCGGCAAGGGCGGACAGGAGGCGGACGGCGTGCCCGTGTTCAATACGGTGGCGGAAGCGGTGCGCGAGACGGGCGCGAACGCCGCTCTCATCTTCGTGCCGCCCCCATTCGCGGCGGACGCCGTCGTGGAGGCAGTGGACGCAAGCCTTCCGCTCGTGGTGTGCATTACCGAGGGCATTCCGGTGCGCGACATGGTGTATGTGAAGCGCCACATGGAAGACAGCGGCGCCGTGCTCATCGGCCCCAACTGCCCGGGCGTCATCACGCCCGGCGGCTGCAAGATGGGCATCATGCCGGGCCACATTCACAAGGAAGGCACCATCGGCGTCATCTCGAAAAGCGGCACGCTCACCTATGAAGTCGTCGCTCAACTCACCGAGCAGGGCCTGGGACAGACCACCTGCGTGGGCATCGGCGGCGACCCCGTCATCGGCACGATGTATATCGACCTCTTGCGCATGTTCGAGGACGACCCGGCGACCGAGGCCATCATCCTGATCGGCGAGATCGGCGGCGCCGCCGAGCAGGACGCGGCGCGTTGGGCGAAGGAGAACGTCTCCAAACCGCTCGTGGGCTTCATCGCGGGCCAGACGGCTCCTCCGGGCCGGCGGATGGGCCACGCGGGCGCGATCATCTCAGGCGGCGAAGGCACCGCGGCCGAGAAGATGCGGGTCATGTCCGAATGCGGCATTCACGTCACCGAAAGCCCGGCCGAGATGGGCCTCACCATGGCGAAGGCGCTGGGCAGGGCATAACGCTACACACAGAAAGGGAAAGAGCACATGGAACGCACGTTTGCGATGATTAAACCCGATGCCACCGCGCGCGGCCTGAGCGGCAGGATTCTCTCGCGCATCGAGGAGGAGGGTTTTGAGGTTCTGGGCATGAAGATCGTCCACATGTCGAAAGCGCAGGCCGAGGGTTTTTACGCCGTTCACAGGGAGCGCCCCTTCTTCGGCGATCTCACGACGTTCATGTCCTCAGGGCGCACGGTGGTCCTCGCACTGGAGCGTGAGGACGCCATCAGGCACTGGCGCGACGTGATGGGCGCAACGAACCCCGCAGAGGCCGCTCCGGGAACGATTCGCGCGGATTTCGGCGAGAGCATCGAGCGCAACTCCACGCACGGCTCCGATGCGCCCGATACCGCTGCATTTGAGCTGGGTTACTGGTTCCCGGGAGCGGAGTTGCCCGCGGCGCAATAATACGTTTATCCACCTGGACTCGCATCAACGGGAGAAGCCATAGAATGCGTTTGAAGGATAAAGTCGCCATCGTCACCGGGGCGGGGCAGGGAATCGGAAAGGTCATCGCGCTCACGTTCGCGCGCGAGGGGGCCAAGGTCGTACTCGCGGCGCGCTCGGTCGCGAATCTGGAGGCCGTCGCCGCCGAGATGCCCGACGGCGCCTCTCTCGTCGTCCCTACGGACCTCACGGACGAAGCAGCGATAAAGGCCCTCGTCGAGAAGACGCTCGCCGGGTTCGGCACCATCGACATTCTGGTGAACAACTCCGGCGTCGCAGGCCCCACGAAGGCGTGCGAAGACGTGACACGCGAGGATTGGGAGGAGTGCTTCGACGTGAACGTCACGGGCACGTTCCTGATGACCAAGCACGTCATCCCCACAATGAAAGAGAAAAGGTACGGGCGCATCCTCAACATCAGCTCGATGAGCGGCAAACGGCCCCTGCCGAACCGCACGCCCTATAC
>CAYTSP010000217.1:0-8086 GCA_964440505.1 uncultured Nitrospinaceae bacterium
CTCGGGGGGTCTTAACTCGAAGCCTTCGAGCAGCGCCTCGTTCTCGGGGTCGTACTTGAGCATGCGTTCCTTACCCTCTTCCGGCGTGGCGATGGAGGTGTAGAAATCCGCATAGGTGATCTCGCTCGAAACGATCCGCTCAGGCCGCAGGAACCAATTCGCCGCGATGTGGTCCTGATGGTGCTCGGTGTTCACGAGGTAGCGTAGCGGGCCCCTCTCGGCGATGAAATCACGCCAGGCGATGGCTTCCGAGGGCCGCATGGGGCCGTCGATGGCGATGACGCCGTCATCCGTCACCACCATGCCAACCGTGGGGTAGCAATCATAAAAAAAGACGTTCTCGGTCAACTGCTCCAATGGTTCATCCTCCTGAAAGGCGTCCGGTAAGACGATCTCACCTAATCCCTCAAACCCGCCTCGCGATCGAACCACTCGCGCACGACGCCCTGGTCCAGATCGCCCAATCCCATCTCCATCGCGCCCTGATACGCCTTCCCGACCGCGTCGATCACGGGCGCGGAAGCGCCGTTTGCGCGCGCGAATTCCCGGATCAGCCCCAAATCCTTGTGCATGAGGGCGAGTGCGAACTTCACGGGTTCATATTCTTTTTTTCTCAAACCCCGGCCGCGCGTGTTCATCACGCGAAACACGGTGCTCGAATAGAGATATTCCATCATCTGGTCCGGGTCCAGGCCCGATTTCACCCCGAGGGTGAAGCCCTCGGCCAGAGCGCATAACTGGGATGCTACGAGGTGGTTCGTGATGAGCTTCATCCGCAAGCCCGATCCGTTGGGGCCGAAATAATCGAGCAACTCGCACGCGCAATCGAGCACTGCGCGGTGGGCTTCGAGAATCTCCTCATCGCCTCCCACCATGAAGCCGATCTTCGCATCGCGCGCGATGATGGCGTTTCCGCTGATGGGGGCGTCCAGAAAATAAAAGCCGCGGCTGGCGGCTTCTTCGGCGACGGCGATGCTCTCCTCGGGCAGGATGGTGGAGAAATCGAAACACACCGCGCCCTCTTTCGCGGTGAGCAGCGCGCCCTTCTCGCCCAGAAAAGCCTCGCGCACGTGTTCTCCTTTCGGGACCGAACTGCACACGTAGTCCGCCTCGCGGGCCGCCTCGGCGGGAGAATCGAAAACCCGGATGCCTGCCTCGCGCGCCGCCTCCTGCGCCGCCGGACTCGGGTCGTAGCCTACGACATCGAAGCCCGCCTTTTTCATATTGGCGGCAACTGCTCCGCCCATGTTGCCGAGTCCCAAGAATGCGATCCTTTTAGCCAAAACCGCTCCTCCTCAAACGCTATACCGCCGCATGGCCTCCTCAGTGAATTCCACACCGTGTCCGGGGACGTCCGGAACCTCCATGCAGCCGCCCGATACGGCGAATTCCCGCGTAAGCGTCTCTGGAGGCAGCATCTCCACGTATTCCACCATGAAGCCGCTCGGCGTCGCGGCGAGGAGGCTTACGGACACCTCCTGGAGCAGATGCGCGCACAGCGAGAGATTGTAGGCTTCGGCCAGATGGGCGGCTTTGCGAAACTCCGTCACGCCGCCGCAGCGGCCCACGTCGGGCTGGAGATACGCTGCCGCCCTCCTCTCGCAAATCTCCCGGAATCCCCAGCGCATGTATGCGTTTTCGCCCGCGGCGACGGGCACGGGACTTCTCCCGGCTACGTCCGCCAGATCGTCCACCGAATCGGCGAGCACCGGCTCCTCGAACCAGCGCACGTCGTATTCGGCGAGCATGGCGGCCACCTCGAGCGCCTCGCGCGGGCTGTACTTCTGGTTGGCGTCCGCGAACAAGACAACCGACTCGCCCACCTCATCTCTCAAGGTCCGAATCCGCTCCTCATCCCGCTCGGTTCCCAGCTTGAGCTTGTACGCGGCGATTCCCTTCTCCATGAAGCCCATGCACTCATCCACCATCTCCGCGTCCGTGAAAGTGAGCCAGCCCCCGCTCCCGTATACGGGAACCGTATTTCTGAACCCGCCCAGGATTTGGCTCAGCGGCAAACCCGCCGCCTTGGCGAGCGCGTCCCAGCAGGCGGTATCCACGGCGGAGAGCGCCTGCACGCCCAGCCCGCCGCGCATCCTCGGCTTGTTCGGCCCCCAAAGGCGCATCCAGAGCGCCTCGGGCGCAAGGGCGTCCTGCCCGATTGCCTGCGGAGCCAGCTCCTTTTCGATGTAGGGAACGAGCGTCGTCGAGGTTTCCCCGCCCAGGCCCATCACGAAGCCGCAGCCCGTCGGGCCGCCCTGGGTGTGGAGAAAGACCACCAGATAATCGAGTTCCGACTTCGTGCTGTTCGCGCTTCCGATGGCGCGGGCCAGGGGAACCTTGAGCGATTTCGCCTCTACTCCCGTGATCTTCAGTTCACTCACCCGTCATACTCCACCGAATCGCGCGCTCCAGATACGACAAGGGCTGCGGAGGCATCCGAAAACACCCCCGCAGCCCCGGAAAACAAATCGAAAAAACTTAATTCATCTTCATACTGGCCAGCGCCTTCTCGAGCGGGCCTCTCTCGATGCCTTCATTCCCGGCGAAATTCGGCAGGCGGCGAATCTTGCCGCGGCCCTTCTGTACCTTGGCCGTCGCGTTGAGCGCGTTGATGATGCGCGGCGTGATCTTGTACAGCGGACGCACCACGTCGATGGAGCGCCTGGCGATGGAGTAGTCCACCTTGCGGCCCTTCGATATCAGCCACTTGTGATAGACCTTCGCGAACTTGTCGGGGTCTTTCTTCCACAGGTTCGCGGACTTGAGATAGGCGCGCAGGTATTTCACCACGCCCCCGGGGTTGCTCTTGAGCGTCCTGGGGTTCGCGAGTTCGATGAATATCATCGCCGGCGGATTGTCGTACTTGCAGTAATCCACGATGGGACGGGCCCATTTCTTATCCGTCAGACGGAACGAGGTGGGCGCGCCGATGACCATCGCCTGAACCACCTTGGCCCGGAAGGCCGAGAGGCGCTCCGCCGTGGTGGTGTTCATGATCTTGATGTCCTTGGGCTTCATGCCGAATGCGGGCAGGATGCCGTTGTCCAGCACGAAGTGGGTGGACGTGCCCTTCTTCTCGGCCATGGTCTTGCCCTTGAGATCTGCCACCGTCTTGATGGGAGAATCGGGGTGCACCCATATCGAGATGGATTTACACCACGACGAACTGGCGGAAATCATCACGAGCCCCGCCTTCTTGGCCACGCCGTCCACGTAGGGCCGCGTTGCGCCGTGGCCCACGTCGAGACTGCGCGAGAGCAACGCCTCGATGACGAGCTTGCCCTGCGGGAAGACCTTTACGCTCCAATTGCCCTTGCCGAATTCCTCATCGAAATAGCCCATCCCCATGGCGACCGCCGTGAAAGAGCCGAACGTCTGGCGGTGCATGCCGATGCGGAACTTGGCCGCCTCGGCGTCCGTCGCATGGAAACCGACAGGCACGAGACTCAATGCGAGGATCAGACATAAGAATCCGAACCACTTTCTCATCTTGTTTCTCCTCTCGAAAATAAAGATGGACAGCTTGCCTCAAGATGGCGTGAACAACATTCTTGAACCGGATGGGGAGAGTATGCCACAGGAGCGATTCCATTGCATCAAGACCAAGGCAGAAAAACCCGAAACAGAACTTGCATCCCGATACGACAAAGGCTGCGGAGGCATCCGAAAACACCCCCGCAGCCCTGGTAAACGCGTCGAAAATTCCTAGTTCATCTTCATGCTGGCCAGCGCCTTATCGAGCGGACCCCTCTCGATGCCCTCGCCACCGGAGAAATCCGGCAGGCGGCGAATCTTGCCGCGGCCCTTCTGCACCTTGGCCGTCGCGTTGAGCGCGTTGATGATGCGAGGCGTGATCTTGTACAGCGGCCGCACCACGTCGACGGAGCGCCTGGCGATGGAAAAGTCCACCTTGCGGCCCTTCGATATCAGCCACTTGTGATAGACCCTGGCGAACTTCTCGGGGTCTTTCTTCCACAGGTTCGCGGACTTGAGATAAGCGCGCAGGTACTTCACGAACCCGTCGGGATTGCTCTTGAGCGTCCTGGGGTTCGCAAGTTCGATGAAGATCATCGCCGGCGGATTGTCGTGTTTGCAGTAATCCACGATGGGCCGGCCCCATTTTTTGTCAATCAGGCGGAACGAGGTGGGCGCGCCGATGACCATCGCGGCAACCACCCTGGCCCGGAAGGCGGAGAGGCGCTCCGCCGTGGTGGTGTTCATGATTTTGATGTCTTTATGCGTCATCCCGTACGCGGGCAGGATGCCGTTTTCCAGTACGAAGTGGGTGGAGGTGCCCTTCTTCTCGGCGACGGTCTTGCCCTTGAGGTCGGCCACCGTCTTGATCGGGGAATCGAGCGGCACCCAGATGTTCATGGATTTACACCACGAGGAACTGACAGAAATCATCACCAGGCCTGCCCTTTTCGCCACGCCGTCCACGTAAGGCCGCGTGGCGCCGTGGCCTACGTCCAGACTGCGCGAGAGCAGCGCCTCGATGACGAGCTTGCCCTGCGGGAACACCTTGACCGACCAATTGCCTTTTCCAAACTCCTCGTCGAAATAGCCCATCCCTATGGCCACCGCTGTGAAGGCGCCGAACGTCTGGCGGTGCATGCCGATGCGGAACTTGGCCGCCTCTGCGTCGGTGACGGCGAAACCGACCGGCGCGAAGCTCAATGCGAGGATCAGACTCAGAAACCCGAAATATTTTCGCATCCTGTTGTCTCCTCTTGGAAAATGGAAATGTGCGACTTCTCTCCAGAAACAGCGCGCGAGCATGTTGAATGGATGCGTAGAGTATGCCATAGGCGCGATTCCATTGCATCCGGCGAATGCGCCGTGCACGGGGTTGTCGGGAAAAGCCTGCTTAAGGGGAAACTGCCAGCGACCCATTCATCGCCCTTGACCGCAATTTCTCTCACATCAATCGCGCTATACCCGTAGGGACAGGTCGCGACCTGTCCCTACAAGAACAAGAAACAGTGCGGTCTTGTTCGTCATTCCGGCGAAAGCCGGAATCCATTTGCGGATAAGGGTGAATGAACAGCGGCATTCCATTCCCCACCAATACACGGGAACTCTGACGAAAGGCAAAAGGCGTAAAATGGATTCCGGCTTTCGCCGGAATGACGGTGAACACTCTCAATTGAAGACCTTTTTCAACAACCCTTACCCACACCGTTCGAACCGCCCGCGCACCCAATCAGGACGCCCTTCTCAAAGCCGCATCAAATCCTCACCCGCTACGACCTCGCCGTCGAAATGGGGGGCAATCGCCTCGCGCACCTTGTCGTCCGGCGCGAGGGGAGGCACGACGTGCGAGAAGACGAGCTTGCCGACTGCGGCCTCCGCGGCCGTTCTTCCGACTTCTGCCGCCGTGGCGTGATGGGCCGCCACGATCTTCGCCGTGGCCCTGAAACTCCCGAACCTCTCGTCTATCAGTTCCGGCAGGCAGGGGTGCATGACCAGCACGTCCGCTCCCCGCGCGAGAGGAACCAGCTTATCCGTCGGACTGCCGTCGCTCGCGATGACGATCTTTCTCCCCTCCGTCTCGAAAGCGTAGGAGATAATATCGTCCACGTTCCCGTGATTCGTACCCTTCTCGACGCGGATCCCGATATCGTCTACCTCAAACGCATCGCCGGGCTTAAGGACGGACACCTCGATATCGGTTCCCGCCCTGGGCTTTCCCTCCTCCGCCCTCAGATCGATATCGTATTCATAATAGCGGAGCATCCGCTCGACGATCTCCTCGACGGGCGAAGGCCCGTAGACTCTGAGCGGTGTCGCCGCGCCCATGATCCACCGCGAGATAAAGAACTCGCCGAATCCCGTGTAGTGATCCGAGTGAAAATGCGTGAAGAACAGGTGGTCCACCTTGCTGACGTGAAAGCCCGCCTTCATGATCTGGGTCGCGGCGTGGCGGGCGGCATCGACCAGATAGAGCTTCCCGCCCTTGACGATAGCGTTGCACGGGCCGCTTTTCTGAGGAGTGGGCGGCGGCGCGCCCACGCCCAGGAGTATCAGTTCCAAACGGGTTTCCTCCCTTTCACCAAAGTGTATGATCGTCTTGCCGTAGTGGATTCTTGGGGGTATTCTTGCGCGAACATCCTCGTTCACGTCAACCAGAAGAGAGAGACCGCCATGAAGCGCTTGTCCGAACACCTGTACGCAGAGACCGACTATGACTGGGCGAACGTGGGCGCCGCCGTCACGGAAAACGGCGTCGTGCTCCTCGACTGTCCGGTGCGGCCGAGCGATTCGCGCAAATGGCAGGAAGAAGTCTCGGCTTTGAGTCCGCAGGGGGTGCGCTACCTGATCGCCACCGATTACCACGGCGACCACACCACGGGCTCCTCGTTCATCGAAGGGGACGTGGCGCTCATCGCCCCCCAGTACGTCTATGACGAGATATCGAAGGGCGACAACGCGTTTTCGAAGGAAATCTTCGTGAATACGTTGAGAGACTTAGGGTTCACCGAGGAGGCGGATGAAATCACGAACGCCGCCGTGCCGCTTCCCCAGTTCTGCTTCGAGGACACCCTCACGCTGCACCTGCCGCCCCTCACGTTCGAGATTCACCGCAAGGGCGGCCATTCCCCCGCGTGCACGTCCGTCCTCGTGCCCGAGGAGGGCGTGCTCTTCGCCGGCGACGTCGTGATCAACGGCCCCTCGGCCGGAATGCGCGACGCCTTCGTGCGCGAGTGGATTGAGGCGCTCGCCTGGGTCGAGGGTCTGGACATCGAGACCATCGTGCCCGGCCACGGCGAGATATGCGGCAAGGAGGCGGCGACGGAACTCAAGGAACGCCTGAGCGGGATGATGGAGATCATGGTCGAGGTCGTCGCCGCAGGCAAGGAGAAGCGGGAAGCCACGGAGGACCCGAAATTCATGAAATACTTCCACGCCGACGAAACGCGCGGCGAATACTGGCTCCAGCAGAGAAAAGACACCTTCCGCGACGGACTGGAACGACTGTACGACGAGGTCGTTGCGGAGCGCTAGAATCCGGGTTCATCATCACCCGACAAGGAGACGCAAATGAGAGTAGAAGAAAAAAGGTTGGGCCGCATTTTTCGCGTCACGCTCGAAGCCGGAGACAATTTCTATACGAATTTATGCAACCTCGTGAAGGAGAAGAACATCCGCGCGGGTTCTGTTTTCCTGATCGGCGCCCTCGCCGAGACGGACATGATATCGGGCTTCAAGAGCATGGACGGCTACGACGTTGACCGCCTGCACTTCGAGGGCTGGCGCGAACTCGTGGCGCTCGGCAACATCACCTGGCCGGACGAGCCGCCCCTCGCCTTGGGCGACGTAACCTGGGACGAACCCGAGCCCTACGTCCACGTGCACATGGCCATCAGCGGCGGCCCCGGCGAGCCGGAAAAAGTGCTGGCGGGCCACCTGAGCGACGGTGTCATCAAGGGCGGGATGGTCGTCGAAATATACGAGCACCTGGAAGCCTAGAGAGGTTCGCCGGCCCTTTTCGGGTGTGATTGACAGAAAAAACAATGACCGACTCCTCCCTCGAAAATCTCCCTTTCGCCCCCAGCGAAGATCCATTCACCGTGGAGCACGGGGGGTTCTACCGCCGGTGGTTCTCCATGATCGAGGACTTGGAGGAACTCAAAAGCGCCGTCGCGTCCCTCGAAGGCACGACGGACGACCTGTGGGTTCCCCTCTGGCGCGGAATCGGCGCGCGCTATGAAGAGCAGGCGGAGGAGTTTGCCGCCCGAAACGATACGGCCGCCGCGCGGGAGAAATTCCTCCTCGCCAAGACCTACTACAGCATCGCGCGATTCCCCCGCCCGCTGACCCCGCTCAAGGAAGAGGCGAACCGCGACTGCATACGCGCGTATTTGAGATCGTGCGAGTTCCTCGACCCGCCGCTCGAAGTCGTCGGCGTCGAGTGTGCGGGCGAGCGCATCACCTCTCATTTCCGCGCGCCGAAAGAAGCGAGCGCGGAAAACCCCGCCCCCGCCTTCCTCATCATGTGCGGCGGAGACATGTTCAAGGAAGACCGCGGCTGGGCGGGCGAGATGGCCCTCGCGCACGGCCTCGCCTCCCTGGTGATGGACGGCCC
>CAYTSP010000218.1:0-22450 GCA_964440505.1 uncultured Nitrospinaceae bacterium
CCCTTGTCAGGGGGGCTTTTCAGGCAACCCCTTAAGCCGGTCCCTTGAGGGGTGTCGGTCCTTCCTCCCCCGAGCGGACGCGCTCGCAGCGAAGCTCTCCGGGAAACGACTCTTCCGCCCGGCCGTTCAGAAGGCCGGCCCCGGCGCCCTCCGGGAGACGTCGCCGCCGTCCCGGCCCGGGCGCGGACGGCAGGAACCGGGTGACCGCCCGGGCGAGGCGCAGAACCTGAAAAATGCAAATCATAATTCCCGTAAAATTCGATAAATATGGATAAATTCACGATGTTTTCCGGTAAATAACCGCAAATTATTTTGGGGGGAAATGACGCCCCGGAATCCGGGCGCAGGAGAATTCTGCCATGATCCGCGCCCCCCGCGATGACGGCAAATGCGGGGAATTGCGGGGCGAATTGTGCGGATTGGAGGGGGGAAAACGTATGGAAACCGCTAGTCCGCCTTCTCCCAGTAGAGCCAGAGGCCGTGTTCGGCTGCGATGCGGAAACTGCCAAGCCCTGAATTTTCAGCGATTTGGCGGACATCGCCGCGCGAGAGGCGCTTCTTGCCGAGGCGGTCGTTCAGCGCGCGCGCCTCGGGCAGCAGCGATTCGATGAGCGCATCCGGCGCCCCCGCCCCGAACCCGCCGCCGTGCGCGCCCATCCCGCCGGGCTTAAGGACGCGGTTCATCTCGGCGACGATTCTCTCCTGCGCCTCCCAGAAGAAAAGCCCGCCCCGGAAGACGACCAGGTCGAAAGAGGCCGCCTCGAAGGGAAGGTCATATTTATCAAGGGGTTCCACGCGAACCCGCGCGGACATTCCCGCCTCCGCGACCGTCTCGGCGAGGTAGTCGTTCAGGCGCTCGGAAGCATCCCCGCACGTGAGGCGCATCCCGGGGCAGCGCTCCGCCAGGGCGAGCGCCACGCCGGGGCCGTAGGGGCCGATTTCCAGAACGTCGCCCGCGTCGCGCCCGTATTCGGCGTGAATCTCCGCCGCCGCATAGGGATAAAACGGCTGAAAACAATCGTTTACGGCGCGAATCAAGTCAAAGTCCATGTCTGGGAAACCCCTTTGCATGGGCGCGCCGCTTCAGCCGGCGGCGCCCGGACACGAAATATCGAACGGATGATATACCAATTACGAAGCGTTTATGAAACCGCGAGCCCGGGGAAGCGAACCCCCGTTTCCAAATCCGGCTCCCTGCGATATCCTGTTGTTTTATCAGAGAGAATGCACACCGGAACAGGAGACCCCATGGAAGCGGTAAGCGAAGCAGCGGACGTCTATGAGGCGATAGAGGCGTATCACGAAAAAGGCTGGACGGACGGCCTGCCCGTGGTTCCCCCGACGCCCGAACTCGTAGAGCGCTTCCTGGAGGCATCGGGACTAGACGCCGATGACGTCGTCTTTCACCTGGCGGAGCGGAAAAGAACCGTCCGGGCCGGAAAAGTGGCCTTGAACGCCATCATGGCGGGGTGTCTGCCCTCCTACATGCCCGTCATCATCGCCGCGCTCGAGGCCATGGCCGACCCGGCCTACAACATTCACTCGAGCGCCACGAGCACGGGCGGGGCGGCGCCATTCATGGTCGTGAACGGCCCGGTCCGCCATGAGATAGGCCTCAACATGCAGGGGAACATCTACGGCCCGGGCAACCGCGCGGGAGCGACGACAGGCCGCGCGCTCAGGCTCATCGTCATCAACTGCCTGGGCTCGAAGCCGGGCCTTTTGGATCGCTCCACGCAGGGAAATCCGGGCAAATACAGCTTCACGTTCGCCGAATGGGAGGAAACCAGCCCCTGGGAGCCCCTTAACGTCGAACTCGGGTATTCGGCCGAGACGAGCACGGTGACGCTTCTCGCCGCCGAGGGTCCGCACAACATCCAGAACCACTACGGAAAAGGACGGGGAATCGCGGAAACGGCCGCCGCCACCATGGCGGGCCTGGGCAGCATGAGCGAGGGGCAATCTTGCTTCGTCTTCGCGCCCGAGCACGCGCATCTGCTGGCCGAGGAATTTCCCACGAAAGAAGAACTAAAAGAGTATCTGTTTGAAAACGCTACGCTTCCCTTGAGCCAACTCCTGCGCACCGGCAAGCTCGACAAGCCTATCGACGCCGATCAAAACGGCAATGTGCGCCACGCGCTCAAACCCGATGACATCTACATCGTCGTCGCAGGAGGCGAGGCCGGCGGGCATTCCTCCTGGGTTCCCTCGTGGAGCAGGCGGCGAAACGGCGAGTTCGTCACCCGCCCGGTGCTGAGCGCGGTCGAGCGGCGCGAGTCTCGCGGTTGAAGAAAACAGCATCAAAAGAGAAGATCAGTTGATGGACTACAAAACGAGTGGACATCCCGGCGTTGATGCACATACAGGAGGAAGCGTTCGATGAACCCCATCGTAGAAACCGCAATACCGATTTACGACCCGACCGTGGAGCCGGAGATCGAAACCGAAGACCGCACAAGCCGCGACGGCGCGCTCTCCGGCAAGCGCATCGGACTGCTCTGGAACTCCAAGGTGGGCGCGGACAAGCTCATGCGCTACATCCTGGATGAGTTGCGGGCGGACGGCGCGGATCCAGACCTGGCTGTTGAGCTATCCAAAGAATACGACACCCGCCCGGCCAAGCCGGAGGTTTACGCGGAGATGGCCGAGAAATGCGACCTCGCCATCACCGCGGTGGGCGACTGAGGCTCCTGCTCTTCGTGCAGTGTGCACGATGGAATCGAACTCGAGAAAAAAGGCGTCCCCACCGCCGTCATCTGCACCGAGCCGTTCCGGCCCACGGTCGAGATGGTTTCGAAGGTCCGCGGCATGCCGGACTATCCGGTGGCCTATATCCCCCATCCGGTGGGCAGCCTCACGGACGGGCAACTCCAGGGACGCGCGAAAGAGATCGCTCCCACGATCAGGGCGCTTCTCACGGGCTGATCAGGGCGCAAAGCGGCGCGCTACATCGCTTTCAAGGCGATGATCGCCCCTCCCGCGACGACGCAGACCGTCCCTACCAGGATAGGCAGCGTGATTCGCTCCATGTCGCGCAGGAATATCCAGGAGTACAAGAGCGCGAAAAGCGGCGCTGTGGACGAAAGCGGCGAAACGACCGAAATATCCCCATACTTCAAAGCGGCGAAGTGACTCAAAAAAGCCAGCGTGTTGATGAGTCCGCAGGGCCCATAGAAATGCCAGGCTTTCCCCCACTCGAGAGACGGGCGCTGGGGTTTAGGCAGAAACCACACAACCGCGGCCAGCGCCACAAAGCCGAAAAAGCTGGTGAGCGTGATGCCGAGCAGCGCAGAGGGCACGACCTCGATGCCGATTTTTCTGAAAATGTTCGACGTGGAAAACCCCAAGACGGACATGAGCGGCAGCCAGATGGCGCGCCTGTCCCAGGGAGCGTCGCTCTTGCGCTGATAGGTGATCCCCACACAGCCTAAAACGACCAGGAAAATCCCCGCCCATACGTAAGACCCCGGCCGCTCACCAAGAAAGATATAAGCGAAACCGGCAGAAAAAAGCGGATTGGCCGCCAGGAGGGGAACTGCGCGTGAGACGCCCAAGCGATGTATCGCCCGGAACATGAAAACGCGGCCGAGCGAGGGCCCCGTGATGCCCGACAAGAAGAACCAGAACCAGGCCTCCGAGCTCCAATAGGCAGGTTCCCAGGTAAGGATCGTCAGCGCCACCAGCCAGGGGATATTGACGATTAAACCGATGACGACGCCCGTGATGGCCGTGCCATGCCGCTGCCCGCGCCTGGCGATGAGGCTGAAGGCCGAGGACATCGACGCGGTGCCCAGGGCGAATCCCGCCGCCAGCAGCGTATCGTTCATGGAGCCTCTCCCGGCGGAAACACGAAAACTCTAAAAACTGCACAAGATTGATGTATTAGCAGAGGAGCGAGGACATCGCCATGCCGTGACGGGAGTCCAAGGGCCAAGGATGAGATTTGCCTTCGGAAAACTGAAACGGCTTCTGGCAATAAAACCGGGAAAGAGGATCGTTTTTCATGTCCGCCTACCCGCCGAGCGGCCATCGAGCGCTACAATCCCAACATCCCTCCCTCCTGTCCGCAAAAATGGCGCGGAACATTACACAAGCCCACAAACCGTCAGCCGTCTGTTATCGGCTGGGCAATGATCCACAAGCTCACCATGGTGTAGCCCACCATGAGAACAAGCATGGGATATTGGCTGCGAACGGCGGCGAAACGGCTCTCGAGTGCGCGCAGCGCCGTCACGTGCGCCAGATAAACCGCGCATATATGGCCGATGACGATCGCCGCGATCGAAGCGTACCAAGTCGTCTTCGCACCGATGATTCCGATGTCGATCCTGTAGGCGGCGGTTCCCCACAGGTTCCAGCCCATCCCGAAGGGATCCGACAACAGCGGGATGATGCGTTGTCCCTGAATGAAGAGAAAGGAGAAATAATGCGCCACGTGGTATCCAATCGCGATGGGAACCAACGAGAGCACGAACAGGCGCGCGAATTCCCCTGTGGAGAGCGTGCTTCCGCTCATGGCGCGCATCAAGGTGCAGAAGGTGTAATACACGCCGAGGAACAGCGCAGGAGCCGCGATGAGCGCTATGGTATCAGCCACGAGAAGGGCATCGCGTCCCACCCAGACGACCGCCTCGTATATTCCCGCCCGGAGGAGATGCCATAGCGGGGTTTCGGTAAAACCATCAAAACTCACCGTCGCCAGCATCAACACCACCAACACCATCATGGAGTTGCTCATGCCGTCTGTGTTCAGAAGGCCCGCGGCCGGCGGTCTCAGGCGCCATTCTCTTCTCCCGTCCTCGCTCGCGCGCGCCTCAGTGACAGAGAAGCGGCTCATCACGTCGAATATGATGGAAAACGCCTCCCCGCGCTTGAGCCACACCTCTTTGCCATGAACGAACATACCGGCCCAGGTGATGATGGAATACCCCAGAGCGGCGAGCGAGAGATTGCGGGGAACGTCATTGTTCGGCCAGACGATCTCCGCCCAGGCGAACCAGAGGAACAGATACAGGGCGGGCCACACCCCCAGGCGCTCGGGGAATGGCCGCTCAAGCGATAAGGAACCGCCCCGTCCCATTTTCCGGTACAGCATCTCCGCCCAGGAAAAAATGATGTCCCACGGATTGACCAGCGACCACAGATTTCCCACCAACGCGCACACGTAGGCCAGACCCACCCACCAGATGATCCAGATCAAAGTGGGCGCGATGTTCTTCGCGGGCTCATCGGTTCCCCAAAAACCCGCCGCCAGCATCACGCAGAACAAAACGACGGAAAGCACTCGTATCACCGACAAGAAACCCGCACCCCCCATCCACCCGAAAAGGGGGGAGGTGAGAAGGTCGCAACTCGGATAATCCACGCTCTCATGTTTTTTGCGGACGAAAAGCCCCATGCCCAAAAACGAGAGAACCACGGATGCGCCTGCGCCGAGCATGAACAGACCCAGCGGCACCGGCAGGTCATATCTTTGTCCGAATCCATGCGCCGACGCGAAGGTTGGGAGAAAAACAACAGCGGCTGCGAGCCAAAGTCCCCGGATAAAAAAGCTCATGGGATTGTCCTCGTCATGGATGCACCTCCAGATAGAACAGTACTTTCTCCCCATGACCTCCACCTTTTCTTTTTTTAGATCCGTGGGAGTGAGAGCCATGCACCGTTACCGGAAACCGGCCCGCCACCCTGGCCTGAAACGCCATCACGGCCACCCCGCCCGGGGATACGATTTTTTCGATGTCGTAGCCGTGGAGATGGACTTCGGTGGTTCGATCGGCCAAGAGGTTGAGCTTGACCTTATCTCCTTGCTTCACGCGAACCACCTTGCTCCCGCCCTGGATCTCCCCACCGGCGATTTTGAGCGTGATGCCGCTCATCTCCTCGCTTTTCATCGGGGATTTCCGCCCTGGATGAGTGCTGTCTTTACCCGCACTTTGAGCGGGAATTGCCTGGAAAAGAGCAATCAGCGCAAAAACACAAAAAGTCTTGCAAATGAATTTCATATCCAAACTCCCTCTAAAGGAGCTTCGCAGGGCGCAGTTTCTTTGCCTGCCGCGAAAAATTACAGATTGGCGAACGAGAGGGCAGAAAAAGGCGGGGCGCGCGGGGAGAGGTTGAAAAACAAGAAATGCGGTACGAGAAAAATTTCCCGAAGAACAACGGGGTTCGCCTCATTCGCTGCATGGATGAGAACCAGGTCATCCGCCTTGTTGTCATGCGTCCATTGTCCCGCTGTCGCCAGTACGCAGGCGCTATGTTCCTGCCCGGCATCTTCGGGGTGATCCCCGTGATGATGCCCCTCGTGATTTTCATGCGCGTGATGTTCGTGCGCGGAATGCCCCAGGAGGATCTGAAACTCCTGCTCCAGATGGTGCACCCGATGGGGGCCGGAGGCGGCCAAAACAAGGAGAAAAAGGGAAGCCAGACCTAATGATATGAACTTTTGCGAAACGCCCATATGGACACTCAAGTGTTGGCGACGCACGGCGAAAAATCCGCGACCGCCCCACTATATCAGAACGAAGCGGATCCCGCTTCGTCAGAGCGCACGGCCGGCCACGAGTGCGCCTCCCACGACTACCGCTACAGTGCTCAGGAGAATCGGCCAGGTGATGCGCTCGAGTTTGCGCAAAAATATGGCCGTAAGCAACAACGCCCACAAGGGCGCAGTGGCGGCGAGCGGAATGACGATGGTGAGGTCGCCGTAGTGAAGGCCGTAAAGATGCAGGAGAACCGAAAGAGTGTTCAGCAAGCCGCCGATGCTGTAGGCCACCCACGCTTTTTTCACCATCAGCGAAGGCCTTAAGCCAGGCGGCAGATACTGCCCCAAAACATAGAGAAACACCCCACCCGCGATGCTCATGATCGATATGCCCAGAAGCGGGTTGGGCGATGCGCCCACACCGAGTTTTCGCAACATGTGCGAGATGGAGAAGAAAACCACGCTCCCGAGCGCGATGAGCAGGTAGCTCCCCCGGATGGACTGGGCCTCTCCTCTTTTCGCGGTGATTCCCATACACCCCAAAACGATGAGCACCGTGCCCGCCAGGGTGTACGGCCCCGGTCTCTCGCCCAGGACATAGATGCCGGCTATCGCCGAGAAAAGCGGCATGGTGGAGTTGAGCGGTACCGCGCGCGCCACACCCATCAGATGAATCGAATGAAAGAAACACACCCTGCCCACGGCGGGCCCCGCGATACCGGCCAGTGCGAAAAACAGCCAGCCCAAGGGCTGGTAGTGGGCGGGTTCCCACGTCCAGACCGCGCCAACGAGCAGCGGCGGCATGGATACGATAAGCCCGATGAGAACGCCCGAAACCGCGTTCGCGTGCCGCTGCCCGCTTCTCACGAACAGGGTGAAGGAGCCGACCACGAGCGCCGTGGAGAGCGAGAAGAGAACCGAGAGGGTGGTGGTGGTCATTCAGAATGCGCCTTTACACCAGAAACGAAACCTTCTGAAGGGAAAAAGCTACACCCCCGCCATCTCGCAGGGGGCGTAGTGCGAAAAGCGCATGGTGTAGGTGGCGCGGCCCTGGGTGGCGGAACGAAGGGAGGTGGCGTAACCGAACACTTTGGCGAGCGGCACCGAGGCGCGCACGACGCTCACAGGCGATGCGCCGCCTCGTTCTTCCACGCCGGACACCTTTCCGTCGCGCGCGTTGATGTCGCCGATTATTGCGCCCAGAAACTCACCGGGCGCCACAACCTCCACCGACATGACGGGTTCTAAAAGCTGTCCGCCCGCCATGCGGCAGGCTTCGGTAAACGCGTTCGCCGCCGCGATGGAGAAGGCGGCCTCCGTGGCGCGCTCGGCGTCATAACCCGCCTCGATCAAGGTGACGCCCACGTCCGTCATCTCATAACCCGCCATGGCGCCGCTCGACGTGGATGCCCGGAGCGATTCCAGCGCGGCGGCAATCAGATTTTCAGGAACAGCCCTGTCGTCCACCGCGCTCTCGCACGAAACGCCTCCGCCGGGCCGGGGCGCTACGCCCACGCGCACCCTGGCGAACTGGGGCTCGCCCGCCAACTCCCTGTCGAAGGTGGACTCCGCCGCGGCCTCTCCCGCAAGTGTTTCGCGGTAGACCACGCGGGGCGCTCCGACGCGGACGTCTACGCCGAAATCTTCGCCTATCCGGCGTGTGAGCACTTCCAGATGGAGTTCGCCCATGCCGCTCATCACCGTCTGGCCGGATTCCGAATCCACTCTCACCTGAAACGTGGGGTCTTCCGCCTGGAGTTTCGCCAGAGTCTCGCCCAGCTTCTTGCTCCCCGTGGCGTCCCTCGGTTCAATCGCAACCGAGATGACGGGCTGGGGCGCACGAATCGACTCGAAGGCTATCGGTTCTTTTCGGTCGCAAAGGGTATCGCCCGTCACTGCTTCCTTCATGCCGGCCGCCGCAACGATGTCCCCCGGCCCGACGGCGTCGAGGCGTTCGCGCTTGTGGGAATACATCCTGAAAAGCCGGGCGAAGCGCTCGCTGTCTCCCCTTGCGGGATTCCACAGGCTCTCGCCCACCTTGGCTGAGCCGCTATATACCCGCAGGTAGGTGAGCCGCCTGCCCTCATCGATTTGCACCTTGAAGACCAAGGCGGAAAAAGGCGCATCCTCCGCGGGAGAACGGATGATGGGGTTTTCCTCGCCGGGAGGAAAACCGCTCGCCGGCGGCGTATCCACCGGTGAGGGCAGATAATCCACCACGGCGTCCAGCAGGGGCTGCACCCCTTTGTTCTTCAGCGATGAGCCACAGAAAACGGGCACGAGTCCGCCCGCGAGAACGGCGCGCCTCAAAGCCGCCTTTAGCGTTGCAGGCTCGATGACGCTTCCTTCCAGATACGCCTCCATCAGGGATTCGTCATGATCCGCGACCGCTTCGATGAGAGCTTCTCTCAACTGCGCCGCCTTTTCCTTGAGCGCTCCGGCGGGTTCGGATCTATGGGGTTCTCCTCCCTCCCAGGTGAGGAAATCTCCGCTCAGCACCTCCACCTGACCCGTATACCCCTCGCCCTCGCCGTCGGGCCAGTGCATGAGCACGGGTCTGGCCCCTAATTTTTCGACGATCATATCGACGGTTCTCTCGAAATCCGCCCCCAGACGATCCAGCTTGTTGATGAAGGCGAGCCGGGGCACACGGAATTTATCCGCCTGTCGCCACACGGTCTCGCTCTGCGGTTCGACGCCTTCCACGGCGCTGAAAATAGCGATAGCGCCATCGAGCACGCGCAGGCTTCTTTCCACCTCGATCGTGAAATCCACGTGCCCGGGGGTGTCGATGATGGTGATCTCATGATCCGCCCAGTTGGTGGTGATGGCCGCTGAGGTGATGGTGATGCCGCGCTCGCGCTCCTGGCTCATCCAGTCCATTGTGGCCGAACCCTCGTCCACCTCTCCAATCCGGTGCACGGCCCCCGAGTAGTACAGCATGCGCTCGGTGGTCGTCGTTTTTCCGGCGTCGATGTGGGAGATGATGCCGATGTTTCTTCTCATCTCAAGCGCAGGACGCTTCATCGGAAAATCCTCTTTGTGAGACAATTGAGGCGCAGATTACCTTGGGAGGGAGAAGATGGGAAAGTCCGAAGCGAAAAAAGGTGGTGGCCGGAAACCAGCCACCACCTTTCTTAAACGCCGGGTAATGCGTTAGAGCTTGACGACGTTTTGCGCCTGAAGTCCTTTGGGACCCTGGGCGACTTCGAACGATACCTGATCGTCCTCGCTCAAGGATTTGAATCCTTCCGCCTGAATGGCCGTGTGGTGAACAAACAAATCCTCACTACCGTCCTCGGGCGTGATGAAACCATACCCTTTTGCATCGTTGAACCACTTCACTGTGCCTGTTGACATACACTTCCTCAAAAAAAAGAAACTGAACTGGGGGATGTAATGATGAATGGAGCGTCTCTTAGGAGGGAATCTTCATTCGTCTTGCACACCCACAAACCTTTTACCCACACCTGTTGTGGGAAAAGACACCGAACACTACCAGAGGCCGCAAATAAACGCAAGGGGCAAAAAAAAAGTTTTCCAATCGTATCCGTCATGCCGCCCGCAGGACCAAACACGGCTTTCTTTCATACGATCGGCATAACATGGGCAAAACGGTATAAAGACAGAACTCCGAATTCTCCCCATCCCTCATGCCGCCTACGGGCGATGCCCCGCTAATCGCAGGACCGAGCGGAGAAAGCGGCGCAAGCGCATCAGGGAGAGACGATGCGCTTGCCTGGACCGTTGCGCCCAGGCGAGGGAGGGAATCAGGCGGCCTCGGGGGTTTTTGGCTCCCTTGCTTCGAAGGGAAGTTCGGGCGCGGGCGTAAGTCTCGATTCGAGTTCCTCTTGTCGGCTGCGCCAATCCTCATATGAGATTTGGCCTTGCAGATAGAGGGCGAGATTCCGCAAGCAGGCTTGATGAATGCGCTTCGAGGTCTGGCTCGTCCCATGTGTCTTGTATCCGGGTCTTTGAGTTGTTATCGCCATGACGGGCCTCCTTTCCAGCTTCTCCTCGTACCTGAAGGAGAATGGCTCAATAATCTATATATAGTGCTTCTCATACATTTTTGCACTACATTTTGTGTGAAAATCATGTTAAAAAATTGTTGCCATACGAAGAATTTTCAAATTCTCCAATAAAGCGAATATAATACGAAAATGCGAAAAGTGCAACCCCTTTTTTTCGCAACATGTCTGGCTCCGTCAAATCAGTATGTTAAGATGATATTATTTATGTCCTGCATTCATTCCCGCCCGAAAAAAACTTTGTGGAAACCACTCGCAAAGTTGAAAAGGACGCGACGTGATCTTGAGAAAAATTTCAAAAAAAATCCCGTGCAACGTTTTTTTTCTCTTGATTTCCACGTTTCTGCTCGTCGGCTGCGCCGCAGTCCATGAAACGAAAACCGCCCGGGGCGAGGTGATCCGGGAATGGTTCATGCCGTTCACCTGGGGGCGCGTGGAGGCTTTCGCCGTATGGCCCCCTGACAGAGGACATCTCCCGCGGAGACGCTATCCGGTGATCCTCCTCCTCCACGGAGCGGATGCACGGGCCCAGAGATTCAGACGCGCCATCCTGGCTCACGTACACGATGGTTTCATCCTGATGAGCATCTCGCTGCCCGGTTTCGGCGCATCCACCGGGCCGGAGGATTTTGCAGGTCCTAAAAGCGTGGAGGCCGCCCTGGGCGCGGTCCGTTATCTGGATACCAGGGAGAGCGTCAGGAAAGACGGTATTTTCATCTATGGCATCGGGCAGGGGGCCTCGGTCGCCGCCCTCTCGGCCGCGAGGAGCGCCAACATTTCGGGCCTCATTCTCGAAAACGGATTTTACGACCTGGAGCAAACGTATGGGCGCTTATCCCAAAAACAGAAGAACAGAATACGCGCGGCGCTCGGCGGCACGCCCGCTCAAACAGGGCAGGCTTACCGAGAGCGCTCTCCCATCCGGGCGGCGGATAAAATAAAAGCCCCTATTCAGCTTCTCCACAGCCAGGGAGGGCCCTACCCGCTCAGCGGCGCCGAGGCCTTTGTGCAAATCATCAGGGGAAAAGGCGGCAGAGCGGAACTGCAGAAAATAAAAAAACAGGGCCCGTTCGAATCACTTACACACCCCAATATCGCGAATTGGGTCATCCCCTTCATCAGGAAAATACTCGGAACGCGTTGAACCGAAATAACGCTTAAGCCTTCTCCCAGTACTCGATTCTCGCCAGCCGATCGTAAACCGAGGGGTGCGAATGAAAGAGCGCAACCACCCAGCCGGGCGGGTCGGGGTCCGTCAGGTTTTGCCTGCATAACCTGACGAGAGCGGAAGACAAACCGCCCCTCGCCTCGGCGTACTCGGTTGAATAGTGATCGCAGCGGTATTCGAAAGCGCGCGAAATTACGAGAAAGGAAGGAGACATGACCGCTCCCAGGATGCTCAGCACGATCCACAAAACCACGATGCCAGCGGGCTCACCCGGCTGGACGAGAGCGGGATTGGTCCATTCACCCAGCCATTCAAGCGAGTGCCGGGTGAAATACATAGCGAAAGCCAGCATCACGCTTTTCATCGCGATGAGGGCCGGGATATGACGACTCACGTGATGGGCGATCTCATGGGCGAGGATCGCCTCGATCTCATCGGGTGTAAAATCGAGCAGCGTATCGGAGAGAACCACACGCCGGGATGGCCCCCAGCCGACGAGGGCGGCGTTCGCCGTCTTGCTCTTCGAACTCATATCCATCTCCCACACCCCGCCGTATACTTTCGCCCTCGTTCTCTCCAGCAAGGCGAGGAGCCGTTCCTTGAGGTCCTCATCCGCCAGGGGCTTGAAGCGGAAGAAGATGGGCGCCAGCAGAACGGGAGCGATGAGGGAGATGAAAACCACCAACAAAACAGAAGCCAGTGCGGCTATCCACCACCAATGAACCGGCCTCGCGACCATGATCATCAAAAAAACACCGCCGGCAGAGCCCCCCAACAACAGCAAGAGCGCTATACCCTTGCATCTATCCCATATCCAACCGGCCAGTGACTGGTTCGATAAATTTTCCCGGTGGGCGAGCACGTAGCCGCCGTAGTAATCAAAGGGCAAGGAGACCAGCGTTTTCGAGAAGACGATGAGAGAGAAAGTTGCGAATCCGCTTACGAACGCGCCGCCCGCCGGCCTTGCGGCCTCCGCTCCCAGATACCAGAACAAAAACGCGAGCACGACGCCGAATTCCAGGGCGGATGACACCAGCCCCACATACAGGCGCCGCATCTGATACGCCCTTGCGCGCCTCAGGAAATCATCCTCAAAAACCGGGAGGTTATCGGGATTGCGCATGTCGGTTCAATCTCCAGGCGTGCGTGAGAAGCCCAAAAGCCGGCAAATGACAGGGCGATAATTTGGCAAATCACTTGCGATTATGCAAATATATTCTCCACCAAGCGGATTACAGCAAACCAAATGCTTTACTCGACTCCCAGAGACGGGAGCCAGAACCCGGGAGGTCTACTCTGTGTCCCGTCACCTCATCGACCTGAGAAGCGACACCGCAACATGCCCCACACCAGCGATGCGCGAGGCGATCGCCGAGGCCCCGGTGGGCGATGAAATGCTGGGAGAAGACCCGAGCGTCAACGAACTCATCGAAAAGGCGACTGCACTGTTCGGCAAGGAAAGCGGCCTTTTCGTGTCATCCGGCACGCTGGCCAACCAACTGGCCATCAAGGTCCACACAAACCCGGGCGATGAAATCATCGCCGATTCCCACTGCCATCCCTTTCGAAACGAACTGGGCGCAGGCCCATTCTTATCCGGCGTTCAATTCGCCCTGATTTCGGCGAAACGCGGGGCATACGCGCGAGGAGACGCCGAGGAATGGCTGCGCCCCAAGGGAGGGTACCCGAAAAGCTCCCTCCTCTGGGTGGAGAACACGCACAACCAGGGCGGCGGCCACGTGTTCCCCCTCGAACAACTAGACGAGTTGCGCGCTTTCTCGCAAGAGCAGAACATCCCCCTTCACATCGACGGCGCTCGCATTTTCAACGCCATCATCGCCTCCGGCATTCCCCCTCGGGAATGGGCGAGGCGCTGCGATTCGATTTGCTTTTGCCTCTCCAAGGGATTGGGTTGCCCGGTAGGCTCCATCCTGCTCGGGGAAGGAGCGTTCATCGAAGAGGCGCGCCGCTACCGGAGAATGCTGGGCGCCGGCTGGCGCCAGGCGGGGGTTCTCGCCGCCGCAGGCCTTTATGCTCTGGACCATCATGTAGAGCGCCTGGCGGATGATCACGCCAACGCCCAGCTGTTCTCGGAACTCACCGCCGGGGTTCCAGGGATTCGACCCGTCCATGACACGACGCCCACCAATCTCGTGTTCCTGGACGTCTCGGAAACGGGCAAAACGGCGCATCAGATCAACAAGGCGGTAATGGAAAAAGGCGTAGCCTTCTCCGTTCCCAGCGCGAAGATGCTCCGCGCCGTCACCCACCTGGACGTATCGAGGGAAGACGTGCAAACCGCCGCTCAGGTTCTGGCGGATTCGGTGAGATGAACTCAAGCGCTCGGGTCACCGTTCTGGGCTGCGGCACTTCCACCGGCGTTCCTTCCATCGGATGCACCACTGCCGCATGTCTTTCGGATGATCCCAGGAACAAGCGGTTGCGTCCGAGCATCATCATCGAACACAAAGGGCGAAGCCTGCTGGTGGATACGGGCCCCGATCTTCGCGAGCAGGCGCTCAGACATCAACTCACCCGCGTGGACGCCGTAGTCTACACGCACTACCATGCGGACCATACCCACGGCATCGACGACTTGCGCGCCTTCAATTTCCTGATGCGAAAGCCGATTCCCTGCTATGCCTACCCCAACACGGTGGAGATTCTCCGCCAGAATTTCAGTTACATCTTCAACGACAGGAACTACAGCGGCTTCAAGCCGCAACTCACACTGGAGGAGATTGGAGACTCCCCTTTCGGCGTGGCCGGCATGAACGTCATCCCCTTCGAACTCGAACATGCCGGCATGAGGGTGATGGGCCTTCGGGTGGGGGACTTCGCCTACGCCACGGATTGCAACGCCATTCCGGAAAAATCCATGGAAATCCTGAAAGGAGTGCGCGTCCTCATCCTGGACGCCTTGCGCCACCGCGAGCACCCCTCGCACTTCACGGTCGCCGAGGCGCTGGAAATCGTCGATGCGCTCGAGCCCGAGCAAACCTATTTCACCCACACCAATTTCGAACTCGAATACCACGAAACGAACCGAAACCTGCCCAGCGGCGTGGAACTGGCGTATGACGGGCTGAGTTTCGAAGTCTTCTTGTAGGGTCTGCGCTAGGCGTCGTCCGTATCTTCCGGAAGCTGCTCCACTTCATCCTCCCGCCTTGCGCTCGCCGCCTCACAGAGGTCCGAGAACAGGAGATACCCCGCCAGATAATACGAGATAGACGTCACCATCACGCCCGTCTGCAACAGGACCTGCCCCAACAGACCCCCACCGAAAATCCCCTGTATCAGTTGCCAGAGGATAAACCAGATCAGCAGATAGGTCATCGCCAGGACGACGACGGTTCTCTCGCCTCCGCTCGATATCGCGCCGGCGCGGCGGAAGGCCTGGGCGAAGTCGTCGCCATACAACAATGCGGTCAGGGTACAGAAATAGTACCGAACCGCAGGCGTGAGAACGAGAAAAATCGTGACCGCGAACGAGAACGGAAGCCCGATGGGCGAATCCCCGAACAGAAAACCGAAGATAAACAACGCCGCCGTAAATCCGATGACGCCCAGCAACTGCAAACCAAAGGTGTACGCCAAATCCACCTTGGCGACGGATTTCAGGCGATTCACGGCCTCGGCGATGTCCCAAACGGCCCCATCGCCCATGCGCTCGGACTCGAACCTCAAGATCAGGAGAATGAAAAGGAATACCTGTAATACGCGCAAAATCAACTGCGAGGCGATCATGAGGGGGAACAGCAGCATGAGGTTCGCCTGGGGGTCCATCAGCGATTTGATGGAAGGGTGAACCGAAAGCGCAATCATGGATACCGGCACGTAAATCGCGACGAAAAGGCGGGTGATCTGCGCAAAATCCGACGCATGGTTGCGCACCCCGAACTCGATGTATCTGGACAGGGGGCCGAGTGCTGTATTTTTCATATAAAAACAAACCCTTAGAAGAATATGACCGCTCGCGCCGGCGTTGATCTTCGTGCTTCAGGAACGATACACTAGGAATCGACTTTCTCCGCGCCGCGAATCGCGAGACCGCCCGTCGAAGCCGCCACGCAATCAATGACGATCACTATACTCGCTCATGATGAGGATTAGAAGGCAAACCCCATGAGTTCCGCGACAATGGTGAGACAAGGCATCCAGGCACTCGGCCGGCGCGCGATGGAGACCGTCGCTGGCATGGGAAGCGCTGCGATCTTCCTGCTCGAATCCGTGCGGTGGATTTTCGCGCCACCCTGGCGGCCCTCGCTCGTGATGCGCCAGATATACATTATCGGCACGGGTTCGCTCTCCATCGTCTTGCTGAGCGGCTTGTTCACCGGAATGGTTCTGGCGCTTCAGGGAATTTACGCCTTCAGGAAATTCGGCTCCGAAGCCTTCCTGGGCCCCGCCGTCGCCTTCAGCCTCATCCGCGAACTCGGGCCCGTGCTCACAGCTCTCGTCGTCACCGGAAGGGCGGGCTCCGCCATGACGGCCGAAATCGGCATCATGCAAATCACCGAACAGGTGGACGCCTTGAAAAGCATGGCCGTGAACCCCCTGCAGCGCCTTGTCTCTCCCCGGCTGCTGGCGGGCGTGATAGTATTCCCCCTGCTGACGGCGCTTTGCGATCTTATCGGCATTTTCGGGGCCTATCTCGTTGGCGTGGAGTTGATGGGCTTGAGTTCGGGCACCTTTTTCGGGGAGATGCAGGACAAGATTGAAATGGTCGACATCAACGTAGGCTTATGGAAGTCCATCGTATTCGGCCTGATCGTCACATGGGTCTGCTGCTATAAGGGGTATCATTGCGGTCACGGGGCCGAGGGAGTAGGCAAGGCGACCACATCGGCCGTGGTGCTGTCTTCCGTCCTGATACTGGTGGGCGATTATTTCCTCACCTCGATTCTCATTTGAAGAAGGAACGAGCCTTGTACCGGAAAAACGTGGAATTCGGCGTCGGCATATTCGTTCTGGCGGGAATCCTCGCGCTCGCCTATCTGTCCATCAACCTCGGCGGTCTGGATATTTTCGATGACGGCACGTATGAAGTATCTGCGAATTTCACGACTGCCACAGGCTTGAGAAGTGGCGCCTCGGTGGAAATGGCGGGCGTACGGGTCGGGCGGGTGAGCGGAATCTCCCTCGATGGGGAGGATGCGAGAATCACGCTCCGCATCGATGAGAGCGTCAAACTCTCGCGGGATTCGATCGCCTCGATTCGCACGAAAGGGGTCTTGGGCGACAACTACGTGAGTCTTAGCCAGGGAGGATCTGAGAAAATCATTCCCCCGGGCGGGCGCATTCGCGAGACGGAACCACCGGTTGACATCTGGAAACTCATCGGCGACTTTATTTTCGGCAATGTGAAGAAGAAGAAATAACGGGGCATCGCCGCCTGAAACAACGCTGGAAGATGGCCGATAACCTGTTCGTCAATGAGTGCTTCGCGCCAGCAGACCCGGAATCGAGAGAGCCGGAAAACATACAAACATCATCACATCATCCAAGTTTTGCCGCCACTCCCGAATGCAGTCATTCCCCCACGAGGAGGAACCATGTTGTTGAAAAAGCGTTTACCGCTACTCATCGCCGCACTTCTGGCTCATGCGCTTCTCGCGCCGCTCGCTCAAGCGGGAGAACCATCCGAAGTGGTGCGAAAGGGGATTCACGGCGTGTTGGAGATCCTCGGCCAACCCGAACTGAAAGCCCCCGAGAAAAAGGCGGAGCGCAGGAACCGGATGCGCAAGATCATCCACCAGTATTTCGATTTCGAGGAAATGTCCCGGCGAAGCCTCGCAAGGGCGTGGAGAAAACGCACGCCCAAGGAGAAGGCCGAATTCATCGAGCTTTTCAGTTATTTCATGGAACGCAACTACGCCGGCACGCTGGAAAGCTACACCAACGAGAAAGTCGTTCTCGGCAAGGAGACCATCGACGCGGAATTCGCCAAGGTCGACACCGTCATCATCACGACGGACAAGAAAGAGGTCGACATCGTCTACCGCCTGCACAAAGTGGGTGGTGAATGGCGCGTCTACGACGTTCTGGTGGAGGGCGTGAGCCTCGTGAAAAACTACCGAGACCAGTTCCGCTCGATCATCAGGAGAACTTCCTACGCCAACCTCGTGAAAATCCTCCGGGCCAAGCGAGACGAGGGCTAGTGGGGTCGCCCGCTGCGGGCGGCCTGCCCGGCACGCGGGGCAGCGGGTATTTGCGGTTGACCTCCGCATGGTTCCGAAGCCCCATCGCCTCTCTTTGCACGATTAAAAAATACCGGTAGCGCTCCGCCTCATCCATCGCGTGATGGAGCGCACTCTCCCGCCTTTCCCTGATTTTATCGCCGGGTTCTCCTCCCTTTTCCCAGGCGCGCCAGGCGGCCCACGCTCTTTTATGGCGTTTCGAAAATTCGCTGCCGATGCGGCCGAGCGTGGAGGCGATCTCCTCGGCTATCTCGCGCTCCACGGCCAGGGGCTTGAATTTTTTCGACATGGCTCTAGGCCGTCTCCCTGGGCAATCCGAGGGAGATGAACGAACCCACGACACCGAACGCCATGCAGACCAGAGGCAAGGCCGTTTCCACGCCGATGTAATCGGCCAGGCCGCCCACGGCGATCATCCCGATACTCGCCACGAACCAGACCACGCCGAGCATGAAACTGCTCACCAGGGCGGCGTGTTCGGGGGCGATCTCCTGCGCATACGTCACCGAAACGCCCATCTGCGCGTAAAAAGCGGCGCCCGATAATATGACGAAGACGGTCCGCAAGGGTTCATCAAACAGAAAGGCCATGCCCAACGCGGGCGTGCCCAGGCAAATGGCCATGATCGTCACAATCCGCCTGCCGAAGATGTCCGAGAGATGGCCGCCGTAGATGCCGCCCACCGCCGCGGCGACCAGAAACAGGGTAACGGCCGTTCCACCCGCGGCCAGCGAACCGCCTTTGGCGATAATGTAGATCGGCAAGAAAACCTGCACCGTCATGGTTACCGTGGTGCGGCACAAATTCACGACCCACAAGAGGAAAAGCGGACGAAACACGATCCTGAGCATACGCATCGTCTGCTTGAAACTTTGCGATGCGCCGCTTCCCACCTTCCGGATGGGTGGAGAGAAGAAAAGCAAGGGCGCCCCGATGATAATGCCGAAGAGACTGGCGTAGGGTATGGCGTCGATGCCCCACCGGGTGACGATGAACGTCGCCACCCCGGAGCCCAGCCCCACGCCCAAACGGCCGCCGGCGACATACAGCGACATCCCGAACCCTTTTCTTGCGCCGGCGGACTGACCGGCGATGACCGAAGCCACGGGATGAAAACAGGCCGACCCTGAACCTGCGATCAGCATGAGGAGCATGAGGATCCAGAAATTCGGCATGTAGAGCATGAACGCCAATAGCGCGCCGCCCAGCGGCCCGAGCGCCAGGAGCCACCCTTTCCTGATCCTGTCGGCGAAATAGCCGAAAAGGGGCTGGCCCACGGCGCCGGTTATTGAAAGCGTGGTGGCCAGAAGACCCGCCAGACTCAGGGGCAGGTCCAGGCGCTCTACGATGAGGGGGAGCAACGGGGGAAGAAATCCGAAATAGCTGTCGTTCGCGACGTGCGCGACGATGAGCAGGGATATTCTTCTTTTCTTGAGGCGCTCCGGAACCGCGCCGGCTACTGCCGAATCCCTCAAAGACGTTCTCCGAAACGAAAAATGCTGCGGTGGTCCCGCCCGAACCTGGCGCGGATGCGTGGCGATTATGTCATCTTTTCGATCATCCCGGGAACGGCGGCGAGGGCGTCGTCCACTTTTTCCACGTCCTTGCCGCCCGCTTGCGCGAAGTCCTGCCTCCCGCCGCCTCTGCCGCCGACGAGCGAGGCCACCTCTTTCACGAGGTTCCCGGCATGAATACGAGATGTGAGATCTTTCGTGACGCCCGCGGCGATGGCGACCTTTCCGTCCGTCACGGCGGCGACCACCGCGACGCCGCTTTGAAGCTTGCCCTTCGCCGCGTCGATGATTCCGCGCAAATCGCCCGCCTGAAGGCCGTCGCGTCTCACGGCGATGAGCTTGACGCCCGAAATTTCCTTGGCCTCGGAAGCCAGATCGCCCATCTCGTCGCGCGATTGCCTGTCGCGCGAATCCTTGAGTTCACGCTCGAGCGTTTTCACACGTTCGAGCAGGCGCCTCACCCGCTCGGCTTCTTCCAGCGGCGCCGCCCTGGTGAGTTCCCCGATTTGAGAGAGGACGTGTTGCTCCTTGCGCGCTTGAATGAGCGCGCCTTCTCCCGTCAATGCCTCGATGCGCCTCACGCCCGAGGCCACGCTGCCCTCGTGCAGGATGCGGAATAAACCGATGTCGCCTACGGCGCGCGTATGCGTGCCCCCGCAAAGCTCCATGCTGAAATCACCCACGGAGACGACCCGCACGTCCTCGCCGTAACGCTCGCCGAAGAGCGCCGTCGCCCCTGCGGCCAGCGCGTCGTCTATCGACATGTGGCGCGTCTCCACGCTCGCGTTCTCGCGAATGCGCTCGTTGACGATGTCCTCGACCCTTTCGCGCTCTCGCGTCGTCATCGCCGCGAAATGGGTGTAGTCGAACCGCAGCCTTTCGGGCGAGAGGTGGGAACCCGCCTGCTTGACGTGATCTCCCAGAACCTGGCGCAGCGCGTATTGCAGCAAGTGGGTGGCCGAGTGATTGCGCCTCAAGAGATCGCGCCTCTCCGTGTCGATTCGCGCGTTGATGTCTTGTCCCTTCTTGAGGGTTCCTTCCGTCACTTTGATATGATGTGCATATACGTCGGGAAGCGGCTTTTGCGTGTCGAGCACGACGGCGGCGCCATCGGGCCAGGAAAACCCGCCCCTGTCGCCTTCCTGCCCACCCGCTTCGCCGTAAAACGGCGTCTTGTCGAGAACGACGCGCGCCTCATCACCAGCGCCGGTTTCCTCGCACAGCGCGCCATCCACCATGAGGGCGCGGGCGCAGGCTTGTTCTTCATCGTGATCATAACCGGTGAATTCGGTCGCGCCCGCCTCATCGCGCACCTGGTGCCAGATTTCATCGACGGCGGCTTCGCCCGATCCTTTCCAGTGGGCGCGCGCGCGTTCGCGCTGCTGCTCCATCGCCTCATCGAAACCACCCTGGTCTATATCGAGGCCGTGGAACGCGGCCGTCTCCACCGCCAAATCCCACGGATAGCCATAAGTGTCGAGCAGGGTGAACACCTCCCCGCCCGGAATGGTGGCGCTGCCCGATGATTTCACTTCCTCCGCCAGCGCGTCCATGCGCGGCTGGCCCTGCGCCAGGGTATTGGCGAACCTCTCCTCTTCGGCCAGCGTGACGCGGGAGATGTAGCTCAGCCCCTCCCTGAGTTCAGGGAAGGCGCCGCCCATCATGTCGGCCACCACGCCCGCCGTCTGATGCAGGAACGGCCCCTCGATGCCCAGCATCCTGCCGTGCCGCAAGGCCCGCCTCGCCACGCGCCTGAGCACGTAGCCCCGGCCCTCGTTGCTCGGCAGAACACCGTCGGCCACCAGAAAGCTCACCGCGCGAACGTGGTCCGCAATGACGCGGAACGAAACGTCGTTCGGCGCGTCACCGCCGGTGTATTCCCTGCCGCAACGCTCCTCGACCGAACGAATGAGCGGCATCAAGAGGTCGGTGTGATAATTGCTGTCCTCTTTCTGCACCACCGCCGCGAGTCGCTCGAGGCCCATACCCGTATCGACGGAGGGCTTGGGCAGTGGATCCATCTTGCCCGAAGCCTCCCGGTTGAACTGCATGAACACGAGGTTCCAGAGCTCGAGGTAGCGATCCCCGTCTTCATCCTCGTGTCCGCTGCCCGGCGGCGCGCCGACGATGTGATCGCCCTGATCATAAATGAGCTCCGAACATGGGCCGCAGGGCCCGGTGTCCCCCATCGCCCAGAAGTTGTCCTTCTCATCCATGCGGACGATGCGCTCGGGCGGCACGCCCACGAGCCGCTCCCAAAGCTCCGCCGCCTCGTCGTCCTCCCGGAAGACGGTGATCCACATGCGATCTCCGTCGAGGCCCACGCGGTTCACCAGAAACTCCCAGCCGAACTCGATCGCCTTTTCCTTGAAATACTGGCCGAAGGAGAAGTTGCCCAGCATCTCGAAGAACGTGTGGTGCCGGGCCGTTCGGCCGACGTTTTCGAGGTCGTTGTGCTTGCCGCTCACCCGCAGGCATTTCTGGGAACTGACCGCACGGTTGTAGTCGCGCTTCTCCAGTCCCGTGAACACGTCCTTGAACTGGACCATGCCGGCGTTGGTGAACAGCAAGGTGGGGTCGTTCATGGGGACCAGCGCCGAGCTGCGAACGATTCTGTGCGCCTCGTCGGCGAAGAATTCGAGAAATTGTTGACGGACCTCATTGCCCTTCATATGCTGATTTCTCCAAATGCCGCTCTTTGATCCGAAAATCTCTGGGGGGGAGAATATGCCATCACGCTTCAGATGGCGACGTCTTGCTGATACAGGCCGAATACCTCGCGCATGGTGTCCGCGATTTCCCCGACCGTGGCCTCGGCCTTCACCGCCCTGAGGATGTAGGGCAGAAGATTGTCATCACCCGTGGCCGCGTGGCTCAAGGCGTCAAGCGCCTCGCTCGTTCGATCGGCGTGGCGCCGTATCCTCAGCGAGGCGACGCGCTCTTTTTGCTCTCCCTCGACTTCCGGGCGAATCTGGAGCGTCGAGATGCGCGACTCTTCTTCCTGTTCAAACCGGTTCACGCCGACGACGACCATGTCCCCCTCATCGACGAGGCGC
>CAYTSP010000219.1:0-4480 GCA_964440505.1 uncultured Nitrospinaceae bacterium
GAGGACGATTGAGGCGGGGTTTTGATCGTCATTCCGGCATCATTCTCGCCCGATCAGGAAGAGAATGCGGAATCCAGGGACTTTGGTTTTCTGCTTTTGGTTTTTCACCTTACTCCTTATGAATGCAAGGGAAGAAAATGCCACCTTGTGATTACTCTCATCGGCTCTGGATTCCGGCATGCGCCGGAATGACGGCGGTGATCGGTTCCGACCGATGAGGGAGGAATCGACCGACCGAGCAGGACTTTTTCAACAGCCCCGTATGTCGGACATATATGTCCGACATGCAACAGAAACGACAATGACACCGGAATGACGGCAAACCCTCCCGCATCGGGCTTTTTCAAGCCTTCTTGGGAATCCCCGTTTTCCTCGTGCTATATTTTGGCGTGTATCAGCGCGCGTTTTGGCGGGCGCTGCGATTTTTCCCGGGAGGAATCCATGCGGGTTGTTTTTTTCGGCACGTCCGAATTCGCCGTGCCCACGCTGCGGGCGCTGACGGCCTCGGCCGTCGTCGAGGTGGTTGCCGTCTTCACGCAGCCGGACAGGCCCGCGGGCAGGGGCCGCAGGCTGACGCCGCCGCCTGTGAAGACGTGCGCGCTCGAGGCGGGGCTGCCCGTACTGCAGCCGGAGAGAATCCGCTCCACCGACGTCGCGGATTTCCGGACCGACTTAGGGATAGTGGCGGCCTACGGGCAGATTTTGAGCAGGAAACTGCTGGACGTTCCCCGTTTGGGGCTGTTGAACCTGCATCCATCGCTTCTTCCGCGCTGGCGGGGCGCGGCGCCGATTCAGCGTGCCCTGCTCGAAGGGGATTCCGAGACCGGGGTCTGCGTGATGCGGGTCGTCCCGGAACTGGACGCCGGCGCCGTTCTCGCGAGGTGCGCGCTGCCCATCGGGCCGAGGGACACATCCGGTGCGCTGCATGACAAGCTGTCTGTTTTGGGGGCGGAGCAGATGGTGGCGACTCTGCTCGCGCTCGAAAAAGGCGAGGCCACGGAGGAGCCGCAGGATGAATCCCGGGTCATCTATGCGGATAAACTCTTAAAAGAAGAAGCGAAGCTCGATTGGCGCCTGCCTGCGAGCCGCCTCGACAGACTGATCCGGGGGCTCAATCCCTGGCCGGTGGCGGAAACCTCATGGCCTGGCGTCATGAGCGGCCCGGTGCGGATATGGCGGGCCTGGCCGGTTCCGGAAGGATCGGGCGCCGCCGCCGGTGAGGTTCTGGGGCTGGGTGAGTCGCCCGAGGGCGAGGGAATCCGCGTGGCCGCAGGCGAGGGTGATTTGGTGATTCTGGAAATTCAGCCGCCGGGCAAGAAGAAGATGGATGGGGGCGCATTCGCGAGGGGATATCCGTGCAGGCCCGGTCTCGTGCTCGGAGAGGGCGCGTGAGCCGGAATCTCGCGGTGGGCGGGAAAAGCGCGCGTTCCGCCGACCTCGTTCGCCGGGCGGCGCACGCCGCTCTCCTTTCATTCGAGAAAACGCCCGTCGCGGCGGACCTGCTGGTCGAACGGTTCTCCTCAAAGGATTTCGACGCGCGCGACCGCGCGTTTTTGCGCGAGTTGATCTACGGCGTCCTGAGGTGGCGGGGGCGCCTGGATTTCGTTTTCGGGCGCTTTCTGAACAAGCCGAACTTGGCCCCTCCCGTGCGGGAAGCGTTGCGGCTGGGAGCCTATCAGCTTTTGTTCATGGATCGCGTACCCGCGCACAGCGCGGTGGACGGCGCGGTTTCCTTGCTGGACCGCCGGAACCTGGGCTGGGCGAAGGGCCTGGTGAACGCGGTGTTGCGCAAGGTAACAGAGAGCGAGGTGCCTCCGCCCGAAAACCGCGAAGATTATCTAGCGCATTGGGAATCACATCCGAGGTGGCTGGTGAGACGCTGGATGCGAGGGCTGGGGGAAGAGGAGGCGCTCAGGCGGTGCCGGGCGAACAACGAGGAGGCGCCTGTCGTCTTTCGTGTGAATACGCTGGCGTCGAACGCCCGGAGGCTGATGGCCGAATTGGAGAGCGAGGGCGTCGCGTCGCGGCCCGGATGCGTCGACCCTGATTGTCTGGTATTTCTGCCGGATGAGAGCGCGCCGGGTGCGCGCTTCAGCGATACGGCGGCCTGGCGAGAGGGTAAATTCATCGTCATGGATGAGAGTTCGAGCCTTGTGTCGCGTTTCGCAGGCGCCGCCGCCGGAGAGAGAATTCTCGATGCCTGCGCGGCCCCCGGCGGGAAAACGGCTTGCCTCGCCTGGGCGGCGGGAGAAAACGGACGAGTCGCAGCGGGGGAGAAGTCGCTTCGCCGTCTCGCTCTTCTCAAGCGCAATTGTGTTAGGATTCGGATGGACGCGCGGCTCTTGAGGATGGATGCGATGAAGCCGCCGTTTCATGAAGGGTTCGACCTCGTTCTCGTGGATGCGCCGTGCAGCGGACTGGGGGTTTTCAGGCGGCATCCCGATGCGAGGTGGCGGCTTGGGGAAGAGGACCTGAAGACGCAGGCGCGTCGGCAGAAGGAGCTATTGCGTGGCGCGGCTCGCGCGGTGCGCCGGGGCGGCAGACTGGTGTATTCGGTTTGTACGAACGAGCCCGAGGAATCCGAGGAAGTGGCGGCGTCGTTTCGAGAGCCCGGATTCGTACCCATACGCGATGGTGGCGCTCTTCCCGAAAACGCAAGGAATTATCTCAAGCCGGACGGGAGCTTGAGGATTACGCCGGGAAGCGGGCTTGACGGCTTTTTCGCCATGAGTTGGCGCAAAGAGGGCGGAAATTGCTGAAAGGGATACTGAAGGGCATTTTCTGGACTGCGCTTCTGGTCGCGCTGGGCGCCGCCGGGGGCGCTGTGGGCCTCTACGTTTTCCGGGGAGGAGAGGGTATCTTCCTGCCCCGGGTCACCGGTCTCGACGTGGTTCGCGCGCTGGAGTTGCTGGGGGAGAAGGGAATACCCATGCAGGTCAGCGGGCGCGCCTTCAGCGATGCCGTATCCATGAACCACGTCGTGAGTCAGAATCCTCCCGGTGGACGCCGCATACGCAAGGGAAGAATCGTATCGCTCGTTCTCAGCAAGGGTCGGCGGGACGTGGCGGTGCCTGCGGTGGTGGGCAAGAACCTGATCCGGGCGGAGACCCTTATCCGCCTGGAGGGTCTTCGCGTACGGCTGTTGGAGCGATTGTATGATCCCAAACGGCCAATCGATCAGGTTTTGGGCGTCTGGCCGAATGAGGGTGAAAACATCAGGCGAGGAGAGGGCGTGGTTCTCTTCGTCAGCCAGGGGCCCCGTGAGCGGGCCTACGTCATGCCTTCCCTCATTGGAGAGCCCGTCAACAGCGCCCTCGACAAGGTTCGCGCGCTCGGCCTGAACGTCGGGCGGGTGCGCTACGTGGATCGCCCGGGATCGCTCAGGGGCTCCATCGTTTCGCAGATTCCGCCGCACGGGCGGCGCGTTCTGGCGGGGCACCGGGTGCATGTGGACGTGGCGCGCGGCGCGGACCAGATGGCGGGGAATTTCATCGTCCTGCGCTACCGCGTGCCGCACGGGAAGCCCAGGCGCGCGCTTCGCGTGGAACTCGAATCGAACGGCGAGACGCGCGAGGAACTCTCCCGCGAAGTGAGCGCGGGCGAAGAGATTCACCTGCTGGTGCGGGTGAGGGGCGAAGCGAGAGCGCGTATATTCCTCGATGGCCGTCTGGTCGAAGAGCAAACGCATTAGGGAAGGAACCGACATGGCGAAGCCCGATATGGCGCCCGGGAAAATCCGGGTCGCGCCCTCATTGCTGTCATGTTCTTTCGAGAGGATGGGCGAGGAGATAGCGGCGGTGCGCGAAGCCGGAGCGGACTGGCTGCATTTCGACGTGATGGACGGTCATTTCGTGCCGAACATTTCCGTGGGGCCACTAGGCGTCGAGGCGGCCAGGCGAGCCGCGCCCGATATGGTGCTCGACGTGCACTTGATGATTGCGGATCCGGATCGCTACATCGAAGCGTTTGCGGATGCGGGCGCGGACATCCTGACGATTCACGTGGAGGCGCCGAGGCACATCCACCGCACTCTGCAGCGCATTCGCGGGCGCGGTCTGGGCGTGGGGCTGACGCTGAACCCCGGAACACCGCTCTCATTGATAGAGGGTCTGCTCACGGAGGTGGATATGGTCCTCGTCATGAGCGTCAATCCGGGTTTTGGCGGCCAGAAATTCATCCCGGCTTCGCTTGAGCGGATTCGCCGCCTGAGAGAGATGATCGAGAGTGGAGGGTTGCCGGTTCTGATAGAGGTCGACGGCGGCGTCACGCCTGACAATGCGGCGGAAATCCGCGCGGCGGGCGCGGAGGCGCTGGTGGCCGGTTCCGCCGTATTCGGATCGAAAGACTACGCGGAGGCCATACGCGGCATCAGAGGCGGGTGAAAATACCCTGATTTCGTGATTCGGCGTGTCGGACCCCCCGGGGCCGTCGGCCACACAATCCCCCCCCCGGCGGCCCGGGCCCCCCCCCCCCCCCCGCC
>CAYTSP010000220.1:0-8441 GCA_964440505.1 uncultured Nitrospinaceae bacterium
CGCTTTCTCTCCTCGGGCGATAGCGACCAGTATTCGCCCATCAGCCCGTTGCAGAAAAACCCGTCGATCTTGAGATCATCGATGCAGGTGCGCACGAGCTTGCGCAGGCCTTCCTCATCCAGTTCGCCCTCGGGCGTGAAGGGCGTCGTCAGCGCGGCCCAGACGCCCGTCATGTGTTCCCTGCAATACGCTTTCGCTTCGGATTTGGTGTAATTCATCATAAAATCCTCTCTTTGAAGACATCAAAGAACGAACCGCATGGCCGGTGAGCGTTCCATCGGCGTATGATTCTTCTGATTATCTTTCCATCATATACCCACCAACCCTCACCGCAAAACGCGGCGCAACTTTTTAATTCCTGAACGATGGGCGCAACTGCGCAATTCCCTTCCCGTAGATGAAGCCCATGATCCCGCGCGGGGCGTAAAGGATGATCAGCACGATCAGAGTTCCCGAAGCCAGCTTGTGGAAATGGGGGAAGTTCGCCCAGGTGAACTCCAGGATGAGATAGAGCGCCGTCGCCCCGATCACGGGCCCCCACGCCGTGCCCCGCCCGCCGAGGATACACATGAGCACCATCTGGACGCTGAAGAGGATGTTGAACACCGTTTCAGGATCGATGTAGGTGATGTAGCGTGCGTAAAATCCCCCCACGACGCCCGGGAAGAACGCGCTCATGATGAAGGCGATCAGCTTGTAGAGGGTCGTGTTCGTCCCCAGCGTGTCCGCCGCCGTCTCGTCTTCGCGGATGGAGAGGAGCCTCAGGCCGAAGCGGCTCGATTCGAGCCACGACATGACGAGGAACACCGAGAGCGCCGTAAGGCCCATCGCGAAGTAGAGCGGGATGATCTGGCGCAGTATGGGGAGGGAAAGCCCCTCCGCGCCGCCGGTGATCCCGTCGAATACCGAGGCGATGATGGCCATCAGCTCATTCAGTCCGAGCATGAAGATGGCGAAAAAGGGGCCTCTCAAGCGCAGGCAGAGCGCTCCCACGGGAACCGCCAGCAGGGACGCCCCCACGCCCGCGATCAGCGACGCCGGCAGCCAGTGCGTGCCGAAATTCGTTATCTGCAGCGCCGCCAGATACGCCCCGAACCCGAAGAAGACCGCGTGGCCGAGCGAGATGTAGCCCGCGAAGCCCGAGATGATGTTCCAGCTTCCGGCCAGGCTGATGTACATGAAGATCAAAAGCGCCATGGATATGAAATAAGGTCCCATGAAGACGGGGTACAGACAAAGCGCGGCCAGCGCGGCGATGATGAGGACGAATTTTTTCACTTGCACTTCATTCCACCCGGCGGCCCATGAGGCCGGTAGGACGAAAGATGAGGATGAGCAGCAGGATGGCGAACGATATGGCCCCACCGCCTTCTCCGCTCAGATAGAGGCTGCCCACGCCCTCCGCCACCCCGAGGATCATCCCGCCCAGCATGGCGCCCACGACGTGGCCCATCCCCCCGAGCACGATGACGGTGAAAGAACGCATGAGGAACGACTCGCCCATCTCGGGATAGATGGCGAACATGATGCTCGCCAGCACGCCGGCGGCCCCGCCCATCGCACTCGCCAGGCCGAAGGTGACGAGGTAGATGCGCTTCACGTAGATGCCGCAGGTGGCCGCGAGGTCATGGCTGCCCGCGGTGGCGCGGATGGCCTTGCCCAGCCGGGAGTATTTGAGGAAGAAATAGACGAGCGCGGTCAGCACGAAAGCGAGGACGGCGGCCACCACGCGGGGCTTGGGGAACACGAGCGAGCCGTAGAACCACGAGCCGGAGAGATAGGGGATGGCCTTGAAGTCGGTGGTCCAAAGCCAGATGCCGATGTTCACGATGCAGATGGAGATACCGAAGGTGACGAGGAGCGAGTTTGTCTCGATGTCCTCGACGATCTTGTCGACAATGCCCTTTTCGATGAGGGCCCCCACGGCGAACATGAGCGGGGCGGCGGCCAGGATGGCCAGCAGGGGACTCAGGCCGAACTGATGAAAGAGCCAGAAGCTCACGTAGGCGCCCAGCATGAGCATCTCGCCGTGAGAGATGTTGATGACGTGCATCACGCCGAAGACCATCGTGAGGCCGAGCGCGAGCAGGGCGTACACCGTGCCCATCAGCAAACCGCTGATGACAGCCTGTGTGAGCATTGTCGGCATCATTTCCATACTCACGGCGTACGGTCCCCTTCGGGCGCGGGTATCGCCTATTTGGTCAACCTCTCGGTCGCCACCTACACCCTATTTCGCCAATGGTGCGCCCAACCTGTAGGGGCGGTTCGCGAACCGCCCCTACTCCAGTTCTCATCAGCTTTCGGACAGGTCGCGACCTGTCCCTACGTCCTTTCCGGTGCCGGGAGCGGCTAGTTCCTCTCCCTCCACCTGGGTGTGGGGTAGACGAACTCGCCCGTGGCGACGTTCTTCGGCCATACGATGACTTTCTTGCCGTTTTGCCACTGGAAGGCCGCCCACTCGTGACCGAGCTGCATGCCGGACTTCGGGTCCACCCGGAACTGTCCCGGCATCAGGCTGCTGAACTTCATCGAGGCGATGGCGTCGCGAATCTTGTCGCGGTCGAACGAACCGACCTGGTTCACCGCCCTCTGCATCACCTCGCCGACGAGGTAGCCGTAGGCGACGTGCGAGTCCATCAAGCGCTCGTCCTTGTACTGATCGAAATACTTCTTTACGAACTCCTTGTTGCCCGGCGTGTCCATGAAGGGTTCCCAGCCCGTGTAGCCGCTCACGAAATTCGCATCCCGGCCTGCGCCTTTCTTGGAGCCGTATTCGTCGTAGGAGGCCCCCAGCATGACGTTCAGGTGGCGGGGGTTGACGTCGAGTTCCTTGACCTGCTTGGAGATGGCGAGTCCGTCGGGATAGTAGCCGAACAGGCATAGCACGTCTGGGTTCAGGCCCTTCGCCTTGAGGAGAAGCGAGGTGAAGTCCGTCGTCTTGGGGGGATACTTGTCGACCGACAAAACCTTGAAGCCGAGCTCCTTGCTCAGCTTGACGACCCCTTTGGCGAGAGAGGCCGGGTAGATGCTCGCCGAGTGGATGATGGCGATGGTCTTCGCGCCCTTCTCCTTCAGGAGGGAAAGGTTGCCGAGCAGGGCGTGGTTGTTCACCCGCATCACCTGGAAGAGGTATTTGTAGCCACGGGAGAACGGCTTGGAACTGCTCGAGCCGCCCGCGATCATGGGGTAGCGGTATTTCTCGGTGACGGTGCTCGTCGCGTAGGTGACCGGGCTGCTGAACGGCCCGAAGATCATGTCCACCTTGTCGCGGTTGATGAGGCGTTCGACGAGCTTCGCCCCGGTGGTGGGGTTGCTCTCATCGTCATAGACCTTGAACTTCACCATCCGGCCGAGTAGCCCGCCCTTCGCGTTCACCTCGCGCTGCCACATCTCGTATCCGCGAAGGGTGAGTTTCCCGGATTTGGATACCTTGCCGGTGAGGGCGATGGCCACCCCGATGACGAGCGGTTTCTTCTCCGCCCGGGCGGACGTGGCCGAGAGAACGACGCCCAGGGCGAACGCCAGTCCTACGAAAAAGCAAAGCCCTCGTTTCACGCGCACGCTCATGGTGTTTCCTCCATATGAAGGGTCCGCGCCTCTGATGCCGCCGGCTTCGGGGGTTGGGCCCTGATGAAAGGAAAAGCTCCCGGACGGGAGCCTGTTGGGTCAGCGGAAGTTTTTCTCGACGAGACGCTCGCGCCCGCAGAATGTACGGACGCATCCCCCGAAGATGGACTTCGATTGAAAGAGGAAGAACCCATCCCAAGCGCCTCCTGGTTCATGGCAGGAAGGCCGTCTCGATTCCGGTTCTTTATGATGAATAATGAATTAAATGAATCGTATGGCCCGGGTGGTTCCGTGTCAAGTTTGGTGATGGGGGAGTTCATCGGCAAAGTAAGGACAGGTAGCGACCTGTCCCTACAGGAGGATTTGACGAAACGCGCGTTCTCTTTTTATAGTCAAAAGTTCCTGAAACTGTCAGAGGGCCCGACTCGAGGAGAATGCGCATGACGAAATTTGAATCCTTGAGTCTCATCGCCGCCTATCTCAACCTCATTGCCTCTTACGGCGGTCTCGCGCTGATCTACTACGGCATCCGCACCATGGCGAAGAACGCGGAGATGCGCGCCGTCGACTCCGAGCGCAAGCATGCCGAGGCGATGGCCAAGCACGACGAGTCCATGGCGGCCCTGCGCGAACTCATCGAACGAACCAGATAGTCAAACGCAAGCGAGAGGGGGCTGTTGAAAAAGCCCGATGCGGCGCAATCCCCTCCTCGCCCTGTGCAACCCACCGCTTCGCCTCACCCTGAGTAGCGGCGAAGCCGCGTATCGAAGGGCGGAACTAGCGCCCGCCGGAGAGATGCGCCCCCCATCCTTCGATACGCCGCCTCCGGCGGCTACTCAGGATGAGGCAAAGGGGGTTTTTCAACAGCCCCGAGAGGAAGTGGTTTTTCTTGCTTGGAACTACTTTGAAGGACTACCCCGAAAACTTCTCGACGAGGGCTTCGAAGGCCCTTTGGAACGGCGCTTCGGGCGCGCGGAGTACCCCCGCGCCTATCTGTCCGACGCCGGGCTCGCGGTGGGCGATGCCGGTGTTGATGACGGGGTGGATGCCCGTCTCGATCACCTTGCGGACGTCGATACCGGTCGGCACGCCCGCGAAATCGAGTACGGGCAGGGTGTAGTCGCGGCTCCTCGCCCAGGTGATGCCGTACATCTCGTTCGTCGCCTGAAAGGCCTCCGCCGTCGAGCCGCCCACGAACTCGACGATGGCGGGCGCCGCGGCCATGGCGAATCCGCCGACGCCGAGCGTTTCCATGATGGCCGAATCGCCGATGTCGGGATTGGCGTCTTCCTGCGAGTAGCCCGGGAAGAACAGGCCCACCGGATTTTTCGCGGGCGCCGTGAACCAGGCGTTCCCCAGGCCGCCGACCCTGACCCCGAAATCCGTGCCGTTGCGCGACATGGCGTAGACGAGAGAACACCCCTCGACCCCCGCCATCGTGTCCAGGCTCGCCTTGGCGGCGGGCATCGCGAGATTCAGGAAGAAGTGATCGTTGCCCGCCAGGAAATCCGCCACGCGGGAGATTACGCCGGTGTCGTTTACCGCCTCCGCGAGATGGGGCATGAGGGCGCGGGCGACGGTGGAGGTCGCCGCGACGTTTCGGTTGTGCGCCTCATCGCCCATCTGCAGGGCGCGCGCGATGACGTTCTTGATGTCCAGGCCTTCCGGCATGGCCCGCAGGGCCGCGCGCAGGGCGGGGGCCAGTTCGCCCGCCATCCACTTGAGGCGCGCCAGCACGTCTTCCGAATACGCGCCGTAGCGAAGCACCTTGCCGAGGCCCTCGTTCAGCGTGCAGTAGGTCCTTCCGCCGCCGCCGAGTTCCGCGGGCGCCCGGTTTTCGATGATGCTCACCGGCATCGAGGGCGACACCACGCCCGCCATCGGCCCCACCGCCGAGTGGTGGTGACAAGGCTCGAAGGAGATTTCTCCGCCCGCGCAGAGTTTTTCCGCCGCCTCCGCGTCCTGCGCCCAGCCTTCCAACAGCGCCGCGCCGATCATCGCGCCCCTGAGAGGACCCGACATCCTCTCCCAGGTGATGGGAGGGCCTGCGTGCAGGAGGGTGCGCTCGCCCATGCCGGGCACCTCTTCTATGGCGACGCCGATGTCGATCCATACGGGCCTGGCCGCCTGAAGGCGCTCGATGGCGGCGTCGTTGGCCGCATCGCATGAGGCCAATCGGTCGAGATGTTCGAGCATGTCGGGATCTCCTCCGGCGGGGGGGCGCCAGTCCACCTGCACCACGGGGGCGTTCTGTGCAGCGAGGCTCTCCGCGAACAACGCCACGCCGACGTTGGCGACGCGGACGCCCGTAAGTAAATTTTTCGCGCTCATCCGCCCAGCCCCTCGAGCGCGGCGGCGGCCGCGAGGCACGCCCCGGCGTGCGTATCCGCCACGAGTACGCCTGTCTCTTCGAGTATGGCGCGCTGGGCGTTCAATCCCTGCGGGTCGCCCCCGGCGCCGGTGACGGAGGCGATGAACAGGACGCCGGGGTTTGATGCTTCCGCCTCCCCGATCGCCTTCGCCGCCTCTCCCGCCGGGTCTTCATGCGCGCCGAGGCCCAGGACCACGTCTATGAGCACCACCGCCGTTTCGGGGTCCCGGGTCTCCTGAAGGATGCGCGCGTTCCTGGGCGCCGGGTCGATCATGGGATGGGGTTTTCCCCGCGTGAACAGATCGTCGCCTAAGTCCACTACGCAATGCCCTTGCGATTTCATGGGGTCGGCCATATGGCCATTCGTTTTATGCAAAGGCGCGTTGGAGCGAATCCCCGGAATTGTCCTTCCGACGATAGCCTGCGCCTCGGCGCACAGCGTTCCGCCCGTGTAGACGCCGCGCAGGAACCGGCGGCCCTTTGCGCGCGAACGGCTCCAGGCGGCGATTCTTTCTTTCGCTTCGGAGTCGAGTTCAGGCTTCGCCGCGACGGTGCGCCCTCTGCAAAGCGAGACGGCGAGCCTCCCCGCTTCGGCCAGCGAATCCGCCGCGTGGAGATCAGGATGCGCGCGCAAGTCGTGTTCCATATCCTCCGCCTTCGCGCCGACGAAGTGGATGACAACCGGCTTTCCGCACCGCGCAGCCGTTTCCAATACTTTTCCCATGGCGGCTGGCTCGGGCGGTTTCCCGAGAACGAGGAGAACTTCCGTCGCCGCATCCTCCCTCAAGGTCTCGATCGCCTGGATCATGGCGAGGCCGCAGACCTCGTCCGACACGTCGCGGCCTCCGGTGCCGAGAGCGCAGGAGATTCCCCCGCCCGCGGCGTCGATGGCGGCCAGGGCCTCCTGAATCCCGGTACCCGCCGCGCCCGCGATCCCGATTCCGCCCGGACGCACCACGTTGCAAAAACCTAAGCCCACGCCGCCGATGTGCGCCGTGCCGCAGTCGGGGCCCATGACGAGCAGACCCCGCTCGCGTCCCATTTTCTTTAACGCCACCTCGTCTTCGACCGAAACATTGTCGCTGAAGATGAGACAGTGGAGGCCTTTTCTGAGTGCGCGCTCGGCCTCGCGGCGCACGCTCGGGCCGGGAATCGAGAAAAGGGCGAGGTTGATCGAGGGGTCCTTGCCGAGCGCGGCATCGAGCGTGGGTGCGGCGAGATTCGCAAGCGCGCCCGCTCCGCCGCCCGGGCGGGGGGCGGTGAGCGCCGCTTCCATCATGGTGAGTTCTTCCTGCGCCGTCTCCGGGGCGGCCGCATCGACGGCGAGGACGAGGTCGTTCGGCCCGGCGCCTTCCGCTTCTTCCGCCAGCAGGCCGCTCGACGCGAGTTGTTCGAGATTCATCGGCGTGCCCATGAGGGCCACAGCCTGGCGTACGCCCGGCCTCCCGGAAGCGGCGGCGCTGATGCGCATGAGCTTCACCGAATCGTGGTACGCGCCGCTCAAGACGCGGACGGCCAGCGCCATTTCACTCGCTCCACTTCCCCCGGGGTCTACTCGATGATCGCCACCGCGCGAATGGGGGAGCCCGACATGCCCCGGAACTTGATGGGCAGCACCGAGAGCTTGAACCCGGTGGGCTTGGGGATCAGGTTCAGGTTGATCATGTTCTCGATGTGGCAGTAGTCCTTCTCCAGCATGACCCGGTGAGCCTCCCAGTAGCTGCGCGTCTCGTGCATCTTCCAGATCGGAACGTCCCAGCCGCTCGCGTCTATCCCCATCACGCGGATGCCGTTGTCGATGAGGTAGTGGGTCGCCTCCGCGCTCATGCCGGGCTGGTTCATCGTGTAGTCGGGGTTCGTCTGCCAGTCCACGCTCGCATCGGTGCGTATGAGCACGATGTCGAGCGGCTTGAGGGTGTAGTCGATTTTCCGGAGCGCGCCTTCCAAGTCCGCCGCCGTGATGGCGTAGCCCGACTCTTTATCTGTGAAATCGAGGACGACGCCGTCCGACATGCACCATTCGAGCGGAATGCGCTCGGTCGTGAAGCCGTCGGGGTTGTTGTGCCAGGGGGAGTCGATGTGCGTCCCCGTGTGGTCGCTCATGAAGATGACGCAGTGGTTCGTCACGATGGGGGCGCCGTAGTTGATGGAGCCCGTCCGCCTTGCCACGGTGTCCCAGTCTTCATCGACGGTGAGGGAGGGGCCGGGGAGGTCCGGGTAAATCGGCATGTCCCGGTATATTTCCATGCTCAGATCGATCAATTCCATCTCGGAGGTCTCCTTTTGGACGAAGAAACGATCTCCATCTTGGCAGTCGGTTCGTTACGGGAAGCGTTTGCAATGCGCGCATTATGTATGAACGCGAAGCGGCGGGCAACGCATCCGCTTTCACCGCGAGCAGGATGCAACGGGGGCTGTTGAAAAAGTCCCGATTTCTAGATTTGTCGTATGTAACCGACCGACGAGAGAAAAAAACCACTCCCCCCTTGAGGGGGAGTCG
>CAYTSP010000221.1:0-9713 GCA_964440505.1 uncultured Nitrospinaceae bacterium
GGGTCTCTGCGCTTCGCCATGGGGGCCAGGGTGGGTGCGGGCGCAGGCGCCGCCTGGGGGATCAGGGCCTGCTGTTCGGGGTTGGGCGCGGTTTCAGGTTCTGGCGTGCGTGCGAGTGGAGGAGTCACCGGATGCGCCGCCTGGGGAACCGTTTCCCGGGGAGTCCCCAGGCTCACGTAACCGACCCCCGCGGCGCGTTGGCTTCTCAGGTGTCCGAGTAGTTCTCTGGCCAGTTCTGCGCGATGGTTCATCGTCTCGACCGGCGGGCGTTTTGAAAAAAGTATTCAGGTGCTGATGTTTTGCCACATTTTGGCGAGTCGGTCGAGGATGCGCCCCGCCAGAACCCCTTTTTCGAGGACGGGGAACGCTTCTGTCGCGTTTGAGTCGACGATCCAGGCGCGCGAGGCGTCCGCGCCCATCGCGTCCTCATCGCCCGAGACCCTGTTCGCCACGATGAAGTCCAGCCCCTTCCGTTCGAGTTTTTCCTTCGCGCGCTCCAGCACATCTTCTGTTTCGGCGGCGAAGCCGACCAGGATTCTGCTCCCCTTGTCCATCCCGAGTTCGGCGAGTATGTCCGTCGTCCGTTCGAGTTCGACCGCGAGGGGCGCGTTGCCTTTTTTGTGTTTCCGGATCGACGGGTCGACCGGGCGGTAGTCCGCCACGGCGGCGGCCATGACGAGGGCGTGGGCGTCCGCCCATTCGCTCTTCACCGCCTCATACATCTCGGCGGCCGATTCCACGCGCACGACGCGCGCGCCCGAAGGGTCTGCGAGAGCGGCGGGGCCGCTCACGAGAACGGCGTCCGCCCCCCGCCTGGCGGCTTCTCCCGCCAGGGCGAAGCCCATCTTGCCGCTCGATCGGTTCGAGAGATAGCGCACGGCGTCCCACTTCTCCCGCGTAGGACCTGCGGTGACCACGAGCTTCATGCCCGAGAGATCGGGATCGGGCACCAGTATCTTGCGCACGGCCAGAAGTATTTCCCCCGGCTCGGGCATGCGCCCCCGGCCGGTTCCCTCCTCCGCTCGGGCCATGCGGCCCACACCCGGCTCCATGACGACGTGGCCCCTCTCGCGCAGGGAGGATACGTTTTCCTGAAGGGCCGGGGAGGCCCACATGCGCGGGTTCATGGCGGGGGCGATGAGCACGGGCGGCCTGGCGGAGAGCAAGAGCGTGGAGAGAAAATCATCCCCCACCCCTTGCGCGAATTTCCCGATGATGTTCGCCGTGGCCGGGGCGATGACGATGAGGTCCGCGCCCTCCGTCAGGGAGATGTGCGGCATGTCGCCCGTGGATTCGCCTCCCTCGATGGGGAACATCCTCTGGATGGGCGCCCTGCCCGTGAGCACCTCGAAGGGCAGCGGCTGCACGAACGAGGCGGCGCTCTGCGTGAGCACGGTCCGCACCTCGGCCCCGTCGAGAACGAGCAGGCGGGCCAGGTCGATCGATTTATACGAGGCGATGCCGCCCGAGACGCCGAGGACGGTTCTCTTGCCGGAAAGGGGGGCCTGCGCCTGTTCGCTCACGGGGAATCGACCTCCCCTCGTTGCCCGAGGATGATTTTTTTGAGTTCCTGAAATGCGGCGTCCAGGTCGTCGTTGAGGATGACGTGGTCGAACTGATGGCTTTGCGCCATCTCCTCTTCCGCTTTCGAGAGCCGGTATTCGGCGTCTTCGCCGGTTTCCGTCGCCCGGTGTTCGAGGCGCTTGGACAGTTCATCCAGTGAGGGGGGCATGACGAAAACGAGGCTCGCTTCGGTTCGCCTCCGCTTGACCTGCAGGGCGCCCTGGACGTCCAGGTCCATGATGACGTCGTTTCCACCGGCCAGATGTTTGTCGACCGCCTCGGCGGGCGTTCCGTAGTATTCCTCGAAAACGCACGCCCATTCGAGAAATTCGTTTCTGGCGATCATCTCGTCGAATTCGGTTTTTCCCAGGAAAAAGTAATGAATCCCTTCTTCTTCATAGTCTCGTTGTGACCGCGTCGTCGCGCTGATCGAGTGCCAGATGTTGGGAAGTTCCCGGCATGTGCGGTCGATGAGCGTGGATTTGCCCGCCCCCGAGGGTGCTGAGAGAACGAAGAGATGGCCGCGGCTTTGCATCATTCCACGTTCTGTACTTGTTCGCGGATTTTCTCGATGGCGCTCTTCATCTCGACCGCGCTCTGGGTGAGGGTCAGGTCGATGGATTTCGACGAGATCGTGTTGGCCTCGCGGTTCATCTCCTGGGTGAGGAAATCGAGTTTGCGGCCGATGGGGCCATCCGTTTCGAGCATCTCGCGAAACTGGGAGACGTGGCTCTCGAGACGGCTGAGTTCCTCGCTGATGTCCCCGCGCTCGGCGGCGTAGATCATCTCCTGCTCCAGACGCCCCTCGTCCACCTCGATGCCCTGGCCAAGTTCGAGTATCCGCTCGCGCATTCGCCCGGTGAGCAGCTTGCGCGCCTCGGGCAGGCGTTCGCGTATTTTCCCGCACCCCTCCTTCACCGCGGCGAGGTGATCGCGGATGTCTTTCGCGAGCGCGCCGCCCTCTTTTTCACGCATGAGGCCCAGGGCGCCCAGCGCGTCGCCGAGGGATTCCATCAGGACGGCGCGAATCTCGTCCTTGTCGGGTTCGGGTTCCTCGCTCTTGAGCAGGTCCCTGAAGCCGGTGAGTATCGAAAGGTCGACCTCGCCGGCGATCCCCAGTTCATTTTTCAGGGATTTCAGGGTGACGAGCAGGGATTTCGCGGCTTCGGCGTCGATGGGCGATGCGTGGTTCCCTTCCTCGCCCGAGCGGATATAAATGTCGAAACGTCCCCGGGAGAAGCGCTTTTTCACCGCCTCGCGCACCTCGTTCTCGAGAGCCAGCGACCAGCGCGGGCCCCGGCAGGAGACCTCCAGGTAGCGGTGGTTCACCGAGCGCGCCTCCACGCTGAGCGAAGCCTCGCCCAGCGGCCTCTCCCCCGCGCCGTAACCCGTCATGCTGTCTATCATGGTTCGCCCCGTGATGCGTTGTTAACAGTCCACTTGAAAGAGTCTACAATAATTTTCCGCTCAGGGCGTGTCAATTTACGCGCTCTCAGAAGATGATTTCAGATTGGGATGCTTTCATGGATACTTTCGTGCTTCAGGCGATTGCGGCGGAGTTGAGCGAGAGCCTTCTCGGCGCGCGCCTGGAGAGAATCTCCCAGGCCGACGGGCATACGATAGTCCTTTTTTTCTCGGGTGCGAGGAGAAAGAAGCGTTCCCTCCTGATGAGCACGGACCCCGCGCACCCGCGTGTTCATCTGACGGCAGAGCCTCCCCCGAGCCTGCCCGAGGCGCCCACTTTTTGCCGCGCGCTCAGGAAGCACTTGAACGGTCTTCGCCTCACCCGCGCGGCGGCCGGAGAGTGGGAGCGCGTGCTCCAGTTCTCCTTCGAGCGGGGGGGCGGCTCCGGCAGCGGCGATTCCTTCGCGCTCATGGCGGAGGTGATGGGCCGCTGGAGCAACCTCGTGCTCTTGAGCGGCGCGACGGGCGAGATACTCGAAGCCAAAAGGTTCGTTCCGCCCGGCCCCCACACGCCGAGGCCTCTTGAGAGAGGCGGCAGATACCGGTTGCCGCCCGAACAGAAAAAGGCGAATCCGGGCGATCTCACCAGGGAGGCGCTCCGGGAGATGATTCGCGAGGGGGATCTCGGCTCCGCTGGCCAGGAGGAATTCGCGCGCTGGCTGGTTCGTTCGGTCGCGGGCGTGAGCCCCGCACTTGCGCGCGCGCTTGCGGGCGCCTCAAAGTCCGGTGCGGAGTGGGCGGGAGCGGCGGATGCGCTGATGGGCGCGGTCGAGAGCTATCAAAAGAAAGAGTTCTCCCCCGCCTGGGTGCTGGGAGCAGGCGGTGAGCCCGCCGGGCTGAGCGCGGCGCGGATCCCAGATGCGGACCCGGCCTCATACAGGGCCTTCGATTCCATGAACGAGGCGGCGGATGCGTTTTACGGAGGGCTCGTGAAAGACGCCCGCCTCGATGAGCGGAAAAAAAGAGTCTCGAAGACTCTCCGCCGCGCGGGGGATCGGGTGCGCGCCTCCATCGAGGCGGTGCGGAGGGATATGGCCTCCGCAGAAGAGGCGGACGCGGTATTGAGGAAAGGGGAGCTTCTGCTCGCGCATCTGGACGATGTGGAGGAGAAGGCGAGCGTTGTATCCGTTCAGGATAAGGATGCGCCGCTCGAAATCGCGCTCGACCCCAGGCTCACGCCGTCTGGGAACGCACAGAAGTATTTCCGCCGCTACAAGAAGCTCAAGCGCCGCGCCTCGACCGGGCTGGCGCGTCTCCAGGAGATGGAAGAGGAAGAGAGGTTCATCGGCGCCCTGGCGTTCGATCTCGAGACGGCGGATGAGGTCGAAGACGTCGCCGGCGTAGAGGAAGCGCTGGCCCAGGCGGGCTACGCCGGGCGGGGGAGAGAGAAAAAACCAGAGAGAGACGCTCGCCCGAAGGGCAGGCAGGCGACGCGCGCCAGACCCTACCGGCGGTTCGTCTCCCCCGCGGGGTGGGAGGTCATCGTCGGGAAGAACGCGATGGGCAACGACGAGATGCTGAAAAGCGTGGGCCGGGCGGGCGACACCTGGCTTCACGCGCGCGGGGTTCCGGGGAGCCACGTGCTCTTGCGCCGCGGGGGCGATGGTTCGCCCCTGGAGCCGGACCCGGAAACGCTCGCCCAGGCGGCGGCGTTCGCTGCGTATTTCAGCCGGGGCCGGACGGATTCCAAGCTCGCCGTCGCCTACCTTCCCTTCTCGCGTATCAGGAAGCCCAAAGGGCGGCGTCCCGGACAGGTCTTGCTCGGCGCGCACGAGACGATCCTCGTCGACCCGGACGCAGGGAAGCGTCTCAGTGAGGAATGGGAGGAGGTCAATCGCGACTGATGAAGTCAGTTCCGACTGAGGAGGGAGGAACTGTATTGCTTGCCGAGCAGGAAAGCATCGGTTCGCGAACCGCCCCTACGTCCAGTGATCTTTCTTTTTTTGATTGTTATCCTGGGAGAAAGCAACAAACCCTTTTCCCGCTATTTGGAACGATCCTCCATAGGGACAGGTCGCGGCCTGTCCCTACAAAAGATCGCATTCTTCATCTCTCCTATCGGTAGCCTTTCCCTCCTTAGTCGGGATTGATTACCGTCATTCCGGCGCATGCCGGAATCCAGAGCCGATAAGGGCGGGGACATCCGGCATTTCATCCCATCCTTGATCGAACATGGAATAACGGCGGAAAACAAAAGACAAAACCCCTGGATTCCGGCATGCGCCGGAATGACGGTGATGTACTGCAGTCACGCCGAATGTGGGAGGGTGTAGGGGTCGCATACATGCGACCCGTCTTTACAAAGGATACGGAGGGAGACAGGAGAAAGCCTCGCGCATTGAGGTTTTCCCTACCCGCCCCCCTCCAGAATCCTCTTGAGGTTCGCCAGTTCGCGGATGTTCCGGAGCGTGCCGTCGCGGTGTTTGGCCTGGTTTTCGTATTCGTCGCACTCGACCGTGTGGAGGATGTGGGTGTAGGGGCCCTCTTCCTCGAAATGGTAGCTGATGATCATGACGGGCGTTTTCGAGTCGCCCTCGAAGTTGTGCCAGACGATTTGCCGGTTCGGCTCCCAGACGACGATCTCGGAGACGTGCTCGGCCCCGCTCGTGTAGACCTGGTGGAAGCGCGTGCCGACCCCGCTTTTCTTCTCCGATATGATTCTGACGCTCTGGCTGAAATCCGCGATTTGCGGATGCGTCTCCACGTGGCCGATGAAGCCGAACACCTCTTGGGCCTGCGCGCGTATTTTTTCGATGACAGCCACGGGAGGCATAAGCGTTCTCCTTTATATGAATTTCGCCAGGACCTGGTTGGCCAGAAGGGTTCCTTTGCCGGATAAGCGAAGGTAACCGTTTTCTCTCGCCACCAGGCCGGAATCCTCGAGTTCACGGAACAGTTCCCCGAACGCCTCTTCGGGGTCCGCGCCGCATTCCTGCGCGAGGCGCCCGAGCGAGACGCCCTCTTTCACACGAAGGCCGAGCATCAGGGCCTCGCCAAGCGCTTTTTCAGGCTCATCCACGCGCTCGGAACCAGCGGTCGGGTCGCTCGCGTTCGCGGCATATACGTCGGGTCTGGCGTGGTTCCACAACCGCTCCCCCTCCATGAGGGAATGTGCGCCTGCGCCCAGGCCCAGGTAATCCCCCCTGCGCCAGTAGTTCAGGTTGTGCCTGCACGCGAAGCCGGGCCTTGCGAAATTGCTGATCTCGTAGCGCTCGAAGCCGGCCCCGGCGAGGGCCGTATCCCTGACCTCCCACATGCGAAGCGCCGTCTCCTCATCGGGCAGGCCGTTCAATTCGCCCCGCGCCTGGCGCGCGTGAAACGCCGTGCCCGGCTCGATGGTCAGCTCATAGGCGGAGAGATGCTCGGGCCCCAAACCGAGGGCGCGCTCGATGTCTTGCGCCGCCGCCTCGATTGTCTGGTACGGGATGCCGAACATGAGGTCGAGCGAGACGTTGGCGAAGCCCGCCTCGCGCGCGGAGCGGAAGGCGCGCTCAGCGTCGTCGCCCGTATGGACCCGGTCGAGCCTTTTCAGCGCCGCATCGTCGAACGTCTGGACGCCGATGCTGATCCGGTTGACGCCCGCCTCGCGCAGCGCGCCGAAGCGCTCGGCCTCCGCAGCACCTGGGTTCGCCTCGAGCGTGATCTCGCAATCAGGCGCAAGGTCGAACGATGCGGCGATGAGGTCCAGGATCCGCCTCGTTTCCTGCGCCGGGAACAGCGAGGGCGTGCCGCCTCCGAAGAAAATCGTGCCGACCTCCCGGCCCTCCAGGGAGAATTCATCAAGGCGGCTTCCCGCTTCCTCCATCAGCGCGTCCGCGTAGCGGCGCGCCCAGTCCTCGGCCGCGTGGCCTTTTTCCAGGAGCGTGTCCAGGGCGTAGGAATTGAAGTCGCAATACCCGCACTTGGCGATGCAGAAGGGGATGTGGACGTAGAGCGATAGCGGTTTCATGGCGCGATCTTTTTCCCGGTAAATTATAAGCCCCCAAATCCTTTTTGATATGATACCCTTCCTTTCCATCATTTGGGAGAGCAGAAGGGGAGCAGAGGTGGTCGTTCACACGCTATCCACCGAGGAGAGGCTGCGCGTCATCCAGCGGGTGGGGCACGTGCTCAATTCGAGCCTGGACATGGAGGTCGTCCTGAGCCGCGTGGCGCACGAGGCGAAGGCGATATTCCCGCTGGATCATTTCGTGCTCTATCTCGTGAACCCCGACAAGAAGACCTACACCATCCGCGCGCTCGTATCGAGCGACGAGATACTCGAAGCGCCTCATGAGGACATCCCGCTCGAGGGCGGTACGCTGGGCTGGCTCATCGAGCATCGCGAAGCGCCGTATGTGATTTACAAGGATTTGGACAGGGAGCGCCCATTCGCCGAGGATGAAGGCGTGTTCCGGCGCGGTCTCAGGAGCGGCATTCGCGCCCCGCTCGTGATCGGCGAAGAGGTTTTCGGCGAAATCGCCGTGGCCAGCGCCATGCCCGACCAGTTCACCGAGGAGATGGCGGAGTTTCTCTGCGAACTCACGCCGGCCATCGCCACGGCCGTGGCGAATGCGCAGGCGTACGCCGAACTCGAAAACATCAAGGACGGTTTTCACCAGGAGACGATCCACCTTCGGGATCAGATCAAGGAAATACACAGCTCCGACGAGCTCATCGGCAAGAGCGAAGCGGTGGAAGACGTCAAGGAGTTGATCGCCCAGGTCGCGCCGACGGAGGCCACGGTGCTCATCCTGGGCGAGACGGGAACCGGCAAGGAGCTGGTCGCGCGCGGCATTCACCATCTGAGCGAACGGCGAAACCGCGTGCTGGTGAAGGTGAACTGCGCGGCGCTTCAGGAGACGCTGCTGCTGAGCGAGTTGTTCGGCTACGAGAAGGGCGCGTTCACGGGGGCGGTGAGGAGAAAGCAGGGCCGCTTCGAGATTGCGGAGAAGGGCACGATTTTTCTCGACGAGATCGGCGAAATCTCCCCCGAGGCGCAGGTGAAAATCCTGAGAGTCATGCAGGAGAAGGAATTCGAGAGAGTGGGCGGCACCGAGACGCTGAAGGTGGACGTGAGAATCATCGCCGCCACGAACAGGGACCTGGAGGAAGAAGTCCGCCGGGGCCGGTTTCGCGACGACCTCTACTTTCGCCTGAACGTGATCCCCATCGAAACGCCGCCGCTCAGGGAGCGCAAGGAGGACATCCCCGAACTGGTCGATTATTTTGTGAGAAAGCACGGGCCGCGGATGAACCGGCGCATCGAATCGGTGGACCCCCGGGCGATCGAGCGGCTCATGCGGTACGACTGGCCCGGCAACATCCGCGAACTCGAGAACGTCGTGGAGCGCGGCCTCGTGCTGGGGCGCGGGCGCGTTCTCCGGTTCGACGGGCAGCTTCTGGGCGAGGCGCCCCCGTCGGCGCGGGAGAGCGAGTTCACCTCGCTCGAAGAGTACGAGAGGCGCTATATCCTCCGGGTGCTGGAGCATGCGGGCGGGCGGGTATCCGGAGAGCGCGGAGCCGCCCGCATCCTGGGGATGAAGCCCACGACGCTCCAGAGCCGGATGAAGAAGCTGGGGATCGAACCCCGCCGCGAGTTCAGGAGAGCGGATAGCAAGGCGGGATGAATCGTTACGAAGGACATGAGGCGCAAGGAGAAATTTGATGGACAGGGCGATTTGGGCGACGTGGTACGACCTGCCCGGGAACGGGGCGAACGAGTACATCGCATGGCTGCACGAGGTGCATCTGCCCGAAATGCTGGAGCGCACAGGCTTTCTCTGGGCGGCGCACGTGGACAACGACAAGAGCGAGGAGCGCGCACAAAACGTGAACCGGCGCCTCACGCACACCGACGACCCTTCGGTGCCGACGGGCAACGGGTACCTGATGCTTTTCGGCGCGGAGAGCGTCCACACCTTCCTGGATCCCTCTCCCGCGCAACTGGCCGAAAATTGGGGGCCGGATGAGCGCGAGATGCTGGGGCTGCGCGCGGGCGTGCGCGAGTGCGTTTTCGTGGAGACGGGGCGTATCGACGGCCCCGAAATCGCGCAGCGCGCCCCGGGCATCACCCCGGGCCCCAGGATCCAGATGGGGAGCTTCAACATCAACGCGCTCGCGAACGAGGAGGGCATGGGCGCGTGGTACGTGCAGCTCCGTTTTCCGCGCATGCAGACGCTCGAGGGCTGCGTGGGCATGCGCAAACTGGTTTCGGTCTGCGGATGGGCCAAGCACGCCGTGCTCTATGAGTTCGACTTGAACACTTCCGTCGAGCATTATTTCCAGAAGGAACTGGAGAGCGAGGCGTGGTCGCGCGAGATGGTGGGCAGCCTCGTGCATGCGCCCGGCTCCCCGAGCACCGGAAAGCGCATCTGGCCGCCGGTCGATTCGCCTTGAGGGCGCAACCGCCTTCCTCGCCCGGCGTCGTCCTGGAGCTCCCCCTTTCCCTCCTCCTGAGTAAGTGCGAAGCCGCGTATTGAAGGTCAAACGCGATTGATGAGGGGTTGTTGAAAAAGCCTTTGCCAAGGGAGCGAACGCTCCCTCCCCGGTCGCGTCGAACCCTCACTCCTCAATCGTGTTTGATCCCCAACCCCTCTTGTCAGGGGGCTTTTCTTCCACCTCCTCGTCGGTGGGCATCGCCTTTACCAGGAAGGGCGCTTCCATGCGAACCTTCGCCCCTCTCGTCGGAAAGACCCCCCCTACCC
>CAYTSP010000222.1:0-30805 GCA_964440505.1 uncultured Nitrospinaceae bacterium
CGACGAGGGAGGTCGGGGGTTCGCGCGAAAACGGACTTCCCGATAAAGGCAATGTCCCTCGACGAGGACTTTTTCAACAGCCCCGAGAAAGGAGTGTTTGCATCGAAGGGCGAAACTCGCGGCTCGCTTCAAAAAGAAATCCTTTTGCGCCAGAATGCGAATCGTTCGACTTCATCAATACGAAAGAATCTTCATCGAGCGCACTTTATCTCTGCGCATCTGAAAGAAGAACCGCCATGAAACTCACCTACGAGCACGCGCACATCCTGCATACGGACCACGACGAGGCGGTGCGCTTCTACCGGGAAATCCTGGGTGCGCGCATCGTCGATTCGCGCGAGCGCAAAGGAGCGCCCCAGACCAAGCTCATGGCCGGGGGCGGCATGCTCATCGTGCGGGGCGTCCGACCCGGAGAAGACCCTGCGCCCCCGGGCCGCACCCCCCGGCTGGGCGTAGACCACATCGGCTTTTACGTGGGGGAGGGAGAACTCGAGAGTGCCCGCGCAATTCTTCTGGAGCGCGGCATCCCCATCGTGGAGGAAGACGACATGCCGCACCTCAAATACCTCTACTTCCAGGGGCCCGACGGCGTGGTGATCGAACTCATGGAAACCAAGGCGCCGCTTCGCGCATCACCCCCGGAACATGACGAGGAGTCATAGAATCATGGAAAAAGCGCGCACGCTGATGGAGATGACGAACCCCGAGGCCGAAAAAATCCTGGAGGAAACCGGCCTCGCCATCATTCCCCTGGGCAGCGTGGAGCAGCACGGCGCCCACCTGCCGATGGGTACGGACTACTACGCGGCGGAGTCTTTCGCGAGGCGGGTCGCGGCCATCACCGGCGGATTGCTGGTGGATTTCTGCCCCTTCGGCGTCACGCCTTTGCACATGGGATTCGGCGGCACCGTGTCGCTGCGCTCAGAGACCATGATCCACCTGATGCGCGACGTCGTGAGCAGTCTCCATCGCCACGGGGCGAGGAAGGTGGTGTTCCTGAACTGGCACGAGCGCAACCTGCCGGCGATGGAGATAGCGGCCGAGGACGCCCAGAACGCGCACGAGGGTTTGAGTATCCTCATCGTTCACGCGCACTTCATCGCCAAGAACCTCTACGGCCAAAGGGTGGGCCTGACCCACGGCGGAGAACTCGAGGTCCTCCCCGTGCTCGCCGACAGGCCCGAACTCGCGCATCTCGAACTCGCCACGGACGCATCCCCCATGGACCACGGGGCAAAGAGCGACGCCGCCCGGCGCGACCCGGCGGTCTACTACATCCCCAGGGACGTGCGCGATATGTACGAATCGGGCTGGTACGGCGTGATAGAAGACACCTCGCCCGAGCGCGTGGCCGAGGTGATGACGGGCGTCTCCGCCGAGGCGGCCCGGCGCATCAAGGCGTATTTCGGGCTGTAGGACTTGTAGGACGTAAAGGGGCTGGTTCGCCTTTCCGATGCGCCCAAAAAGATTTTCCGTATATCCCCACGAACAAAAAGCGCCCGCCGGATGGCGGGCGCTTTCAACTTTCCAATCACTCCTTCAGTGAAGGCATGCCTCACGAATCAAGAGCCAGGTATCCGGCTCTCCCCGGCCTACTGCGCTCCCTTCGCTATGCGCGCGTCGTCCTCATCGGGCATGAGCACAAACTCGGGATAGGCCTCGAGCCCGAGTTCCGCCGTGTCCTGGCCGAGGTCTTCAGCAGCGGCCGACACCCGCAGGCCCATCGTCTTCTCAAGAATCATCCAGACGGCATAGGAGACCACGAACACGAAGACGCCTATCGCCACGATGCCGATGACCTGCGCGAAGAGGTTGCCGCCTCCCGCGATGCAGACCGCCAGCGTCCCCCAGACGCCGGCGAACAAGTGGGCGGGAATCGCGCCAACGACGTCGTCTATTTTCCAGTTCTCCAACATCTTCAAGCCGAACGCGCACACCAGGCCGCCGATGGCGCCGATGATAACCGCCCAGTGGTATTCGACGATATTCGGCCCGGCCGTGATGGCGACGAGGCCGCCGATGGCGCCGTTCAGCACGGCGAGCAGGTCCACGCGCCCGAAGATGGATTTGGCGGTGAAGAGGACGGCGACGCAACCCGCCGCCGCCGCGAGATTGGTGCTGACGAACACGTTGCTCATCGTCACCGCATCGACCGAGCCCTTGACCACGAGCATCGAGCCGCCGTTGAACCCGAACCAGCCGAACCACAGGATGAAGACCCCCAGGGTGACCAGCGGGACGTTGGAGGGCGGCGTCGACTTGACGCTTCCGTCTTCGCGGAACTTCCCGCGCCGCGCGCCCACCACGATGACCCCCGCAAGCGCCGCCCATCCACCGGTCGAGTGGACGATCGTAGAGCCGGCGAAATCGCTGAAGCCAAGCCCGGTGAGCCAGCCCCCGCCCCACGTCCAGGCGCCCACGAGCGGGTAGATGATGCCGGTCAGCACGGCGATGAAGACGAAGAAAGACCACAGCTTCACGCGCTCGGCGAGAGCGCCCGAGACGATGGAGGCGGTGGTCGCTACGAACGTCATCTGGAAAAACCAGAAAGATATGCTGGCGTAGTCGGTCCCGAGCACGGCTTTCGTGGCCTTCTCGTTCCCGGCCAGGATGGCGAATTCATCCGCCGAGGGCCTGAACAAGAGTTTGACCGCGCCGATCCAGCCCCCGACATCCACGAACATCAGGTTGTAGCCGATGACGTAGAACATGATCCCGGCGATCCCGTAAAGACCGATGTTCTTGAGACAAATCACCGAGGCGTTCTTGGTGCGCACCGAACCCGATTCGAGCATCGTGAAGCCCGCGCACATCCACATGATGAGCACGCCGCAGATCAGCAAAAAGAAAGTGTTGAATATGTATTTGTCATTTGCGACCTGGGTCTCGACGGGTACGGCCGCCTCCGCTCCGCTCGCGGTGAAAACAAGAACAACGAAGGCGAGAAACACTCCCCAGACAGCAGGCCATGGAAGAGAAATTCGATGACGGTTTTTCATGAGCTCGCTCCCGTTTGAGTAGAATCCGCTTGAAATTCGCTTGTTTTTCGAAGGCTTTCTCTATGGTGATGGGGTCGAATGGCCACAGCAGAGGCGGGTAGAACATGACGCGTGAAATGGCGATCGGTTCGAGGCGGACTGTGGTTCTGCATACACGCCTCCGAGTCGGGCCGTCGATATGTGCCGCAATGGTATAGGCAACATATTAGAGCATGGGAGGGGCGCGATTCAAGAAATTTTTTCAGCGATGTCGCTCAATAGTTCGGCGCGACCCGGCTTCACCACTTCGATTGAATCACTCCGGCTACAGGTCACAAAAAACGCCCGCCATCAGGCGGGCGCTTTCGGCTCGATGGCAAAGCTCAGGCGGGCAGGGGCACGTCTTCACCGTAAATCTTCTCGGATTGCTCCTGCGTCACGGCATTTCCCTCCGGATCGTGGAGCGGATAGGCCTTGAGCGTGCGCATGAAGACCTGGAGTCCGTAGTGAAGCGCCACCATCGCGCCGATCTCCATAATCTGCGCCTCGGTGAAGTGCTTCTTGCCCTCATCGTAGAAATCCTTGTCCAGCTTCGCGGCGTCGCGGTACATCCAGTAGGAATAACCGAGCGCCCACTTCTCGGCGTCCGTAAACTGCGGGTCGTTCGCGAAATCTCCGCAGGCAGCCTCGATGCGATCTTCGGTGAGGCCCTCTTTTTTCGCCTGCTCGGAGCGCAGGTTCGCGAAGTAGGTGTCCTGTGCGGTTCTGGCGAGCTGGATGCGGATCATCTCCTTGAGCTTGTGCTCCACCCCGCCCATGGCGTGGGAGCGGTGCATGGCGTCGTGCAGAGCGGCGGCGTAGCCGGGCGCATGCGCCATGATGCGCGAGAAAAGCGCATCGGGCGCCCCGGTTTCGGCGGTGCGCTCCATGACGCGCTTCCAGTCCTTCTCTTCGATTCCTTCGGGTTCGAGCGGCTCGATAATCGGCATGTCGTCCTCCTAGCTTCCGCTGGCCTGCCCAGCCTCGCCCTCTTCGATCGCGCGAGCGAGCGGACCGCTCAGGTGCGAGACGGGGCAATCGCCGTAGATGCGTCGCGATTCCTCCTGGCTCACCAGCCGGCCGTCGGGGGAGAACATGGGGTAGAAATCGAGCGTCCGGAAAAAGGTGTGGTAGCCCACGTTGAAGCCGATGAAGGAGCCGAGTTCCACGATCTCCTCATCCGAGTAGTGCTCCCTGAGCCTCGCGTAGAAAGCCTCGTCGATCTTCTCGGGCTCGGAATCCATGAGTTCGCTGTATTCCAGGGCCAGCTTTTCGGCCTCGGTGAAAAGCTCGCTCTCGCGCCAGTTGTCGATGCCCTCGTCTATCATCTCTTCCGTCAGGCCGGCCTGCTTCGCCGAAGCAGAGCGCACGTTCCCTCAGTAGTTGCAAAAGGCGCGGCGCGAGAGCTGGACGCGGATGATTTCCTTGAGCTTGTGCTCGATGACGCCGGTGTTGAACACCGTGCCCCAGGCGAGGTACATCGATTTCGCCAGGTCCTCGTTGTGGCCCTGCATGGCGTGAAAGGCGGGGTCGGGCGCGCGGTGCTTGAGCGCCTTGTTGAGGAAAGGAGCGAGTTTCGTCTTCTTCAGATCCTCGATGTCGAGCATGGTGATGTTGGACATATGACAAATCTCCTTACAGGATGACGAATTAAACCGTATGAAAGGCTACTAACGCCTCAGGCTCCGCTCTCCGCCTGGACGCGGCGCAATGCGGTGTCGAGGGCGGAGGCGGCGCGCTCGGCTTCTTCTTCGGTAATGACCAGCGGCGGGCTGATGGTGACGGTGTTCGAGGGCCCCGCAGCGATGCCTGCATTCTTGCCGAAGATCACGCCTTGCTCCTTCGCGTAGGCAAGCACCTTCGCCGTGGCCGCCGTGGACAGCGGCGCGCCGTCTTCCTCTATCAACTCCACCCCCCAGATGAGGCCCACGCCCCGCACGTCGCCCACGCAGGGAATGTCGGAGAGTTTTCCCAAAAGTCCGCCCAGGTAGGCCCCCACCTTGGCGCCGCGCGCGGGCAACTCCTCACCCATCATGATTTCGAGGTTCTTGAGCGACGCCGCGCAGGCGACGGGGTGTCCGCCATAGGTATTTATCTGCAGAAAGCCCGAGTCTCCCTCGGCGTTCAAGGCCTCGAATATCTCGTTCGTGGTCGCCGTCGCGCCGATGGGCAGATAGGCGCTGCTCAGCCCTTTGGCCATCGTCATGATGTCCGGCTCGATCTCGTACAGATCAGAGGCGAACAGCTCTCCCGTGCGCCCGAAGCCGGTGATGACCTCATCGGCGATAAACAAAACCCCGTGGTTCCGGCACACCTCGCGCATGCGCTTCAGGTAATCCGCGGGCGGTGGAATCACCCCGCCGCCGCCGATGACGGGCTCCGCGATGAACGCCGCCACCGTTTCGGGGTCTTCGTAGCGGATGACCTCATCCAACTCATCCGCGCACCGTGCGGCGAGTTCTTCCTCTGAAGCCGCGTTGCTCCGGTAGAAATAGGGAGCGCTCACGTGGATCACGCCCGGCAGGAGCGGCTCGAACATCGCGCGCCTGAGCGTCTGGCCGGTTAGGCTCGCCCCGCCGATGGTCGCCCCGTGATAGCCCTGGTGGCGGGCGATGATCTTGTACCGCCTCCCGCCGTTCAGGCGGCCATAGGCGCGGGCCAGCTTGATAGCGGTATCCACCGCTTCGGAGCCGGAATTGACGAACCAGACGCGCTCGACCCCCTCGGGCAGCAAGGACGCCAACCGTTCGGCGAGCCTGGCGGCTGGAGGATTCACCTGGGTCAGCGGATAATAGGCCAACTCGAGCATCTGCTCGTACGCCGCCCGGGCCACCTCGTCGCGCCCGTAGCCGATGTTCACGCACCAGAGCCCCGCCATGGCGTCGATGTATTCCCTGCCGGAAGCGTCCTGGATGGTCGAGCCACTGGCCTTGACCACGACGTCGAGGGGATTCTCCTTAATCCCGGAATGGTTCATGAGCGGATGCCAGACGTGTTCCCTGTCCATCGTCCGCAGAGATTCAGCTTCGGCTATGGCTGGGTTCATGGATGTCCTCTCTAGGGTTTCAGCGATTCGGAATTCCATTGATCGATGCGAAAATCTTAATGCGCAAACGGATGCGAATCAACCGCCAGGAGAGCTAGCCCGGCGTATACTCGGGGGTTTCGCTCTTGATCCGAAAGGCCTGGCGCCCGATACCCTCGATTTCGCCCTCTACCAGATCGCCCGCCTGGAGGTATTCCCCCCACGAGGCGGCGTTGCCGGCCGGCGAGCCGGTGCCGATGATGTCGCCCGTCCGCAGGGTTGCGATACCCGAGAGGTACGATACCTGCTCTGCGATGCGCCAGACCATGTCGCCCGTGGTGGCGTCTTGTCTCAGTTCGCCGTTCACCCAGAGCTTGAGTCTCAAGTCGTGGGGGTCGAGCCCCTCTTCGGGGAGCAGGATGTAGGGGCCGATGGGAGCGAAGCCGTCCGGCGCCTTCATGGCGTACCAGTCGATGAACTTGCCCATGTTGAGGCTCGTGCGGTCGCTCATGTCGTTGAACAGGGTGTAGCCGCCCACGTGATCCATGGCCCTTTCCACGGGAATGTTCTTGCCGCCCTGTCCGATGAGCACGCCGAGTTCCAGTTCATAATCGAGCTTTTCCATCGACGGATAGACGGGCACGTCCTCATACGGGCCGCTCACGCAGGTGGCGGGCTTCAGGAAACAGTAGAGCGGGAGTTCCTCCTTGAAATCATCCACTTCGGTGCGCGCCATCTCGGCGGCATGGGCCACGTAGTTCCTCGCCATGCAGAACAGCGTGTCGGGTACGACGGGGGGGAGAATCTCGACATCATCGTGCTCATAGACGACCTGCATGCCGTCGAAGCGAGCCGGGTCCTTTTTGCTCCCGTGCGCTTCGAGCGCTTCGAGGGCCTCCTCGGCCAGAGGACGGTTCAGTTCCAGGTCCTCGATGAACTCCTCGCAATCATCGGGAACCTCGGCCTCGACGCGGTCCATCGCCTCCGCCGCCGACTCCTCATCCAGCGACAGGGCGTAGGCTAACTTGAGATCGGCGATTCTCTCCCCGTACAAGACGCCGATGCGCGCCTCGCCCGCCAGGCTGAACGTACAGATTCGCATGAGGATGAGCCTCCAGGTTTCAAGTCCGCGACAAGGGAAATCCTACCACAGAAACCCCAAGGCGCGCCCTGAAGCGAATTTATTCCGCCCTTCGGTGTCGGTCCAGAAAATCGAGAATCAGCCGCCGCGCCCTCTTGTTGCGCGAGAGGTTGTGCGCCCGGCCCTCGAAGAGGTGAAACTCCATGTTCACGCCCCGGCTCTCCCCCCTGCGCAGGCACAGATCGGGCGCCCTGTTCCGCCGCCACGGGTCGTCTTTCGAATAGAGCGCGAGCGCGGGCGTTCCAGGCGGCATCAAAACGCCGCGCCAGCAGGTAGAACCGGCGATGACGTGGGCGCTGAACTCATTCCCTTCATAGGCGGCGACCGCGGTGCCGCCCTGGCTCTGCCCCATGAGAAAGAGATTTTTCTTGTCCACCCAGTGGATGCGCCGCACTCGATAGACCGCGTGGTGAATCTCCTCCTGGCGCATCAGGTTCACCCGCCTGTGCGGCGCTCCCTTTATGCCCCGGTGCCGGGAAGGATCGCAGGTCTCGGGCCGGTAGCGGCGGGCGAAGCTGTCGGGCGCGATGACGGCGTACCCCGCCTGCGCGAGGAAGCGTACATAGCGCAAATTCCCGCGGCCGAGCCCCGCACAGCCGTGCATGAAGATGACAGTGGGGCGTTTTTTCTTGAGTTTTGCGAGCTTTCCCCGAACGAATCCGTCGCTCATCCCGCCTTCAATGAACTCGTCCTGTATCCGGATCATAAAATAAGCGGAATCGAATGTGCGCCTCGCCTCATCGGCCAGGTCGAGCGTTTTTGGGTCAAGCCTTTCAGCGCAGCCCGGAAGAAGTAAACAAACCAGTATCAGGATAAAGACAAAATGCCGCGTCGAAGATAAATAGCCGCTTTCGATCCTCGTGAATTTCCTAGAGCACACCCTCATCCGACAGCTTCTTGAGTTCATCATCCGGCACCCCTAACAGTCCGCCCAGTATCTCCCCGTTGTGCTGGCCCACGAGCGGGGCGGGAGCAGCGTAGCCGCCCTCCATTTCGCTGAACTTGAAGGGAAAGCCCGGGGCTTTCGCGTTCTTGAGCGTTCCGAGGGTGGGGTGTTCGATGTCGACTATCATCCCGCGTTCCTGCATGTGGGGCCAGGCGAGGATGTCCTCGATGGTGTTCACCGGCCCGCAGATGACGTCGTGCGCGCGCAGGGAGGAGACCGCCTCTTTCGCCTCGCGGCGCTTCGTCCACTCGGTGATGATGGCGTCCACCTCCGCGACTCTGCTCACGCGCCGGCTCATGTCTTCATATCGTTCATCGCCGATCAAATCGGCGCGCTCGATGCCGCGCAGTATGTTGTGCCAATGCGCGTTGGTGCCCGAGGCGATGATGACCCAGCCGTCTTTCGTTTCGTAAGCGTTGAACGGTGCGAGCCGCATGATGCGGTTGCCGATGCGCGGCGGGAGGCCCAGGCGCCCATACCAATCCATCGGCTCATCGAAGATCAGCGAAAAGATGCAGTCGATCATCGAAATGTCGACCTGCTGGCCCTTGCCGGTGCGCTCGCGGTGAAAGAGCGCCGTCATGATGGCGCCGAAGGCGAACGTGCCGCCCACGCTGTCGCCAAGCGCCGAACCCGCCTTGGTGGGCGGACCGTCGGGAAATCCCGTGAGGTTCATGAGGCCCGAGGCGGCCTGGGAGACGGCGTCATAACCCTTGAGCCCCGCATCCGGCCCCGTCTGGCCGTAGCCCGTGATGGAGCAGTACACCAGGGAGGGTTTCCGCGCGTGGAGCGTCTCGTAGTCGATTTTGAGCCTTTTCGTGACGCCGACGGAGAAATTCTCCACCAGGATGTCGGAGCGGTCGACGAGCCCGTAGAACATCTCGAGACCCCGGGGGTCCTTGATGTTCAGGGTAATCGCCTTTTTCGCGCGCGTGCGCTTGAGATAGGCTATCCCCAGGTCCTCATCCGTCTGGGGATGGTAGGAGACGCCCTTCTCACCGATGTAGGGAGGGGAGTAGGCCACCGGGTCGCCCGTGGCCGGATTGTCGATTCGGATGACCTCGGCACCCAGCCCAGCCAGAAAAAGCGTGGCCTGCGGACCCGAGAGAAACTGCGTCAAGTCGAGGACGCGGATGCCTTCTAATGGCTTCGTCATGAAAAGCCGAACTAGCCTTCGAGCAGAATCTTCACCGCCTGGCGAGCCGCATCGCCCGCGCGCGCGGAGATTTCCTCATCCGAGAGCGTGCTCAGGGGGTGTTGGATGACCACGGGGTTGAGGTCGTTCATTCCCAATGCCGCCCTTTGCACCTGGGCTTCGTGCAGGAAGACCTCCGTCACGACCACGGCGGTGGGCACTCCCTTTTCTTCCAGGGAGACCGCATCGTGCATACAGCACGAAGTGCAGGAACCTCAGTCGCCGATCGCCGTCAGGACGACGTCATTCTCCTCAGCAATTTGCGCGATCAGTTCAGGCGCCGCGTTTTTGGAAAAGCTCTCTTTCTTGTAGTAATGCACCTCGGCGAAGGGGCCTTCCGCCTCCATCAGCGCCGTGGTTTTCTCGAGCAGCCTGCGCCCGTTCCACTTCGTGTTGTCCAGGACCCCGAGTTTGAGACCCTTCAAATCCCGAACGCGCTGTGCGGTGGGCTGGGCCTCGGCCTCGACCACCCCCCGGGGGTCGTAGACGACCTGGCCGGTGATTACGTCACTCATGGTTTCCTCCTGTTTTCTCCAAATCTCTATAGCAGACAGGTGCCGTCCACGCAGACGGGTCCGCCTTCGAGCGCTCTTCCGTCAACCGCGCGCAGCACCGGATTCGTCATGTGGCCCCAGCCGGGAATGAAGGCGGAGAAACGGCCCGCCTCCCCGCCCGCCACGAACAGGTGAATGTTCTCAGGCGCCGGCACGATGGGGATTCTCTCGTCCGGCTCGCGCCTGTACCACCTGGGGATGTTGCGGTTGTAGACCTTCCCGTAGCGGTGGTTGAACGAGATATCGGCGAACGTGTTCCTGGTGTGCATCCACAGATAACTCTTCACGTCGTTACGCGTCCAGTTCTTCGCACTGATGGTCGCCCCGTGCTCGGGGCTGATGACGACGGCGCACGAGCCGCTGCTCACCGAATTGTTGTGCGCAATCGTGCTCATCGCCGAGCAGATGCTGTCGAGGATGCCCTCGGGATCGTCCGCGATGTGGTTCGTCACGCTGTGGGGCGCCTCGGCCGCGATGGCGAAGACCGTGGAATCCTCGGGCGCGTAGCCCTGTTCCACGTGATAGGGCGCCCAGGGACTCGCCTCTTCGTTCTCCGCGATGCAGTAGGTGTACTTCGTGGGGCAGCCCAGCGTGCTCTTGTCGAGATCGCCCGGCCATGCGCCGCCGGCGTTTAAGAGCATCATCCGCACCGCACGGCCTATCGTCGCGTTCGCGCGGTTGCCCGAGCCGAATACGTTGCAGCCCGCGTTCATGCCGATCTCGCCGCGAACCGGCCCGTTCACCACGATGAGCGGGCACGCCATGTGGGTGGTCGCCTGCACGCCGTTCAGGTTGAAATGCGGATCGCAAAGCGCCAACATCGCCGCGCGGACGACGGGCGCGTACTCCGCCTTGCAGCCCGCCATCACCATGTTGATCGCCAGAACCTCTCTCGTGAGGTTGCCCCAGCGCGGGGGCACGCGGCACTCGATGAGGTCCTTGTCTCCGCCCAGGGCCGCGACGGCGGCGTCTATTTTCTCGGGCGTCGGCGGGACGACGGGAAGCCCGTCCGAGAACCCCTGCTCGTAGTAGTACTCCACCAGATCGACTTCCTGGTCGACTATCTGCGTCGTCTCCGACATGCCGAATCACTCCTGCTCGCTGTTTCCCGAAAAATCCATCATAAACCGATTCCTGTAAAAGAAAAAGACGGGAGGGGGACAACTATGGAATCAAAACGTCACTGAAATCATCTATTTCTAGATATCCGGAAAGAGCGTCTCCGCGTCCTTGAGCGCGCCTTCGGCCTGCTCGGGGGTGAGGCCCTTCACGCCCGAGAGGTCGACGCCCCGGATGTCGGCAAGTTCCAGGTCGGCGGCGTTGACGAGCGCGCCCGCGAGGTTCGCGCCCGAGAGCTTCGTCCGCTGAAGCGAGGCGCCGCGCAGGTCGGCTCCGCTCAAGTCGACGCCCGTCAAATCCGCGAACTTGAGGCCTGCCGACATCATGTTCGCCCCGGCCATCCTGGCGCCGGTGAGGTTCGCGCCCTCGAGGCTGGACTGGAACAGATCGGCCCCTTCGAGATTGGCGCCGGCGAGGTCCGCCCCATCGAGGTTCGCCCATTGCGCGTTGGCGCCCGCAAGACGCACTTCGCGCAAATCCGCCCTGGTGAGATTCACCATGAACAGGCTGATGGCTTCGAGACGCGCGCCCGCAAAGTCGGCGCGTTCCCCGCGCGCGCCCGAACTTTGCAGCCACTTGCCGTGGGCTTCGATTTTTTCGGCGAAAAGAGCTTCCTGCTCCGCCTGATCGGGCGCCATGGGCAGGCCGAAGCCGCCGCCCCCAGGAGGAGGCCCGCCCCCGGAGGGGGGGTCGTTCTTTTGCGCAAACCAGCCGAAAATCTTCTTGAGGATGACGCACCTCGCTTTCCGGGTCCCGATGCCGTCTGGCTGTATGACCAAAGAGGATGAAACCGTTTTTTCTTGCCTCAAGCCCAAGGCGTTTGTCAAACCGGCGGCGGCTCCGGACGCTCTATGAAAGTCGGCCCCGGCGGTCACTCGCCCCGAACGGGCGGTCACCTATGACTCTCTATCCCGGCGGCAGGGAGGCCAGGAACTCATGGCAGATGCGCGCGAATAAATCCGCCCGCTCGATGAGCGCCACGTGGCCCGTGCCCTCCATGACGATGAGCTTCGATCCCTCGATGCGCTCGTGGATCTCCTTCGCGTGGTGGGGGTCGACGATCAAGTCGCGATCCGAACAGGTGATGAGCGTGGGAACCTGTATCTGGTGAAGCCGCTCGAGCGTGTCTCCCTCCAGGCAGGCGCGCAGTTGCCCCTCCCAGCCTAGGTCGACGCCGGATTGTTCGGTGAGCCACCGCCTTTTCTGCTCCAGAAGCTCGGCGTTCGCATCGTAGAACGCGTGGGAATACAGCCCCAGGAGGCTCAGTTCCACTAAAGCCTCCCGTTCGCCGCGCGCGGCGAGGCGCATGCGGGCGCGCTGAAAAGAGGCCAGGCGCGCGCAGTTTCTCGCCCAGGTGTGGTGAAGCCCCAGGCTCACGACGCGCCCGGGATGGCGAAGCGTGAGCTCGGTGGAAATATGCCCGCCCATGGAAAAACCCATGACGTGGGCGCGCTCCACGCCCGCGGCGTCCAGAACGCCCGCTGCGTCATCCGCCATGTCCGCCAGGGAATATCCCGGAGGGGGCGCCGTGCTCCTGCCCACCCCCCGGTTGTCGAAGACGATGCAACGGTAATCCGCGCCCAGCAGGGGAAGCTGCGCCGACCAGAAGGTGTGGTCATGCCCCGTTCCGCTCACCAGCAGAAGGGGAGGCCCCTCTCCCCGGGTTTCATAGAAAATCTCTATCCCTGATTCCAGCGTTACGAACGGCATCAGAAGTCCTCAAAAATATGGGCGGCGCGCGCCCTCACATCCTGGGTTCATCCTCGGGTCCCCAGAAGAAGGGATCGAGCAGCAGGCCCTCGCGCGGTATCTGCGCGACGGGAGTGAGCCCCTGTTTGAGTTTCAGGCGATGAATGGTCCGCAAGTGCACGAGCGCCTCCCAATACATCTGCTTGAGCATTCCCGCCAGTGTGTAGGTGAATTTCGTCTCATCCTCGGGGTCCTGCGTGAGGCCTTCGTCGTGAAACGTGGAGATGTGCATCCAGAACCGGTATACTGGCAGGTCCGTATCGCCCATGAGCAACTCGGGCTTGAAAGTGCGGGTGATGGCCAGCGCCTTCAACTCATCCGCGCTCTTTCCCTCGGCGGCGCGTTCGGCGAAATGAATCGCCTCGTCGAACTTGGGCAGCAAATCCTCGAGCCGCCAGTATTTCTCCTCATCCAGCCTGCGGTCGTACTGGTTGGGGGCCGCCTTGGTGAAATCGACCGGGTCCGCGGGCGGGCCCTCCGGCCAGAGGGTTTTGCCCCACATCTTCACCCACCAGAAGAAATAGGCGAGCGCCACGTGGCTTAGCTGCCGCCTGATGCTCCAGCGCGACCACTCCTCGGACGGGTCCTCCCAGTCGAGCTGGGCGTCGCTCAGCCCTTCCACTTCCTGGTGATACATTGCGCGCAACGCATGAAAATCAGGGACTCCCTCGCTCACGCCCGTCTCCTCCCGAATGAAAGTTGCCCCATCATGAAACCGCCGAATTCCCCGCCGCTCTCCATCCTCGCCGAACCGGGCGAGAGGGGCAACGCCCCGGCGCTAGAGAACCCTCAAATCCACACCCGTCATTTCGGGAGGCGGGGAGATACCCATCAACCCCAGCAGGGTGGGCGCCACGTCGCAAAGCGCGCCGCCCGGCCTTAAGGGCCCTTCGAGCCCCGGCGCCACGACGATGCAGGGCGTCTCGTGCAGCGTGTGCGCGGTGTGCGGACAGTCGTTCTCCGCATCCCACATCGTCTCGCAATTCCCGTGGTCCGCCGTCACCACCGCCGCCCCGCCCGCTCTTTCGAGCGCTTCGAGAACGCGCCCGAGACAGGCGTCCACGAAACCGACAGCCTGCACGGCGGCGCTCTCGACACCCGTGTGCCCCACCATGTCCGGGTTGGCGTAGTTCAAGACGATGGCATCGTCATCCCCCCGCTCGATAGCGTCCAGGACCACTTCCGTTACTTCTTCTGCGCTCATCTCGGGCTTTAGATCATAGGTGGCCAACTTGGGCGAGGGAACCATGTGCCGCCTCTCGCCGGGGGGCGGCTCCTCCTCGCCGCCGTTAAAGAAATACGTGACGTGGGGATATTTCTCCGTCTCGGCGACTCTCAGGCAAGTTTTTCCCGCGCCGGCCAGGGCGTGGGAGAACAGGCCCTCCATCCTCAAGGGCGGAAAAGCGACGGGAAGGGTGAAGCGCTCGTCGTATTGCGTCATGCAGGCATAATGAACCGCAGGTCCGCCCGAGACGTCGAAGCCGTCGAACCCGTCATCGGTGAAGGCGCGGGTGATTTGGCGCACCCTGTCCGCGCGGAAGTTCATGCAGATCACGGCGTCGCCGTCTCGAATCAACCCCACCGGACGCCCGTTCTCGCCGAGCACGACCGGTTCGATAAACTCATCCGTTACCCCCTGCGCATAGGAGGCCTCTATCGCCTCGGCGGCGCTTCGGGCGCGCACTCCATCTCCCGCCACCATGGCGCGGTAGGCCCGCTCGTTTCTCTCCCACCGCCTGTCGCGGTCCATCGCGTAGTAGCGTCCGATGACTGTGGCGAGTTCGGCCCCCGCCTCGCGCCGCAGACTCTCCTCGTAACGACCCACGAAGTCCAGACCCGAGCGGGGAGGCGTATCCCTCCCGTCGGTGAAGGCATGGGCGAAGATGCGCTCAATCCCGATTTTTCCGCCCAGCCGCGCCAGCGCCACCCCGTGGTCCTGAAGACTGTGCACGCCGCCGTCCGAAACGAGGCCGATGACGTGCAGGGCGCCGCCTTTGTCTTTGGCTTTTTGAATGGACTCCACGAACGGGGGGAGTTCGAAGAAATCTCCCGTCTCGATGGAGCGGTCGATGCGAACGATGTCCTGATCCACCACCCGGCCGGCGCCCAGGTTCAGATGCCCCACCTCGGAATTGCCCATCTGGCCGTCGGGAAGTCCCACGGCGCGCCCCGAAGTGACCAGACGGGTGTGGGGGCGGTGAGCGAGCAGGGCGTCCATGGTCGGGGTTTCGGCCAATGCGACGGCGTTGTGGGCGCGCTCATCGGATAACCCCCACCCATCCAGAACGATGAGCATGACGGGGCGAGGGGAGTTCAAGGGCTTCACACGACCTTTCCGGAAAAGCGGATATGCTTTTTCTGTTATCTGGAGTCGAAAACGCGGACGAACTGCAGCTTCGATTTATCCCACCGCCAGAATTCCTCGAACGGGAACCGATCGACGAGGAGCTTGCTTTTTTCTTCTCTGCCTTTGATGTTGAAAACGCGTTCCTCGTATTCCCTCACCCCCTTGAGAATGAGGGTGACGGGATTGCCCGGTCCGTTAAAGCGAAAACGAACCTTGGCCCGCAGGTCTTCACGCCTTTGGACGGCCTGTTTTCCCGCGTCGTCCAGGTAGGTTTTCGGCCACTTCAACTCATCCTGCAGGCGCGCGAACCACATCAGTTCGAAACGATTCTTCCGGGTCGGCTTGATGACACGCACGGCGTCGGAGTAGCGGCCGTCCGAACCCTCGCGGACGTTGACAATCAACTCATACGACCCGTCCGCCGTCAGATCGGCTATCTGGTAGGTAATCTGACGGCCGCGGCTCAAGTCGCTGTAGGATGCGAGCGGCTTGCGGACGCTTTTCTCGTCATCCATCAGGCAGAAGGTGATGTAGTGGTCCTTGTCGTAATCCGACTGAATCACCATGAGGGTTTCGAGACGTTTGTCCGCATCCATGTTGATCGGGATGAAATCCACCGAGAAGGCGTAATTCTTCAGGTGATCCGAGGAAAGATACCAGGGCCATTCATTTTCCGGCAATGGACAGTTCGAGAGGGCGTTGAGCTGCACGTTCGAATCCGGGGAGAAAAGCTTGCGCACCAGACGCCAGTCCTGGGGCCTCTCCAATCGCTTGAGGTGAGCGACGATGCGAGAGACGCGCCTTTTCTCTATCGCTCCGGGGGTCTCCGGCGTGGCCGCAGATACCTCCACACTCCAAGCCGAAGCAAGGAGCCACACCATCAAGGCCATCCCCATGAGGCCTCTCATCGTATGCTCCTTAACAAACAGCACCCTATGCAGCAATATCAATTTACCATCTTACAATAAAAATACCAATAATGCCTAGGGCCGGAGCAGCACCTTCATTATGCCCTTTTCGCGGGCTTTTTCAAGCGCCTCGGGCGCATTTCGCAAGGCATAGCGCCCGTGAATCATCGAGGACAGACCCAACTCTCCCGCTTCGAGCGCGCGAATCGCCGGCTCGAAAGGACCGCAGCGCGAACCCAAGACCGTGATTTCATCCACCACGACGGATGATAGATTCAGGCGAGCATCAGAGGCCACCGTGCTCTTGATCACAACCACGCCTCGGGGTTTCGTTTTAGAAACAGCGAGGGAAAACCCATCCGCCGCACCCGTGGCCTCGATCACGACGGGCCATCTATCTCCACCGGAGCATGCGGCCTGCGACGGTTCGCTCCAGGTGGGAATCTCATAAGGAGCGAGCAACGCCATTTTTTCCGGGTGACGGCCCAGCAGACCCACTCTCGCCCCGGCGGCGTGCAGCACCTGGGTTTGCAAGAGGCCGAGCCTCCCGTCTCCGATCACCAGGACCTCGCGCTCGACGATTTCGGGGAACTGCTCGATCACCTCGAAGCAGGCGGCCAGAGGCTCGCAGAAAACGGCCGCCTCATCTTCCACGGCGTCAGAAATGGGGTGCAGGTTCCGGCTCGGCAGGCAGGTGTATTCCGCAAAGACTCCGGGGCGGTCGAGAATGCCCAGGACGCTTCTCCCGGGGCAATGCCGCTCCATTCCCCGCGCGCACCAGGCGCAGCTTCCGCATCCGCAGTTAATCTCGCCCACGACCCTTCGCCCGAGAAGCGGGTGCGCTTCCGGCCCCGCCACCTCGCCCACGAACTCATGGCCCAGCACGCCCCGGAAATTCATGTACCCGCGAATGAGTTCCAGGTCGGTGGCGCAGATGCCCGCAAGCCTCACCCGGATGAGCGCTTCATCCGCAAGCGGCTCGGGGCGCGCCACCTCCTCGATAGATGGACCGCTCTCCTCCAGCACGTAGGCAAGCAACGGGTGATCTCTTCCGTTTCAGGCGGCTCGGTCCGGTTCGGTTTTTTGCGACACCGCGCAGGGATGCCCAGCGCCTCATTTTCGCGCTCTCAGGGCCTCCTTCACACGACCGACTCCCAGATGCTCGGCGATAACGTCTTCGCGCGCAAGGAGTTCTTCGCTCGTACCCTCGAAGGCGACGAAACCGCGGCTCAGCACGTAGAAATAATCCCCCACCTCCAGCGCAAGAGAGAGGTTCTGCTCCACGAGGAGAATCGAGAGGCCATGCGTCCGGGTCTTCAGGATTCCGTCTCTGATGGAGCCGACGAGGCTGGGCGCCAATCCCTCGGTCGGCTCGTCGAGCAGAATCAGCCGTGGCCGCGCCACCAGCGCGCGCGCGATCACGAGCATCTGCTGCTCACCGCCGCTCAAGCTCCCCGCCAGTTGTCTGGAGCGCTCCTCGAGGACGGGGAAAAACGCCAGCGCCTCGCTGACGCCGTTCGCGTCCGAGCGAGGACTCGCCTGCGCGGCCACGCGGATGTTCTCCTCCACACTCAGGGAACCGAAGGGCCGCCTGTCCTCGGGCACGTAGGAGACTCCCATACGAGCAACCTGGTGGGCCGCCATGGCGTCGATGCGCTGCTCCTCGAAGAGGATTTCGCCTGAAGTGGCGGGCGTGAGCCCCATGATGGTCTTGAGCGTTGTACTCTTGCCGGCGCCGTTGCGCCCGATGAGGCAGACGATTTTGCCGGCTTCCACCTCGAGGTCCACGCCGTGGAGAACGTGGGCGGTCCCGTAATGAACGTGGAGCGAGGAGACTTTGAGCATCAATCCTCTCCCACTTCGACGGCCCCGAGATAGGCGTCCTGCACCTGGGGGTCCCGGCTGATTTGCTCGGGCGGACCCTGGGCGATCACCCGGCCCTGCGTCATCACGGTGATCTTATCCGAAATCGAGAGAACCACCTCCGTGTCGTGCTCGACCAGCAGGACGCTCGTGCGGTCCGCAATCTGCCGGACCAGGCGGGCGATGCGCTCGGTCTCCGTTCGGGACATGCCCGCCGTCGGCTCATCGAGCAGCAGGACCTCGGGGTTGAGCGCAAGGCCGATCGCCACTTCGAGCACCCGCTTGTCTCCATGCCCCAACTCCTCGGGCCGCAAATGGGCCTTCTCGATCAGCCCGACCACCTCCAGCGATTCCTCCGCGTCTTCGCGCGCCGCCCGGCAGGCGCTCGCCTTGCGGAAGAAGTCGAAATTCAGCCCCTCGCGGGAGCGCGCCGCGAGTTCCACGTTCTCCCGGGCGCTCAACTCGCCGAAGACCTGGGTGATCTGGAACGTCCGGACGATTCCCTCTTTCACCAGCTTGTGGGACGGCAGGTCGGTGACGTCGCGTCCCTTGAGAAACACCTTTCCGGCGTCGGGCTGGAGAAATCCGGTGATGCAGTTGAACAAGGTCGTCTTGCCCGCGCCGTTCGGGCCGATGAGCGAGTGCACCTGCCCGGCTTCGATGTCAAGAGACACGTCGTTCACGGCGTGCAGGGCGCCGAAGGACTTGTGGAGGCCTTCTATGAGGAACGCGCTGGCCAAAGTCGTCTCCAGATTCTCTCGGCGATGCCCGCGATTCCCGACGGCATGAAGAGCACGGCGAGCACGAAGGCGAGCCCGAAGGAAAACTGCCACGCCCGGTACATCGTCGTGACCTGATCGCGGATGAATATGAAGCCGATCGCCCCGATGATCGGGCCGAACAGCGTTCCGATGCCGCCTAGAATCGTGATGGCCAGTATGTTGCCCGACTCGATCCAGTAGAGCGACATCGGGTTCGCGCCCGCCTTCAGGAAGACGAAGAGCGTTCCCGCCACGCCGCCCGTCATCCAGGAGATCATGAGAATCACCAGTTTGTGCCGCCTCACGTGGATGCCGATGGCGGCCGCCCTGTCCTCGTTCGCGCGAATCGCCAGCAGGGTTTTGCCGAACGGAGACTCCATCAGCCTCCTGAGGAGAAGATAGCAGACGATGAGCGAGACGGCGGTGAGGAGGTATAACTCATCGCCGGGCTCCACCTCCCGGCCGAACAGCGTGGGGAGCGGAACGCCGATGAGGCCGTCCAGTCCGCCGGTGAACGAGCGCCACACGACGGATATCTGGAACAAGACCTGGCAGATGCACAGGGTGAGTATCGCGAAGGCGATTCCCGAGAGGCGCGTTACGACCAAACCGGTGAGGAATGCCACCGCCGCGGCGGCGATTATGGCCACGGCGGTCGAGAGGAAAAAATCCGCAGACACGTTCATGGCGAAAATCCCCGCGGCATAGGTCGCGAAACCGAAACTCGCCGCGTGGCCGAACGATACGAGGCCCGTGTAGCCCACCAGCAAATCCAGGCTCATCGCCCAGATGCCGAAGATCAAAGCCTCGGTGAGCAGGGTGATGAAAAACGGGCTGGCGCCCAGAAACGGAACCGCCAGCACCAGGAGCGCAGAGCAGGCGAGCAACACCCGCGTCGCGATCTCCCGCGAACGGGTCCTCGAGGCGTCCGGCGTCAGGTTTTCCACATCAGGCGATGCGGCCACGACCGAAAACTCCTCTGGGCCGCAGTACCATGATCGCGGCCACCACCAGGAACAGAACCGCGATGGCCCACTCTGCGATGTAGCCCCCGCCGATGGATTTCGCCAACGCCACGATGAACGCCCCGACGGCGGTTCCCGGTAAATGGCCGAGGCCGCCCAGGATCACCGCCAGGAACGAGTCGATGATAATGCCCATCCCCATTTCCGGCTCGACGGAAAAGATGGGAGCACCGAGCGCGCCGGCGAACGCCGCGAATCCGGCCGCACCCCCGAATATGCTCGTCAGCAGCCAGCGCGTGTTGATGCCGAGCGCCTCGGCCATCTCGTTGTCATCCGTGATGGCGCGAATCTTGAGGCCCACCGGCGTGAACTGGATGAAGACGAAGACCAGCCCTGTCACCACCAGCGAGAGCGCCGACGCAAAGAGCCTGTAGATGGGGAACTGATTGCCGAGGATGTCCACCGTGCCCTGGAAGATGACGGGCGGCTTGATCAGGGTGGTTTCGGTGCCCCAGAGATACTCGATGGCACCCGTGATCATGAACGAAAGGCCAAAAGTCACGAGCAGGGTGTAGATTTCATCCCGGTTCCGGATGGGGGCGATCGTGAGCCATTCCATCGCGATGGCCAGGGGCACCACCACCAGCGGGGCGAACACCATCGCACTCCAGCCCAGCGAGGGCAGGAAGATGATGAAGAAATACCCCCCCAGGGCGTACAGCACCCCATGCGCGAAGTTGACGACCCGGCCCAAGCCGAATACCAGGCTCAGGCCGAGACTCGTCAACGCGAGGAACGAGCCGTAGATGACCCCGTTCAGTGAATTGACGAACAAGAAATTCCAATCCATCCCAATGGCTATTTCTTCAAATTACAGCCGAGCTTCTTCGCCGGCTCGAGCGTCCTGGACGCCGGAAGCGCATTGACCGACTGCGCATACATGGCGCCGTACTTGGGCTTCTTGAGCTTCTCGATCCTTCCGAGAATCAGCGGGACCTCCGCCATGCGGCCATCCTTCTGGAAGCGCATTCTTCCCGCCGGAGCCTCTACGTCGAGCTTCTCGAGCGCCGCGACGATGGCCTTGCCGTCCGTGGAACCCGCTTTCGTGATGGCGTTGAACAGGAGCTGGGCCGCCGTGCCCGCCTGGATGGCCTGCATCCCGGCTACGCGGCCGTGCATCTTGTAGTAGAGCTCGTTGAACTTTTTGGTCGCGGGTATCGTGTCCTCGAGACGCCACGCGCTCCACGCGCCCGCCGAGACGATGTGGGTCGACAACTCGCCCAGCTTGGCGATAAGCCAGTCCGGCAGTCCGATGGGCGCCACCAGAGTCGCCTGCTTGGTCAGGCCGAACTCGTTGGCCTGCTGGATGAACTGCACGAGCGGCGTGCCCAGGGTGACGGGAATGACCACCGCCGTCGCGCCGGACGCGCGGACCTTGGCGATGAACGGCGCCCAGTCCGTCGTGTCGAGCGGCGCATACGCCTCGCCGACGTAATTCACGCCCTTGACGACCTTGACCGAGCGCGCCACCCGGCGGCTCCAGGGATAGTCGTGGCCCATGGTGAACCACTTCGCGGCCTTGAACTTCGGGTTGTCGTTGATGAGCGAGTCCATCGCCACGACGGCCATCTGGGGCGTCGGGTTCGTCTGGAACAGCCAGTAGTTGCACTTCTCGCCGGTGATGACGGCCGAGCCGCTGTTCGAGGTGATGATCGGCACGCGCAGGCGATTCGCCACGGGCAGCAGCGCCAGGGCTTCGAGCGTGCTGGTTCCCAGAATCGCCGTGACCTGGTTCTTCTGGACGAGCTTTGTCGCCTTGGTGACCGCCACCTGCGCGTTGACCAGGCTGTCCTCGAGAATCAGCTCGATGGAACGGCCCATGACGGGTCCGTGCATCTTCACGGCCGTCTGGATGCCCGTGGTGATCTCATCGCCGATGGGCTTGAGCTTTCCGCTCAGAAACGACAGCACCCCGATTTTAATGGGATCTTTCTTTGCGGCGAAAACGGGGGAGCCGAAGGCGGCGACGAGCGCGAAAGACGCCACCGTGAACATCACCGCAAGACGGGAAACGCTGAACCTTCGCATTCGGGTATACGTCGATCTCGTTGCCATTACATGATCCTCCCTAGCTTCCGATTCCGTGAATTCAGAGTGCGGACGCAGAGGCTTACCCGTTTCCGCACGAACAGAGAAGAAAGATTGAACCCTCCCCCCCGGAATGATTCCGGTGCGGTTCACGTATGCAATATGGCAAGATATATACCCGCAATATACAGGAAGGCCCCCATCGGCACAACAAGGAAAAACCGCGGCCCGGGGCCGCCCGGCGCGAGAATGCGCGACAGGAAAAACAAATGGGTGGAAGCGCTATGAATCAGGTATGGCTTCGGCGTACTCTTCCTGAACCGCTGAAACGCACCCGCCGAAAACGGGTATGATGCGTGAAACGAGTTCGGATCCGGACGCTTTTACTCAGGGGCAGTCGAAAAGTCCTGACTTCGTGATTCGGCGTATGCAACCGACTGACGAGAGAGAAGAGAACCACTCCCCCCTTGAGGGGGAGGCGATGAGCCAAGGGCGCAAGCCCGCAAGCGAATCGGTGGGGGTGCTTCTGTTTTGAGAGAAATCCATATTACAGAACCATACCCCCCACCGCATCAGCCTTGGCCCAAAACGCTCGGCTTCTGCCGGGCTTTCCCCTCGGGAAGCCCGACTCCCTCAAGGGGGGAGCGATTTGGCCCGACCCGCAAGGAGTTTTTCAACAGCCCCACTTAGGAGAGATTCGGTTTGCTTCCAAGGTTCATCATATACGCGCTTTTAGCGTTGCTCCTCATCGGGGTGGCGGACTACGTATATGGACGCGCGGTCAGGAACAAGATTTTGCCGGGCACGATTACGGCCTCGCAGTCGAGCATCGTCGTTCCCGTAACGTGGATCTGGGCGCAGCTCGACGGAAGCTACGCCTGGACGCCTCCCGCCTTCCTGGGCATCGGCGCCGCTTTTTTCACGTTCATCGGCTTCTGGAGCTTCATGCGAAGCGTGGAGCTCGGAGAGGCGAGCGCCAGCACGCCCATCTACCGGATGAGTTTCGTCGTCACCGCCATGCTCGCGGTCTGGTTTCTGGGTGAATCCATCACGCTCCCCAAAATCCTGGGACTGGTCCTCACCGGCTGCGCCATTTTCCTGTTCTCGGATTTTCACCGGGGGAGTTTCTCTGCCGACAGGCTCGCCTCCGTCCTGTGGGCCGTCGTGGCGATGGTGGCCGTCGGCCTCGTAAACTTCATCTACAAGCTCGGCGTCTCCGGCGGAGTGTCGCCGATCATGTTTTTACACAGCCAGGCGGTTTTCTTCATCACCACCGCGTACATCTACTCGTTCGCCGTGCAGGGGGGGCCGAAATTCTCAAAGAAGGGCTGGGCGCACGGATTCGCGACCGCCGTCTGCTTCATATTCGGGAACACCGCGCTGCTGGCCGCGTTCAGGGAGGGTGAGGCCACCATCGTCTCGCCGATCATACAGCTGAGCTTCATCGTGACCACAATCCTGGCCACCTGGCGGCTGGCCGAAAAGATGACCGTGAGAAAGCTTCTGGGCCTGGCCGCCGCTGTGGGAACCATCGTCGCCTTCACGCAGTAACGCGTAAATACGACTTATTTTTTCCAACGGGGAATGCGAAGTTGTTGAAAAACTTCCTCAAGAGAAAAACGCCTGCGGCGCTGTCGTCGCCCTTGCGCGCCATACCTCCTCATCCCGAGTAGGCGCGCTCGCGCACCGTATCGAGGGTCAATCGCGACCAATGCGGGAGCGATTGCCGGCCAGAAAGGGGAGCGCTCCCCTCGGCAGACTCGGGCAAGCCTTTCGATGCAAACGCTCCTTTCTCAGTCGCGTTTGACCTTCGGCGGCTACTCAGGGTGAGGCCGATACGGCGGCCAGGCAAGACGAGGGTTTGACGCGACCGATGAGGGAGTGTCAAAGGCGCTCGCTCTCACGACCGAGTTTTTCAACAATCACATACGAGGGGGTTCAGGGAGAAGCAGTGGAGGATACCGCTTCTGCGCTTCGCATCAGGCGCTGCGCATGAAGCGCCGCCTGGCGAAGCGCTTCCACGTCCGCGCTTGCGGCGTCCTTCAAGACGGCCATCGCCAGTTCGAGGACGGCGTCTTTTTTCTTCTCGTCTGTCTTTTCCTTGTTGTAGAGCGAGGTCTTCATCTCTCTCCTTCGCTCACTGATCTCTTTTTTCGTGAGCGGCTGAGGCCCCGCCACGACGTCGGGCTGAATGCCTTTCTCGTGAATCAGGCGGCCGAGCGGGGTGTAGTATTTCGCCGTCGTCAGCCGGAGCGCCGCCTCGCCCCTCGTGGGAATGATGGCCTGAACGGAACCTTTGCCGAAGCTCGTCCTGCCGATGATCAGGGCGCGATCCAGATCCTGCAAGGCGCCGGCCACAATTTCGGAAGCGCTCGCGCTGCCCTTGTTGATCAACACGACCAGGGGCTTGCCCACCCATACGCCGCTGCCGCGAGAGCGGAAATACACCGTCTCGCTGCGCCTTCGCCCCCGGGTGAAGACGACCATGCTTCCATCGGGCAGAAACCGTTCTGACACCTGGACGGACTGGCGGAGAAAACCACCGGGGTTGTCGCGCAGGTCCAGCACGATTCCCCTGACTTTCTTGCGAATCAACTCGTTCAGACCCACGTCCAGCTCCCGCGTCGTGCGTCCATGAAAGGCCGTGACCCGCAGATAGCCGATCCCGCCCTCTTTCACCTCCGTCTTCACGCTTTTAATGCTGATGATGGCGCGGCGAAGCGTCACGTTGCGGGGATCGGGCCAACCGGCGCGCGAAATCAGCAAATCGACCGTCTTGCCCGCGGGCCCTCTCATGCGGCGCACGACCTCGGACAGCGGCATGTCCGCCGTGGTCGCGCCGTCGATTTCCAGAATCACGTCCTCGGATTTGAGGCCCGCACGATGCGCGGGCGTGTCATCGATGGGCGATATGACGGTGAGCTTCTTGTCCCGCACCGTGATGATGACGCCCACCCCGCCGTAGCGGCCCGTATGCTCCACCCGCATCTGCCTGTAGGACTCGGGCGAGACGAACGAACTGAAAGGGTCCAGGGAACGAAGCATGGAGGTGAGCGCGGCGTACATGACTTTCAATCCGCCCTTTTTTTCCCTCTTGTCATCCTCGGCGTTTTCCATCGCGAACCGGTAGGCGCGCTCGAACCCGCCCAGCCCGCCGTCGGTGTCTCCCCTGAGGCGAACGGCCAACTCCTGCTTCCCCGCCTTGACGATACCCTCGCCACCCGCCTTCTCCCCGAAATCGATGCGCCCCTCGCCCGCGCTTTTCTTGAGGCCTTCCAGGCCCGCGACGTACATTTTCCTGAAATCGGGTGTGCGCGTATAACTGTCGTCGACTTTCTGCATGACCTCATACAGGAGAGCGATGGCCTCTTCCTGATCGCTGGAGAGCGAAAAGACGAGGCTCGCGGAGAGTACCGCCACTGAGAGGATGAGACATATCGTAAGATGCTTTGCGCGCCGGGCGCCGCCTGCGCAGGAGAGAAGAAGACGGAAAAAGCGAATGCGCCTTATCGACATGGGCCGTTCCAATGGTTAGGGTTCACCGGATGGCTTCACATGGGGCATCATACCACAGCCCGGGGAATGTATCGCCCCGGCGCCATTATCAGAGAAAGACCGGTTCCGAAGAAGGACCGAACGATGATCACCATCGTCGTGCCCGTACTGAACGAAGCGCCGCGCCTGCCCACGATGTTCGACATGCTCGACGCCCAGCCGGGGGAGAAGCAGATCATCCTCGCTGACGGGGGCAGCACGGACGACACTCTAGCCGTGGCGGGCGGGCGCGCCCTGATCGTCGAGTCGGAACCCGGCCGCGCGCACCAGATGAACGCGGGCGCGGCTTTGGCGGAAGGCGAGACGATCCTGTTTCTACATTGCGACACGAGGCTGCCCACAGGGGCGCTCAGGGAAATCGAGGACGTCATGCACGCGGGCGGCGTGGCGGGCGGAGGCTTTCTCCACAGCTTCGATCGCGACGACAACTTCAGCCGCTTCATCAGCTTCAGCGCCAACACGCGCGCGAAAATCGCAAAGCTCTTCTTCGGCGATCAGTGCATCTTCATCCGGCGCGAAGTCTTCGAGCGCATGGGCGGCTACGCCGACATGCCCCTGTTCGAGGACTGGAACCTGAGCCGCAGAATGCGCGCGTTCGGGCGGGTGGCCGTCATCGAGACGCCCGTCGTCACGAGCGGGCGGCGCATCGAGGTATGGGGCAAGCCCAAGTGCCTCGTTATCTGGTGGGGGCTGAGCATCCTCTTCGCGCTGGGGGTCTCCGCCGAGCGCCTCGCACGGTATTACGCGCACGTGCGCGATGCGTGATGCGCGCATTTTCACTGATAACCTTGCATCCCACTGCCCAGGGGATGATATATTGCGCCTGAATTCATCATCCATTCGCAGATAGCGATTGAAAAACCTCATCCGCGCGGGTCATGGCGCGGGTGACGGCGGGAGGCGAGGAATGCGATTCGCGGTCGATACGGGCGGGACCTTCACCGATCTGGTGCTCGAGGACAACCGGGGCCGCCTCCACATGTTCAAGGCCCCCACGACGCCCCAGGACCCGGTGGAGGGCATCCTCGCGGCCATCGAGTCGGCAGCCGTTGCCCTCTCGACGAGCACCGAGGATCTCCTCGCCCAGGGCGAACTCTTCATCCACGGCACCACCCACGCCACCAACGCCATCGTGACAGGAGGCACCGCGAAGACCGCTTTTCTCACCACGAAGGGCCACCCCGACATTCTCGTGCTGCGCGAGGGCGGGCGCATGGAGCCGTTCAACTTCCTGGTGCCGTTTCCCAAGCCCTACATCCCGCGAGCGCTCACCTACGAGGTGCCCGAGCGCATGGGTGCTGACGGGGGCGTGTACGAGCCGCTCGACGAGGCGGGCGTCATCGGGATCATCGAAGAGCTGAAAGAAAAGCAGGTGGAGGCGGTGGCCGTCTCCCTCCTGTGGTCCACAGTGAATCCCGCGCACGAGATCGGCGTGGGGCGTTTGCTCAAAAAACACCTGAAGGGCGTGCCCTTCACCCTCTCCCATGTTCTCAACCCGATTCTGCGCGAATACCGCCGGGCGTCTTCCACCTGCATCGACGCTTCTCTCAAGCCCCTGATGTCACGCTATATCGGCGGGCTGCAGGAAAGGCTCAAGGCGGCGGGCTTCGGCGGGCGGCTCCTGATGCTGACGTCGAAGGGCGGCGTGATGGACGCGGGCGAACTCGCCGAAGCGCCCATCCACTCGGTGGGTTCGGGGCCGTCGATGGCACCCATCGCGGGCAGGCACTTCTCGCGCGCCGACGCCAGGGCCGCGACGGCCATCGTGGCCGACACCGGCGGCACCACCTACGACGTGAGCCTCGTGCGCCGGGGCGAGATACCCATGTCGCCCGAAACCTGGCTCGGCCAGCGATACCGGGGGCACATCCTGGGCTTTCCCTCCGTGGACGTGAAGAGCATCGGCGCGGGCGGGGGCAGCATCGCCTGGGTCGATGAGGGCGGTCTCCTGCACGTGGGCCCGCAGAGCGCGGGTGCGGAACCGGGACCGGCCTGTTACGGCCGGGGCGGTACGCGGCCCACCTTGACGGACGCCTCGCTCGTTCTCGGCCATATCGACCCGGATTATTTCCTGGGCGGCGCGATGACGCTCAACACCGCAGAAGCCGAAAAGGCCATCACCAGGGACGTGGCCGAACCGCTGGGGCTTTCGCTTCAGGAGGCGGCCTCGGCCATCCTGCGGCTCGCGACCGAGAACATGGTGGGCGCGATCGAGGAGATCACCATCCACCAGGGCATCGACCCCAGGGGCGCGGTGCTCATCGGCGGAGGCGGCGCGGCCGGGCTGAACTCGGTCGCCATCGCCAAGCGCCTCGGCTGCCAGGGCCTCGTCATCCCGGAAGTCGGCGCTGCACTCTCCGCCGCGGGCGCGATGATGAGCGACTTGCACGCCGATTACCGCTCGATGTTCTTCACCATCACGGACCGGTTCGACTTCAAGGGGGCGAACGCGACGCTGAAATCGCTCGGCGACAGGTGCCGCGCCTTCATCAAGGGCCCCGGCAAGGGAGCGGTGGAGAGTGCTACGGAGTTCTACGTCGAGGCGCGCTACAAGCACCAGATATGGGAGATCGATCTGGGGCTGCCCATCAACCGCTTCCGCTCGAAAAAAGACGTAGAGCGCACGCGGGCGGCGTTCGACCAGGTGCACGAAGAGGTGTTCGCCTTCCGCGACCCCTCATCCGAGGTCGAGTTCGTGGGCTGGCGCGCCGTGGCGCGGTGCAAGCTGAGAAAGGGTCGCTTCGGCAGGCTCGTCCGCGAGGCGATCCACGAGACCACGCTGCCCAGGCGGCGGGAGGCCTACTTCGCGGGCAAGGGACTCGTGAACGCTCGCGTGGCGGCCTTCGATTCCATGAAGGCGGGCGAGGCGATGCGCGGGCCGGCCATCATCGAATCGCCGTTCACGACGGTGGTCATCGACCCCGGCGCCAGGGCCGAGCGCACGAGAAGCGGCAGCCTCTTCATCACGCTCTAGGAGCAGGATATGGCGAGAGCAACAACCAGACGCGCGAAGCGAAAGACGAAACTCGACCCCATCACCCTCGCGGTGCTGCACAAGCGCTTCGACGCCGTGACGACCAAGATGGCGAACACGCTCCTGCGCACGGGCCGCTCGGGCGTTTTGAACCTCGCGCGCGATTTCTCCACCTCCGTCGTGACGCGCGAGTGCGAACTGCTGACGGGCGCGGAATCGCTCCCCATCCACCACCTGAGCGGCGCGGACCTCATGGCCCGCTCCATGATGGATTTGCATCCCAACTTAAAAAGAGGCGACGCCTATCTGCACAACTCGCCCTACCACGGCTGCTCGCACCCGGCGGATCACACCATCCTCGTGCCCGTCATCGACAAGCGGGGCGAGCACCAATTCACCGTGTGGGTGAAGGCCCACCAGGCGGATTGCGGATGCAGCCAGCCCACCACCTACATGGGCCACGCGCGCGACGTCTACGAGGAGGGCGCGCTCATCTTCCCGCCCACCAAGGTGCAGGAGAACTACGAGGACAACGAGGATTTCATCAACTTCTGTCGGATGCGCATCCGCGTGCCCGAGCAGTGGTACGGCGACTACCTCGCGATGATAGGCGCGGCCAGAATCGGCGAGCGCGAGGTGCTCGCCATGGGCGACGAGTACGGCTGGGAGACGCTGCACGATTTCTCGAAGGAATGGTTCGACTACAGCGAGAAGCTCATGATCTCCGCCATCCAGAAACTGCCCACAGGCCAAGCCACCACCCACAGCACGCACGACCCCGTGCCCGGCACGCCCGAGGAGGGCATCCCCATCACCGTGCACCTGCGGATCGATAACAAAAAAGCCACTATCGAGGTGGATTTGCGCGACAACCCAGACGCCATGCCCTGCGGCCTGAACCTGAGCGAGGCCTGCGCGCGCACGGGCGCGATGATCGGCGTGTTCAACAGCATCGACGACATCGTGCCCACGAACGCGGGCAGCTTCCGGCGGATCAACGTGCTGATAAGAGACGGCTCCGTCGCGGGAGGCGGCAAGCACCCCACCTCGATGTCGGTCGCCACCACCAATCTCGCCGACCGCGTGACGAGTCCGGTGCAGCGCGCGTTCTCGAAGATTCAGGACGGCATCGGCCTCGCCGAGTGCGGGCCGATATTCCCGGCCTCGATGGGCGTCATCTCGGGCTTCGACCCCAGGAACGACAACGAGCCCTTCGTGAACCATCTGTTTTTGATGGTCACCGGCGGCGCGGGCGCAGGGAAGACGGACGCCTGGCTCACGATCTTACACGCGGGCAACGCCGGCATGTGCTTCGTGGACAGCATCGAACTGGACGAGCTCCACTTCCCCATCTACATCAAGACGCGCAGGCTCATGCCCGACACCGAGGGCGCGGGGCGGACGATAGGCGCGCCTTCGGGCTATTGCGAATACGGCCCCGTGGGCGGGGGGGATCTGGAGGTCGTCTACGTCTCGGACGGCGCGATAAACGCTTCGAAGGGCACGCTCGGCGGCCTGAACGGGGCGGCTTGCAAGAACTTCCTCATGCGCACGGACGGCTCGCTGGAAGACCTGCCCGCCTGTGCGGACATCATCCTCAAACCCGGCGAGAACGTGGCGTCCTACTGCACGGGCGGTGGCGGCTACGGCCCGCCGCACGAGCGGCCCGCCGATAAGGTGCGCGAGGACGTGGAGGAGAAGTGGATCACCAAAGAGCGCGCCTGGAAGGTCTACGGCGTCGCCATCGACGACGCGGGCGAGGTGGATGCGGTTAAGACGAGGCGGAGAAGGAAGCGGTTAGGTGCGAAGTAAAGACTGAACGTCTTCTGCTCTATCGGTCGATTATCTCGAACAGGTTAGTTGGAGTGTAGGGGACGCATACATGCGTCCCTTCATTTTTGATCGTCATTCCGGCGCATCCCGGAATCATCACGCGGTCCTGCCTCTACGTCGTGCTCTTTCACCTCACGCCCACCCGAAACCCTTGCGCGAATACCAATTTTTGGTATCATGTGCGCCAAGGAGGAATACTCATGCCGCGCAATACGTCGGTTTCGCTCGGAGAACACTTCATGGGCTTCATCGACGAGCGGGTCGCATCGGGCCGTTACAACTCGGCCAGCGACGTGGTGCGCGCCGGACTGCGCCTGCTCGAAGAACACGAAGTCAGGGTGGAAGCCCTCCGCGAGGCGCTCATCGAAGGCGAGGAGTCCGGCCCGGCGACGCCGTTTGATTTCGACGCGTTCATCGCCGGCAAGAAATCCACCTGAATGAGATAGCCACACAAAATCGGGCGGACACGCAGGTCCGCCCCTACGGTCGTCATCTCCGGTTGTGACGTAGGGGTCGTTCGCGAACGACCCTCCCCGGAGAAACGGGCGCTTCACGAAGCGCCCCTACGGGACATCCCTTTGAGAGACCACAATGCCCGTCATTCCGGCGCATGCTGGTGACAACCGACAGGTTGGCCAGAGCGGACGGATATGGATGAAGGTGTGGGTTTGGCAATCCGGTGGAAGTGGGGGTGTTTCTTCGACTCCGGGTTTTCTCATCGGTACTGGATTCCGGCATGCGCCGGAATCCAGTACCGATGAGAAA
>CAYTSP010000223.1:0-4492 GCA_964440505.1 uncultured Nitrospinaceae bacterium
CCCTCAAGGGGGGAGTGAACTTCAAAAGCGTACGCGCAACCGAAAATCGCTTGCCGGGGCTTTCTCAACGACCCCTTCAGGCGAGGATGCGCGATGAAAGGCCCTTGGAGCCTGGCCGGGTTATTCTGGATACGGCGCATGGCGGCTGCGAATTGTTGACACCACGGGATGCCAGCCGTAAGATGCGCTCGATTTGAATTCCTGTTTGACATGACGAGAAAGTGAGCGTCTGAGCGCCGTGGGGGCGGGAAATGCCGGAAGAGTATTTACCCATATTGATTCTGATAGCGCTGGCGATCGGATTCGCCATCGTGAACCTGGGCGTGACGTTCCTGCTGGGCAGGCGCAAGTCCACGGTGGAGAAGGACGTCGCCTACGAGTGCGGCATCGTGCCCGAATCGAACGCGCGCGGGCGTTTCAGCGTGAAATTCTTTCTGGTGGCGATACTGTTCATCGTCTTCGACGTGGAGCTCATCTTCCTGTATCCGTGGGCGGTGAACCTGAAGAGCATGGGCGTATACGCTTTTCTCGCGGTTCTGCCTTTCATGGCTTTGCTGGTGGCCAGCCTGATATACGAGTGGCGCCGGGGAGCGCTCGAATGGGACTAGAACAACAACTCGAAGGCCAGGTGGTGCTGGGCCGCGCCACCGACGTCATCAAATGGGCGCGTAAGAACAGCCTTTGGCCGGCGCTTTTCGGCCTGGCGTGCTGCGCCATCGAGATGATGTCGACCTCGGCGGCGAAATACGACATCTCGCGCTTCGGCGCCGAGGTGTTCCGCGCGTCGCCCCGCCAGGCGGATTTGATGATCGTGGCGGGCCGGGTATCGCGCAAGATGGCGCCCGTGCTCCGGCAAATCTACGATCAGATGCCCGAGCCGAAATGGGTGATTTCCATGGGTGCGTGCGCGTCCACGGGCGGGATATTCAACAACTATGCTCTCGTGCAGGGTGTGGACGAGGTCGTGCCCGTCGATATCTATGTGCCGGGCTGCCCGCCGCGGCCCGAAACGCTCATCGACGGGATCATGAAGCTCCAGGCGAAGATTGCGGATGAAACGCTCTACCGAGAGGATTCCGGCGTCACCTCGCTTTAGATGATGTGAAAAGGCTCCCCACGCCGCGTGAGTCGAAAGTCGAAGCAGGGGCGGGGTGAGCGCTTTTTCGTGCGATACAAACCTTTGAGAAATGAGGGGTTGGGCCGTTGAGCGAAGAGGAGCGGGAACAAGTCGAGCCGGAGGAGCCGACCGGGAAGAAAGACCCCGACCTCGTTTTGCTTCAGGCGAAAATCGGGGAGGGCTTTCTCGGAGCGACGGAACATCGCGGCCAGATCTCCGCCCGGGTCGCGCCGGACGCATTGCTCGGTGCGGCGCGGTTTTTGCGCGATGAGAGAGGCTACAGGCTGCTGAGCTTCGTCTGCGGGGTGGATTGTCTGGAGTTGCCGGTTTCCTGCCGCTTCAAGGTGACGTACTCCCTCCTGAATCCAGAGAAATCGCGGCGTCTGCGGCTCGAGGTTCCCTGCGCGGACGATCTCGAACCGGCGGTGCCCAGCGTCTGCGGAATATGGCCGGGCGCGAGACTCCATGAGAGCGAGGCGTACGACCTTCTGGGCATCACCTTCGAGGGACATCCCGAACTCGAGCGCATCCTTACGCCCGAGGGGTTCGAGGGTCATCCTCACCGCAAGGATTTCGACATCTCCGCCGAACCCGTGGCGTTCACGTTCAGGGATACGCCCGCCGGCAAGCCCAGGGCGGCGGAATAGAGATCACGGGAGCCTTCGATGGCCACGCAAACCCGGCAAACGGACCCACTCGACAGCGACATGCTCGGTCCCATCCAGACCGAGACGATGACGCTCAACATGGGGCCGCAGCACCCGAGCACCCACGGGGTTCTGCGCGTGGTGCTCGAACTCGACGGCGAGACGGTGCTCTCGTGCAAGCCCGTCATCGGCTACCTGCATACCGGCATCGAGAAGAACATGGAGGAGAGAACTTACAACAAGGCCCTCCCCATGACCGACCGCATGGATTACCTGGCGCCCATGTCGAACAATTTAGGCTTCGTCCTGGCGGTCGAGAAGCTCCTGGACATGGAGGTTCCCCGGCGTTGCAAGTATCTGCGCGTGCTGCTCGCCGAGATGACGCGCCTGAACAGCCACCTCGTCTGGCTCGGCACCCACGCGCTCGATCTGGGCGCGATGACGGTCTTTCTCTACTGCTTCAGGGAGCGCGAGCAGCTCTTGAAGATTTTCGAGAAAGTATCGGGCGTCCGCATGATGACGAGCTATTTCCGGGTGGGCGGCGTCGCGCGCGAACCCTACCCGACGTTTTACGAGGATTGCCGGAATTTTCTGGAACCCTTCTCAGACCGCGTGGACGAGTATGAGGAACTGCTCACGAACAACCCCATCTACCTGAGGCGCGCGGAGGGCGTTTGCGCCATGACGGCGGAGCAGGCCTATGCGCTCGGCATCACGGGGCCGCTGCTCAGAGCCTGCGGCGTTGCGTATGACATCCGGAAGAACGAGCCCTACTCGGGCTATGAGGAGTTCGACTTCGAGGTCCCCGTGGGCGAGCGGGGCGACATTCTGGACAGGTATGTGGTTCGGATCGCCGAGATGCGCGAGTCCCGGCGCATCGCCATGCAGGCGCTCGAGGGGATGCCCGAGGGGCCGCTCATGGCGGACAACCCCAAGGTGGTGCCGCCGCCCAAGGAGCAGTTGGCCCATGACATGGAGGCGCTGATCCACCATTTCAAGATATTCACCGAAGGTTACAGCGTGCCCGAGGGCGAAGTATACCAGGCCATCGAGTCCCCACGGGGGGAGCTTGGCTTTTACATGATCAGCGACGGCAGCCCGGGTCCCTACAAGGTAAAGGTGCGCGCGCCGAGTTTCGCGAATCTCCACGCGCTCTCCGAGATCACCCGGGGCGGGCTGATGGGCGACGTCGTGGCGGCCATCGGCAGCATCGACATCGTGTTGGGCGAGATAGATCGCTAGAGTGAAATAGAGGGTGGTATTGTCTTGGCGTTGATACGGTTTCCCCATTCCGGGCAGGAAGAACGCTTCGAGTTCTCGCCCGAGAACCGCGCGGAACTGGAGCGCATCATCGCCAAGTATCCCGTCAAGCGCTCGGCCCTCATCCCCGCGCTTCAACTGGCCCAGGAACAGGAGGGCTTCATCACCAGCGCGGTGATGCAGGGCGTGGCCGAGATTTTCGAGGTCTCCCCCATGGAGGTATGGGGCGTAGTGAGCTTCTACACCATGCTCAAGACCCAGCCCATCGGGGAATATCACGTGCAGGTGTGCAACAACCTCTCGTGCGCCCTGATGGGAGCGGGCAGGCTGCTGCGCGAGATCGAAAACCGCCTGGATTGCCGAACCGGCCACACGCGCGAGGACGGGAAGTTCTCCATAGAGGCGGTCGAATGCCTGGGCGCCTGCGGGGGCGCTCCCTGTGTGCAGGTAAACGAACACTACTTCGAATGCGTCACGCCCGAGATCATGAACGATATATTCAGCGCGCTGGAAAAGGGCGAGACCGTCTCGCCCATCGGAGCGGACGAGGTGGTAACGCCCGCTCTGGCAGGCGCCGAAGAAACAGACGGCGAAGGCCAAGGCTGAGGGACTGAAGAAGATGGCGCTGGTATTGGAGAAAATCGTGACGGGCCGGTTCGACAATCCCGATGCGCTTCATATCGCGGGATATGAAGCCTCGGGCGGCTACGAGGCGATTCGGAAGCTCCTGGGCGGTGTCGAACCCGCCGACGTCATCGAAATGGTGAAGTCCTCGGGCCTGCGCGGGCGCGGCGGCGCGGGATTCCCGTGCGGCCTCAAGTGGAGTTTCGTGCCCCAGGTGGACGGGCCGAAATACCTGGCCGTCAACGCGGACGAGGGAGAGCCCGGCACGTTCAAGGACCGCGAACTCATGCTGCGCGACCCGCACCAGCTCATCGAGGGCATCCTCATCGCCTGCTACGCCGTGGGCATCGAGAAGGCCTACATCTACATTCGCGGCGAGTTCGTCGCCCCCTGGCGCGCGGTGGAAAAGGCCCTGGCCGAAGCCTATGAGAAGGGCTACGTCGGCCGGAACATCATGGGCAGCGGTTTTTCGTGCGATATCTACACCCATCGCGGCGCGGGCGCCTACATCTGCGGCGAGGAGACCGGGCTACTGGAGTCGCTCGAGGGCAAGCGCGGGCACCCGCGCCTCAAGCCGCCGTTTCCGGCGGTGATCGGCCTCTATGCGCGGCCCACGGTCATCAACAACGTGGAAACGCTCGCGAATCTCCCCCACATCGTGAACAAGGGGGCGGAGTGGTTCGCCGGCATCGGAATCGATGAGAAAAACTCGGGCACCCGCATGTACTGCGTCTCGGGCCACGTGGCGAAGCCGGGCCTGTATGAATTGCCGCTCGGCCTCACGTGCGAGGAGATGATTCACGAGCACTGCGGCGGCATGCGGAACGGCGCGGCGCTCAAGGCG
>CAYTSP010000224.1:0-7545 GCA_964440505.1 uncultured Nitrospinaceae bacterium
CTTCCCGCTAAAGGCAATGTCCCCCGACGAGGACTTTTTCAACAACCCCCTCAAGGGGGGAGTGATTCCCGAGCGATGCCCGTCGGCAAAACCAACTTCCTTTGGCCTTCTCGTCTGCAAAGACAACCCCACGGTCCCCCCTCCTCAAGGGGTAAAGGCGACGCCCCGGCAAGGAGGCTTTTTCCGCGGCTCCGATTGAGGCAGAGTGATCGTGGTTTTTCGCTTTTTCGCGTGCTCGGCGACCAGGGAGGAAGGCCGATGGGTGAGGGAGGATCATTCAGGCCGAGACTCGCAATGTTGGCCAGAGGCCTCACGCTCGCGCGGTTTTTGGCGATTCCCCTGTTCGTTTGGGCGTTGCTCCATCTGGATTCCGCTCCAGACCCGAGGTGGCGTGTATTGCTCATCGCCACCTACGTCTACGCGGTCCTGAGCGATCTGGTAGACGGCCCGCTGGCGAGGCGCGCGGGAGCGAAGAGTTATTTCTGGGGGCAGGTGGACGCCCTCTCGGACGTGGCTTTCAACACGGCGGCGCTCGCAGCCGCCGCCTGGGCGGGGCGCATCGGCCCCTGGCCTGCTCTTGGAGTCTTGGCGCTGGGCGCTCAGTTTCTCTGGCGCTGCCGTGGAGGGGCGGGGAGCGCGGGCGAGGCGTTACCCGAGGACGCGGCGGGCAAGTGGGCGGGGGTCTTATTCTACGCCCTGGTGGGCGGGGTCGTCCTGGAGATGGGTTTATCGTGGGATTGGCTCAGGCCAATACTGCCCTGGCTCGGCAACTTGGTGTTTTTCTACGCCTTGTATTTGCTCATCCGTAACGCGCGCTCGCCTCACGGAACCCTTTGGGGTGGTTGATGAAGTCCCGGGAAGCGATTTTGGGTTGTGCGCACGCTTTTGAAATTCACTCCCCCCTTGAGGGGGAGTCGAAGAGGTCGAGCCTTTAGGCGAAGGCCGATTCGGTGGGGGGACATGCCACAGAAAAAAACTCCCCCCACCGGTTCGGTTTCGGGCAAAAACCCCCTCACCTCACCGACTCCCCCTCAAGGGGGAGTGGTTTCTTCCTCTCGTCGGTCGCTCCGAACCCTCGTTCATCAGAGGTATTTCAACACCCCCCTTCAGGCGGCGCGCCTTTTTCCGAACAGATCCGAGTACGCCTTCGGCATGAACAGCAAGCCGATCGTCCCGTTCGCCAGCATGAAGGTGAGGTGCGACACCAGGCTGTAGGCGAGCAGGTCCGCTTCCGCCGCATAGTCCTTGAAGAAGAATATCCACGCGGCCTGGGAGGTGCCCAGGTGGGCCACCGTCACCGGAAGCGCGCCAATCATGAAGACGAGCGGGAGGAACGTCAGAAGCTGGAGCAGCGGTATGTCCATTCCGAAGAGCGTCAGGGCGTATTTGTGCACGAACAGGGAGAGCACGAATACGGAACCCTTGAGCGCCAGGACGGTGACGCCCTGCCCTAACCGCACCGCCCGGAAAGTGTTGAGCAGGGTGTGGCCGCCGATTTTCGCTCCGATGACGCCCAGTCCCCCCTGCGCCACCCGGGTGATGAGGAGCCAGAAACACGCGAGCCCGGCGGGCAGGACGAACAGGACGAGCGGCGCTCCGCCCGGAAAGGCGATGAGACCGACCGTGGCGAAGGAGATCAGGTTCGTGACTTCGAGCAGGATGAGCATGGCGACCGTGCTCGTGATCTCGGCGAGCGGGGTCTGGAACCTGCGGTGGAAATAGAGCGCGAGCGCCACCTGGGCGAGCTGGGTGTTGATGATGGAGACGACGTAGGTGACGGCGCGCACGGGCAGCAGCGTCGGGAACGTCAGCGGGCCGTGGAACCAGCGGATCATCCGGCTCAGGACGAAGGTGTCCATCAGGAAAAAGCAGATCGAAAAACACCCCATCAGTACGAGGAAGGGCGCGAGCCTCGCCTTCGATATAGCGAGGACGAACTCGCCGAACGGGATTCGCCAGAAGATGATGACGAAAATCACGACCGTTAAGCCGATGGGGATGAGTCGACCGGCTTTGTTTGATCGATGCGATTCGCGGTTTTGCTCCAAAACGAAACTCCTTGAAGGCGCCGAAGCTATTCCTGGTGCGGCAGCGAGAGGTCCAGAATCTCGTCGACGCCCGTGCGGGGGATGGGCACGCCGCTTCCGGCTACCTCATCGTTGCACAGATGCTCATAGAAAATAACGTCGAATACGGTGCGGCTCATGGGAGAGGAGGGCGAAAGACTGCCGATGATGCTAGACGCTGCCCGAGCCGGCCCTCTCGGAATCGGTAGAATCCTGGGCCGTCTCCCGAGCCTGAGACCTGCGCGCAGGAGCAGGTCGCGGTAGAGGAGAGTCTCCGGCCCCACGAGGTTCATGCGCTTGAGCGGCGCTTCCGGATGGAGGATCGCCCATTCAATCGCGCCGATGACGTCTCCCAGGTATATCGGCTGTATCCGCACAGCGCCTCCCGCCACGAGGGGAATCACCGAGGAGCGGAGCAGGCGTTTTATCTGGTTTATCGCGGGAGTATCGGCCCCCAGAATCATGGGCACGCGGAAAATCGCGCCCGATTCGAAATTCTCCGCAATCACGTCCTCGGCCTGGCCTTTCGTCCTCAGATACTCGTTATCAGATCGTGCGTCAGCACCCGGAAAGCTTAAGAAAACGAAGGATTTCACGCCGCCGCTCTTGCCCGCCTCGGCGACGTTCTTCGTGGTGAGCAGATTCGCCCCGAGCAGGGAATCGCCCGCTCTCGGAACCAGCGAACCCGCCAGGTGGGCCACGCAGTCTGCGCCGTCCAGGGCGCGGATGAGGCTTTCCGCGTCGTCGTAGTCCACCTGTATCAATTCGGCGGGGAGATCGCTGAGATTCGCGCTTCGACCCGGGTCTCGCACGAGCGCGCGCAGGCGCACCGGGCCCATGGACGCATTGGAGCCTAATCGTTCGATGAGCGCTTTGCCGACGGCGCCGTTCGCACCCGTGATGGCGATGTCGATGGGGTTTCTCCCGTCAGGTCGTATGGCGGCCATGCGCAATGGGGCCACTCGCTTGTTGCGATGCGCCCGTGCGGCGGCTTGACCTATACCGTGAGCAGTTCGTGGGTCGGCGCGGTCATCTTCTCGATGGGCAGCCCGTGCGTGCAGGCGCCGGCGCAGCTTTGGTGGCTGCAGGTGAGGCACGCCGAAGCGCCCGCGCCCAGCATGGAGTATTCGGCTTTTGCGAATCGCACGTCCTCATAGTCGGTCGCATACATGCGGGTGCGGAGCACGTCCGCGATGGGCACGTTCTCCGGACACGCGCCCGCGCAGTCGTTGCACGCATGGCGGCAGTAGGAGGTTCCGTTCAACCGCGCGTATTTCTTCAAGATCGGCACCTCGCGGCGCGATATCTTCTTCCAGCCCGAGCCGCCCACGAACTCCGTGATGTTGTCCTTGCTCGTCATCGAGATGATGAGGGAGTCCACGTTCGGGTTCGAGAGCACCCAGCGGAAGGCGGCCTGTGAAAAGGTGGCGCCTCCCTTCTCGTAGGGCCGCATGTCGTTCAGGCGCGCGCCCATGAGCGTCTTCATGGCGATGACGCCGATGCCCTTGGCTTTCGCCCGCGCGAGGGCGAGGGGGAGTTTCGGGAACCTGGCGATGAAATCGAAACCGCGCGTGAACCGCTGGTAGAAGGCCGGGTCCTGCCCGAAGTTGTAGGCGATGAGGAATACGTCCACGACGTTGTTGGCGGTGCAGTAGTCGAGGCACTCGATCAGGTTGCCCGCATGGCCCGACATGCCCGAATAGCGGATTTTCCCCTGTTTTTTCGCGATCGCCGTGAATTCGCGCCACTCGGGGTTGCTCATCCGGTCCACGTCGTTCACCGCGTGGTTGAAGTAGACGTCCACGTAGTCCGTCTGGAGTTTTTGCAGGCTCTGCTCGAGCGAGCGCATCATCGAGGCCTTGGAGTCGCTCGCGCCCGCGTGCGTCTTGGAGGCGATGTAGACCTTGTCGCGTTTTCCCTTGAGCGCGCGGCCGATGGTGGTCTCCGATTCCCCCCAGGAGTAGCTCTCGGCGGTGTCGAAATAGTTGATGCCCAAATCGAGCGCGTGGAGTACGAGGTCCTCCTCATCGGAACCCAGACGGCTGCTGCCGAAAGAGATATCGGACATCTTGATGTCCGTCTTGCCAAGTGCGACGTAGCGGCGCACCCGGTTCTGCGCGGCGTCCGCGTTCATCGCGCGCGCAAAGGGCAGGAGTCCCGCGCCCAGGCCGGCGAAGGCGCTTTTCCGGATAAAATCGCGTCTTGCTAAAAAGTCGGTATGATGGGGCATCGGCTTTCTCCAGGCTAGAGAAATGTGGCGACTCCCTATCTCACCCTATTTTTCGTTCCGGGTCAATTCGGGGGATTTGTTGGTTCGGCGAGTCCAGGCGTTGATGGAACGTGGACGCGAAAACGGCTCTTCCTCATCAAACGGGACTCGGTATTGTCATTTCGGTGTTGTTGCTCGGCGTGTGTAGGGGTCGCATAGCATGCGACCCGCATTGTGAGGGCGAAAAGGCAGGGCCGCATGTATGTGTGGGACAACCCCGAGGAGGGGTTGTCACCTGCAAAATCACCTGATTGTGGAATCCGTAGGGACAGGTCGCGACCTTGGGCTGTTCATAAGAACGGCCCACTACAAATGCGGAACACGGGACAGGGCGGCCACGGTCGAACTTCCCGAAGAGGGAAATTCGACGCCCCTACAGGTTCGTATCGATACACTAGGAGGCGTAGCCTGACAGGCGTAGAGGCCTGTCAGGGGACCGATGTGTCCGCCCGATAGGCCGGAAAGAACGGGAGAACACGCAGGTTCTCCCCTACGCCGCCCGGTAATTTTCACCGTTGACGGAAACGTCTCTCCCCACGGAAGATCGACGCCTCTTCGCAACCTGCACTTTCCCAATCACGCGTCGATGACGCGGAAGCTCCTGTCCTGGGGGATGAGCATCTCCCAGCCGTTTTCCTTCACGACGACCGAGTATTCGATCTGGTAGCCCCCCTGGCCGAAGGTGCCGATGGGCGCCTCGATGTTGATCACCGAATCGACGGGCAGGGGAATCTCCGAAGTTTCCGGGTAGAACGGCTGGCTGTGCTTCGATTCGGGCCCCAGGATGAAGGGGAACTCACGCGCTTCGAGGCCGATCGTGTGGCCCGCGAAGGGAGCGTCGAACGCGGGAAAGCGCGACTGGATTCCCTGGATCAGCGCCTGGTATATCTGGTTGCCCGTGCAGCCGGCCTTTATGACCTCCAGACACTCGTGAAACCCCTCCTCGATTCCCTTCCATTCGCGCTGCACGCGCGCGCTCGGCTCGCCGATAGAGCCGCAGCTTCCCGTGTCGGCGTTGTAGTTCCTGTGAAAAAGACCCGCGTCGAACATGAAGCCGTCGCCTTTTTCGAGCTTTCTGTCCGTGGGCGGGAAGATGAAGACGCCCCTGGGGCCTGAGTTGAAGTGGAACCAGTGCCACATGCCGCCGGGCCGGGCCACCTCCTGACGCCAGACCTCGGCCACCTCGCGCTCGCTCACGCCCTCGCGCACGAACTCGAACACCTTCGAGATGGCGTCTTCGTTCACCTGGGCGGCCTCGCGCAGGCGGTCGAGTTCGTCCGCCGTCTTGACGAGCCGCGTCATCAGGAACAGGCCCGAACCGGGGATGAATTCGCAACCGGGGAGTTTTTCCTTCAAGGTGGCGAACAGGCTGTCCGGGCAGCCCTCCTCGTCCAAGGCGATTCTGCCCGAAGTGATGCCCCGGTCCCTGAGCGCTGCGAGGAGCCCGTCGAGCAGGGTCGCGTGCCTGGCCCCGCTTGCGTGGAGTTCGCGGTAGCGCCTCATCTCCTCATCATGCGGCTCGTAGCCTTCCGGCTCGATGTGGTTCGCCTGTCCGCCCCAGACGTAGACGTTCTCCGCGTGTCCGCCGTAGGCGGCATAATAGGTGTTGTCCGCGCGGTTCATGATGAGGTCGGTGCCGGCGTCCGGGTCGCTGGTGAGCACGCCGTAGCTTTTGCGCGCGCGGTAGACCCGCTGCGCCCAGCCGATGTGGCCCGTCAGGTAGGTGACGTTCTCGAGCGTCGTGCCGATCATGGCCGCCACGTCGTGTTCTCTCATCAGTTCCAGCGCGCGTTCCCTGTTGTAGAGCATGTTTTTCTCCCTGAAAAATTTCTTTCACTGCACGGAATTTTGTTGGAAAATGTCTCGGGGGGAATATGTATCACAACCAAAGCGCATCAAGCGAGGCTGCGCGCCTTGACAGAAACGGGCCGAAGCGCAAGGTTTACTGACAGCAACCGTGTTTGATTGTTTCTTTGATTGGTCATCTCTTTGATTCGTCATTGTTAAGGAGGAAGTCGAGCGTGGAACTGGATCGCGCAAGTGCGGAGGCGCTCTTGTTCGAGTGGACCAAAAGCCCGGGTCTCAGAGCGCACGCCCGGGCGGTGGAGGCCGCCCTTTGCGCTTATGCAAAAAAATACGGAGAAGACGAGGCGCTCTGGTGCGTCACCGGTCTCTTGCACGACATGGATTACGAAAAACATCCCTCGCCAGAGGAGCACCCCGAGACCGGCTGTGCGGTACTGCGCGAGGCGGGCTACCCCGAGGAGATGATTCAGGCCATTCTGGGACACGCGCAGTATCTGAACGTCCCCCGGGAGTCGCGCCTCGCCCAGGCGCTCTTCGCCGTGGATGAACTGGTGGGCCTCATCACCGCCGTCGCCCTGGTGAATCCGGCGAAAGACATCCGCCAGGTGAAGCCGAGAAGCATCCGGAAAAAATGGAAGGACAAGAATTTCGCCAAGGGCGTGAATCGAGCGGACGTGGAGCTGGGCGCCTCGGAGCTCGGGGTGCCGCTTGAGGAGCACATCGCCTTTACGCTGGAGGCCATGCAGGGCGCAGCCGCGGATTTGGGCCTCGACGGCTCTCGTGCGGGCTGATGTGTTTGATTTTTTTGAAAAAAAGGTTGACTTTGCGTTGACGGCTTTGATGGATTTCCGCATAATTCGCGATCGGCTGGTTGGTGCGTGAAACGCCACTCGGACTCAAAAAAAGACATGCTCACAAAAGACATGCTCGACATATGGTATTTCTCATTGAATGAAACCCTCCAAGTATTCTCCGACACCAGGTCTATCCAATTAAAGGACAATCAAACCCATGGCTGAGTCTTCAGGTAAAAACGGGGCTGAGAAGCAGCTTGTTGAACTCGAAACGGTGGCGATACGCTTCGCCGGCGATTCCGGCGACGGGATGCAGCTCACCGGAGACAGGTTCACGAACGCGGCGGCCATCGCCGGGAACGATCTGAGCACGTTCCCCGACTTTCCCGCCGAGATTCGCGCGCCGGTGGGGACGCTGGCCGGAGTGAGCGGGTTCCAGATCAATTTCTCGAGCAGGGACATTCATACGCCGGGCGACGCCGTGGACGTTCTGGTGGCGATGAACCCCGCCGCGCTCAAGACGAGCATCGGCGATTTGAAGAGCGGGGGCATCATCATCGCGAACGTGGACAACTTCGGCCAGAAGAATCTCGACAAGGCGGGCTATGAC
>CAYTSP010000225.1:0-2564 GCA_964440505.1 uncultured Nitrospinaceae bacterium
CCCTTGTCAGGGGGGCTTTTCAACAACCTCCCTCAAGGGGGAGTGAATTGCATTCTCGTCGGAAAAGCCTTCGCTTTTACCCCCCCCCCCCCGTTAAGGGGGGACAGGGGGGTTGCCTTTAAGACGGAGCGGGGCGAAAGATTGTCGGGAAAACAGATGCTTCCCCCAAAAACCTACTCCCCCATGCGCATTCTGTTTCTCGTTCGGGAGTCGATGGAGAGGGGCCCGCCTCCCAGGAGGAGGATGGCGACCGTGGCGAGGAGGAGGAAAAGGGAGTATTCGTATCCGCCGGCGACGGCGGCGCCGGTCTCGGGGTTCGTGACGATTCCGTGCATGAAAAAGCCCTGGTCGAAATGCACCAGCAAGGCCGCGCCCGCCATGATGAAAGCGTTCATCAAGGCGCCCAGGCGGGCGTAGAGCCCGATGATCAGGAACGCCCCGCCGACCAGGTGACCCAGTACGACGGCCCATGCGCTGATGGTGGGCAGAGGGATTCCCATCGATGCGTTCAGGGCGGCGAAGCGCTCCACGCCGATCACCAGCCAGCCGTAATAGCCATGCAGAACGTAGTAGACGCCCAGGGAGACGCGAAGCAAGGCGATCCCGTATGTCTGGTACGGCCTCAGTCTGCGGTTCATCGACTCTTCCCCAATAATCGCGATGACTTATTTTCGCGCAAATGCGTGAATATCGCCACCCTTTTATAAAGACGGGACGATTTGACCCGCGCGCGAAATGTGATAGAAGCAAATTGCGGCGCAGGAATGCGCCGTGCCGCAGACCATGCAAGGCAGCCGCCTCCCCCGGCGTCGCCACCCAAAACATGAAAGCAGCCATCCGAAAATGAGCGAATCCGAAAAAAAACTATCGTACAAGAACTTCATCATCCCGCTTGTCCTCGTCCTCGTCCTGGCCGCTTTCTTCTACTCGGGGCTGGGCCGCTACCTCACTTTCGAGACCTTGAAGGAGAACCAGGGCCTTCTCAAAGAGTGGGTGCGCGCGAACGGCGCGCTCGCCGTCATCGCCTATATGCTCGCCTACGCAGCGGTGACGATATTCTCCCTGCCCGGCGGGTTGGTGATGAGCATCACGGGCGGTTTCCTGTTCGGGACCATCTGGGGCGCGCTCTATATCGTCATCGGCGCGACGGCGGGGGCGACCGTTCTTTTCATCGCGGCCAAAACCTCGCTCGGTGACCCCCTGCGCGCGAAGGCCGGCCCCTGGCTCCAGAAGATGGAAGAGGGCTTTCAGGAAAACGCGCTGAGCTACCTGCTCGTCTTGAGGCTCGTACCGATCTTTCCCTTTTTCGTGGTGAACCTGGTGCCCGCGTTCCTGGGGGTGTCGTTGAGCGTCTACTTTATCGGTACGTTCGTCGGCATCATTCCCGGATCGTTCGTCTTCGCCTCGGTGGGCGCGGGGCTCGGCAGCATATTCGAGGCGGGGGGCGAGTTCTCCGCCAAGGGTGTCCTGACGCCCCAGGTCCTCATCGCGCTCGTGGGACTCGCCGCGCTCTCGCTCATCCCCGTGGTGTACAAGAAGATCAAATCGAAAGAGAGTTAGTCTTCACTCAGAGCGGCTTGTCCGCCGTGAACAGGTATCTCGTCTGCGAAAAGAAATATCCGCCCCTCTCGCCCAGGCCGCGCAATTCACTCGCCCATGCGTCTACTTCCTCCTGCGTCAGGTTCGTTCTGGCGGGGACGACGCCCTGAAGCTGACGAATGAATTGAAAACTGAAGCTCTCGGGTTCGTAGGCGGTGTTGAGAACGGGAATCGCGTGAGCGAAAACATCGGCGAAGCCCGCCGCCTCGATCCTGGGCTTGAGCGTAAGCGGCAGCCTCAGATGGGCGAAGCCCTCCAGCCAGCCAGCCATCACCCGCTCGCAGAGCGCCGCATCCTCGCAGCGCCACGACGTAGTGCCCCAATCGGCATCGCTGACCGCGAGTCGTCCGCCGGGCTTCAATACGCGGTGAATCTCGCGCAGGGCCGCATCCACGTCAGCCACGAACTCGAGCGTCTGCACACTCACGCAGGCGTCGAAATCCCCATCCCTGAACGGGAGCGAAACGGCATCGGCGATTTGAAAGTCGACCCAAGGCTTGTCGGCGCAGCGCGACCTGGCGATCTCTATCATCGACTCGCTCAAGTCGACGCCGCGCACAGAACCCGGCGGGCCGACCGTCTGCGCTATCTCGTCGGCGAAGAGGCCGGGGCCGGAACCCACGTCCAGAACGCGCGCGCCGGGGGTGAGTCTCAAAGCATCTATCGTCCGCCGTCTGACCTCGGTCAAGTCCGGCGTCAGGTACATGACTTCGGCCTGTCGCGAGGCGTTTGCGTCGAAATCCATCGTGTCGCTCACGAACGCGCTCCGGGTTGGGGGGGGGTCGAACCCGATTGATGAATGAGGATTCGACGTCTTTGAATAGGATATTCGTGCGGACATTATTCCGTAGGGGCGGACCTGCGTGTCCGCCCAGTAGTTCGTATGTGTCCCTCGACTGTTGGGGGTGTTGAAAAACCCACCCCGCTCGTCATTCCACCGCCCTGAAAACCAACCCCCCCTACCC
>CAYTSP010000226.1:0-7822 GCA_964440505.1 uncultured Nitrospinaceae bacterium
GCCTTTACCCTGTCAGGGGACTTTTTCAACAACCCCATATGCGTCCCTGCGGATCATTTGCGAAATGGAGGAGGGTGGCGAATACCCGCCCTTTGCCTGAAGCTCAGGAGGCTTTGAGCACGCAGTAGGAGTGCAGTCCCGTCCATTCTGCAAGGGCCGGGGCGGATTCGGGAGAATAGCGCATGCAGACGTCCAGCATGGCGCCCGATTCGATGATCTTGAGCTGGTTTCTCTTCTCGAAGACGGAGAGGTCGTCGAAACCCGTCACCCATTTCGCCCCGAAGTGGTTCTCGAAATAATCCGAGGTCGCCGTCATCGTCCCGTTCCCGGAGGTGCGGTTGATGATGTGTTCCGAGAAATAATCGAAGGCGACGATGAGTCCAGGAATCCGCGCGCGCAGCCTGTCCAGAAAGTCATGGATCAGGTCGAGCGGCAGATACATGGTGTTTCCCTCCCAGATGAACAGGATGGGGGCCTCCGGGTCGAAGCCGGTCTCGACGAGTTTTCCCGGAAGGTCGAGTTCGAGGTAGTTGCCGGGGATCGCGGCGCAGGGCGCGACGCCGCGGGCTTCAAGGACTTTCCTCTTGAATCCGAGTACTCCAGGCTGATCGACGTCGCAGAAACTGACGCCGGGGGTGCGAAAAATTTGTGAGCGCATGTCGAAGCCCGCGCCCAGCGTGACGACTTGCTTCACGCCGTCTGCTATCGCGCGCTCCAGGGTCTCGTTCATGATGCACACCCGGTAGCGCGCCGTCTCCCGGACCGCAGGATACGTGCGGATGAGCTCGCGGAACTTCGCCGTCGCCTCCTCGTCGATGAACCAGGCAGCAAAAGGGTCCTCGAAAAGGGGGCGCGCCTCGCCTTGTTCCATCTGCCGGACGCATGAAGGGAAAAACGCCGTGGAGCCGACCTCGTTGATGTTCACCGAATTCAGGACGCCTTGAGCACGCAGTAGGAGTAGAGTTTCAACAGCTCGGCCGCTGCGTCCATGAACTCCTTGATTTCCGCCACGGACTGCGGCGCGCGGCGCTCGCCGAACTCCATCAGGCTTTCGGATCCGATGGCTTCGAGGCCGTGTTCTTCCTGGAACACGGAGAGGTCTTCGAAACCCGTCAGCCATTTAACCCCGAAGTTGATTTCGAACATATCCGTGATTTCGGTGATTCTGTCGTCGCCCGACGTGCGGTTGATGATCTTTTCGGAGAAATAGTCGAAGGCGATGGTCATGTTGGGAACCTGCGCGCGCAATCGACTCAGGAAATCATGGATCAGGTCGCGCGGCAGGTACATGGTGTTGCCTTCCCATATAAAGAGTATGGGCGCTTGCAGGTCGAAGCCCGCTTTTTTCAGTTCCCGGGGCAGGTCGACTTCCAGGTAGTTGCACTCGATTCCGGCGCAGGGCGTGACGCCGCCTGCTTCGAGAACCTTGTTCTTGAACTGCAGGACAGCAGGCTGATCGACATCGCAGAACCTCACGCCTTCGGTCTGATAGATGTGGGCGCGCATGTCGAAGCCGGCGCCCAAAGAGACGATCTGCTTCACGCCGGCCTCGATGCCGCGCTCGACGATCTCGCTCATGACGCAAACCCGGTAGCGAACCAGTTCCCTCGAGGGCGGGAAAACGCGTATCAGTTCCTGGACTTTCTCCTCTATCGCCTCGTTGACGAACAAGGCCGCGTAGGGGTCGTCGAACAGCTTGTGTTCCCGGTCTTTCTCCATCGCCCGCATGCAGGAAATGACGAACGCGGTTGCGCCGATTTCGTTGATGATATCCACAGCCTTGGCTCCTCTGCGTGGGTCCGCCGCACCACTCCCCGTGAAAGGGGAAGCGCGTCTCGTTTGGTTGTCGCAGGTCCTGCTTCGACAGGACGGGATAATAGCGAAGTGTGGCGGGGAGGGGCAATACAAAAATGGCGATCATATGCTCCCGCCGCACCCCGGAGAATGGTCGGGACTCTCCTCAGTCCACGACCGCGATCGCGTTGACCTCCACGAGGCACCTGGGGTCGGTGGCGAGACGAACGACCTGAAGCGTGGTGGAGGCGGGCCGGTGGTCGCCGAAATACTCCTTCCGGATGGCCCCCGCCTCCTCGGCGCCCTCCATCGTCGTCGAGAAGAACTGGAAGAAGACGATGTCCTGAAACGTCCCGCCCACGGCATCGAGGCTTTTCTTGAGGTTTTCCAGGGCCATGCGCGTCTGCGTCGGCAGATCGCCGGGGAGCGTATCGAACTCCTCGGGCCGGTGGGGGTGATGGTGATAGGGAGGCGCCGCGGTGACACCCGCGAAATAAACTGTCGTCCCGCCGCTCGCCTTTATGGCCATCGAGTAGGGCGTCCAGACATCGAGCCTGTCGGGCCAGTCCACGGGTTCGATTCGTTTCGGCATCCTGGGTCTCCTTCAAGTATGAAAAAGTCGAAAGTCAGGCTTGTGCGCAGCAATACATGCCGGGGCGGAATATCTGTTCAAGCGGCGTGCTCCCTGGTCTCGGACTCGCACTCGGCGAATTGACGATTCTATTTTGAATTCGGGTCTTTCGTCACCTTGCTCCCGGAATCGATTCTCCTTACCCTGCAGATGGTGAAATACACACAGGATGACGATTCCCCTCCGGTTGCAGGCCTGAAGGTTCGAGTGGGTTATTGTGCAGTACGCGATTTGATTTGAATGCTGGCAAGGAGGGGAGTGCAGCTGAATATAAGGTGTTGACCTTGGCGCAGAGGAGAAACGAAGAAAATGGCGATTGTCGGCGCATTTCATCATGTCCATATGATCAGCAGGGATCCCGACGGGGTAGCCGATTGGTTCGAACGCTTCTTCGGGAGTGAGATAGTGGCCGAGCAGTTTCCGGCCGGGGCGCGCAACCTCGTCCTCCGGGTGGGGGAAGGGACGCTCAGCGTTCGCACCCCCCGGCCATCGGACGGACTCACGGAAGCGGACGGCCCTCGCCCCAAGGGGTACGGAATCCATCACTTCTGCTTCGTCGTGGATGACCTGCAAGGATTATTGGAGGATATGCGCGCCAACGGGGTGACAATTATCCAGGAGATGCCCGTCCACGTGAGCGGCAAGTTCGCCGCCTTCATCGAGGGCCCCGAGGAAATGCCCATCGAGCTCATTCAGGCCTGACCCGGGCGGCCTGGCATAGGCCTTTGCGAAGTCCGTCTCGCCCTGAGCCGTTTATCGGGGCGCTATTCAGCCGGCAGGCCGGTGATGTGCGAGCTTATCTTGATGCGGTAGATGTGGTTGTTCCCGGCGCCGTGGAGGAACGAGATCACGTCGCGCAGGTATTTCTCGACCGGGCAGTCGCGCATGTAGCCCAGCCCGCCGTGCACCTCGAGCGCCAGGCGGCAGACTTCATACGCGGCTTCGGAGCAGACCACCTTGGTGAGCCACGACATCCTGGGGTCGTAGTCCTCGGCGTGATCCACCGCCCATGAGGTCCGCCACAAGACGGAGCGCGCCGTCTCGAGCCTCGTGTACATCTCCCCGATCATCTGGGCGACGGCCTGATGCCCCCCGATGGGCTTTCCGCCCTGCACTCTCTCCTGCGAGTAGCGCACCGCCTCCTCGAAGGCGGCCCGGCCCGCGCCCAGCACGGTGGCCCCGTAGCCGCCCCTGCCGCGCGCGATGCGGCTGGTTCGGAGCGCCTCGGCCTCGCCCTCTTTTTCACCCAGCCGGTTCGCGGCGGGGACTTCCGCGTTCTCGAAGACGAGCGTGGCGTTGCTCAGAAGCCTGCGGCCCATCTTGTCGTGGACCCGGCCGACGCTTAGCCCCGGCGTGTCCGCGGGAACGAGGAAGGGCGTCATGCCCTTGAGGCCCCCTTGCGCCTTGTCGGTGCGCGTGTAGACGATGTAGAGCCTGGCCGTTCCCCCGTTGCTGATGAAGCTCTTGACGCCGCTCAGGCGGTAGACGTCGCCTTTGCGCACTGCATTCATCTGCACGCCCGCTCCGGGGACGGCGTAGGGCAGGACGTGATCCGTCCCCGCGTCGGGCTCGGTCATGCACGTCGCCAGGTGATAGTGGTGGTCCGAGACGAACGCCGGGAGGAAGCGCTCCTTTTGTTCGTCGTTCGTCCAGTGCTCGAGGATGGGAGTGAACTTCCAGGTCTGGTCGAAGGTGGCGGCCACGCCGAGGTCGCCGGCGCCGAGCTCCTCGCCGACGATGGAGAGGGTGAGCATGTCGGCCCCGCCGCCGCGCTCCTCAGACAGCGCCAGCGTGCGGAGGCCGAGCTTCGAGCCTTCCTCGACGACTTCGGTGGGGATGCAGTCGAGCGGGTCCGGGTTCCGGTCGTACTCGGCGGCGACGGGGCGCACGTGGCGCTCGACGTAATCGCGCGCGAGTTTCTGCAGCGCCTTTTGTTCGTCGCTCAGGGAGAAATCCATCGGCGCTCCTCAATAATTACCGGAGATGAAGCCTTCGCGCACCTTGGGCATGGTGACGGCGAGGTCGAGGATCGGCAGTCCGTGGGAGGGCGCGACGACGGCGACGTCGAGTTCTTCGAGCAACGCTTCGAGGCGGTCCGAATAGATGTTCATGTCGGCGAAGCGCGTCCAGAACAGCGCCCGCTCGGCGAACACCCCCAGGACTTCCGCCAGATCGAGCGAGTCGGCCTCTTCCGCGATTTTTCCGCAGTGGCCGTCCCAGTGGTAGTGGCTGTAGGCGAAGCCGTCTCCCGGAAAGAGGGCGCGCGCGCCGGTGTCGAACCCCCAGAGCGAGGTTCTCAAGTCGCGGATGACCGGTTCGACGGCGATGAACCGCCGGTCGCCCAGGTCTATCTCGTCGCCGATCTCCATCTGCCGCATCCTGTCCGCGTGCTCGGGGTAGGAGAGGTGGTAGTCGCTCACGTCGCAGTGGACCGTCATCTCGGGGTATGCTTCGAGCAGCCTCCCGAGACCGCCCGCGTGGGGCGTTTCCTGGTGCGAGAGGAACAGGTATTTGAGCGTAGAGCCGCGCTGGGCGAGTATCTCGCTCACCTGGCGGGAGACGACCGGAAAATCCCCCTGGTGGCCCGTTTCGATGAGCATGGAGCCGGCCGATCCGATGAGGAGGAAGGCCGCGTTGTAGCTGTGATAGATCTTCCCCTGGTGGTGCTGCTCGTGGCAGATGCCCAACCAGAAGATGCCGGGAGCGATTTCGCGCGGGAGGGGATTGTCGTGCGGGTTCATGATTACCTTTCCATGTCGCGGGGAACGTAGCGCGGGTCGACGACTGCGCGATCCAGATCGCGCAGCACCTCGTCGAGCACCGAGAACTGGCGTTCGACCAGTTCGCGCCCCATGAGAATGGCCCCGTACCCGGGGGCGAGGTTTTCGATGTCGTAGCTCTCGAAGACGTCGGCGATGCCTTTGCGCACCGGCCCTGTTTCCACGCCCTCGAGCCACCAGTAGCGCGTGTTCAGGAGGAACGAGCGCACGAACTCCGGCGTAGTCACCGCTTCTTCGTCCACCGCCCAGGGGCCTTCGGGGTCATCCCCCCATACGTGGCTGAACATGTCCGAGGAGAAGAGGGTGCGGGTAGCCTCGTCGTAGATCCACATGGTGGTGATGAGGCGGATGGGCGCGTTGATGCCGCGGATGACGCGGTTCTCGTTCCCCCCGACGCGGCATTCGAGCTCGTTTCCGAGGACGGTCGTCGGGAATATCTGCTCCTCCTCGCTCTTGGGGCCGAATTTCTCCACGTCGAAATCGAGCCAGAAATCCATGTCGGGCCGCCGGGCGAAGCACTCCACCACGTTGAACTCCCTGGCGAGCGCGGCCGCGTTCCCCACGGACATGAACTCGTTGAGGCGGAGCGGGTAGATCGAAAGCGGCGTCTCGGGCGTGATGATGGAGCCTATCTGCTCGAACAGGGCGCGCCTGTGCCCGTTATAGCCCGTGTCGAGGAGGATCGCGCCGTCCTCCTCGCAAAGAAGGTAGCAGTTCGACGGGGCGAAGCCCCTGGCGCTTCGGGGATAGGCGCTGATCCGCCCGTCGAGCTCGAAGACGTTGTGCAGGCCATAGGCCTTGCCGCCGCCTAAGTCCGTGACGCCGCTGTAGGACAACACGCTGCTGTCGGCCATGAATGATTCCTCCGGTTATCCCTCGGTGGAGAGGCGCAATTCGCCTCTCGCGCTCCGCATCTACACTACCGCCGCTTCCGCGGCGAGCACTCCCTCACGCCTCGGGATTTTTTCTGATGTCGACATCATTGATGTCGACATTAGACAGGATTCGGAGGGCTTTTGCACCCCGCTCACGGAAAATACTTTCCATGAATGAAACCCCCCGGAAGGGGTTGTTGAAGAAGTCCTCTGAAGCAGGAAACGGGTTTCCCGTAGGGGCGGACCTGCGTGTCCGCCCGGTTGTCGATGCGGACCTTGTTGAGGTCTTCCTCCCCCTTTGGCGTTCCAACTCTGGATATCCGCTCGATATGCGAACTTCGCGTTTAGGGCGGACACGCAGGTCCGCCCCTACAAAAGACGCAAACGCTCACTCATCGGGCTTTTCCAACAACCCCGTCTGGCCGCAGGTGGGAAATCGTCCCCGTTTGTTTTTTGGGATGAATTCATAATAGTCTTGAGCGGCATCTTCAGACCATAAAAATTGAATTTCACATAGTGGCGGGGAAATTATGAGCGTTGCCGATATCCAGGTGGAAGGACGTTGCCACAGCGATTTTTCAGCGGTGGAAGAAGAATTCCGGGAGAATTTCGCCGGCCGGGGCGAGATCGGGTCCGCCGTCTGCGTGTACAGGGACGGCGAGAAAGTCGTGGACCTCTGGGGAGGCCACCGGGACGAAGCCCGCACGCAGCGATGGAGCGAAGACACCATCACGCTCATGAGTTCCATCGCCAAGAGCATGAGTGCGCTCTCCGTCCACATGCTCGTGGATCGGGGCCAGGTTTCGCTGGACGAGCCGGTGGCGCGGCATTGGCCGGAATTCGCCCGGAACGGCAAGGAAAACATCCTCATCCGGCACACCATCAGCCATCAATGCGGCGTCATCTTCTGCGACGCCGCGAAGCCCGGCGACTTTTTCGATTACCCGGCCCAGGTGGCCGCGATCGCAGCCCAGGAACCCGCCTGGCCCGCAGGAACGAGGGGCGCATACAATTCCATCAACTTCGGGTTCATCCACGGCGAGATCGTCCGCCGGGTGAGCGGCAAGCGGATCCGCGACTTCATCCGGGAGGAGATTACGGCCCCGCTGGGTGCTGATTACAACGTGGGCCTCAATGAGGAAGAACTCGCGCGGGTCGCGCCCGTGCACCGGAATCCCGAAAACAAGTTCTGGGAGATGGGAGAGAAGCCCGGCACGCTGCTGAACAGGGCGTGGGGGAGCCGGCCGGTGGGCGTCGATCTGGTGAATTGCCGTGAGAACCGCGTGGGCGAGAACCCCTCCTCGGGCGGCCACGGAAACGCGCGCGGCATCGCCCGCGTGTACGCGATGCTGGCGGGCGGCGGCGAAATCGACGGCGTCCGCCTCCTTCGGCCCGAAACGGTGGAGCAGCTTTCCAGGGTTCAGTGGGAGGGTGCCTGCGCGATGACCGGCTCGCCCCGGCGGATGGGCCTCGGCTTCATGCACAACTGCCCGCCCAACTCGCCGATGGGAAGCAACATGAAGGCCTTCGGCCACGGGGGTTCCGGCGGGGCGTTCACGTTCTGCGACAGGGAGCGGAACATGGCGTTCGGCTTCTGCACCAACTACCAGCCCGAGGGAAATCCCCCCGGAATCCGCGCCCGCTCCCTGGTCGCAGCCGCCTTCGGAAAAGCGCCGGACTGGAAACCCGAGGAGCCTGCGACCACCTAGCCCGTAGGGACAGGTCGCGACCTGTCCCTGCAG
>CAYTSP010000227.1:0-12611 GCA_964440505.1 uncultured Nitrospinaceae bacterium
CTGGAGAAAGGCATCGGGCACACCGCGTTCGGTAACGTCGCCCGCGAAACCCGCCGCGCGTCCGCCGCCCAGCGCGTTCAGTTCATCGACCGCCTGGTTCAGGCGCTCCTCGCCCCGCGCGCTGATCGCCACGTGGCAGCCCTCGCCCACCAGATCCTTCGCGATGTGGAAGCCGAGACCCCGGCTGCCTCCCGAGATCATCGCCACCTTGTCGGTGAGCATCAAATCCATCGTTTTCCTCTCCCAAATCGGGGAATGACGGCCTCGCGACGCCCTTAGGCAGGCTCGTCCAGCGTCTGGGCGGCGCGCAGCAACGTTATCGAGTCCGTGCCGTCGCCGTGCAGGAAGGTGAGGAGGTCGCGCATCATCTTCTCCGTCGGCGTCTCCTTCATGATGCCGATGCCGCCGAGAATGTCCGTGGCGAAAGCTATCGTCTTGAGCGCCACCTGATCGCTGAACACCTTTCCGTACCGCGTGAAGCGCGTGTTGTAGCTCTCATCGTTTTCCACGCCCCAGCAGATGCGCCACATGAACTGCTCGGCCACCTCGATGTTCATCAGCATCTCGGCGAGCATGTGCTGTATCGTCTGGTGCTCGATGATGGGCTTGCCACCCTGGATGCGCTCTTTCGCGTGCTGGAGGCAGAAGTTGTAGATGCCGCGAGCGATGCCCGTATTGCACGCCGGAAGCTCGGCGCTGCCCCGGAACACCGTGGCGAACGTCTGAAAGCCCTTGTCGACCTCGCCCAGAATGTCGTCCTTGTGAACGCGCACGTTGTCGTAGTAGCTCTCGGCGTTGGGATACAGCCTGTAGCCGAGCTTGTCGTGCACGTTGCCGTAGGTGACGCCCTCCTGGTCCCCGTGCACGAGAAAGCAGGTCGTCCCCTGATGAAGCGGAACATCGGGGTCCGTTCTCGCAAAGACCAGCAGGATCTGCGCCCAACTCGTGAGCGACGTGAAGCGTTTCGCTCCGTTGAGCACGAAATAATCGCCGTCCCGGACCGCAGAGGTCTTGAGGCCCACCGCGGGGTCGCTCTGGCGGTAGACGTTGTCGGAACCGTAATCCGGCTCGGTAATCACGAACGAGCCCACGCAATCGTGGTCTTCAACGAACATCTTGCCCCACTTTTCGAGCACCGCCTCCGAACCGCATTTGAAGATCGCGTTCGATATCTTCCAGCACTGGCTGAGGCACTTGATGACGCCGATCTCGATTTGCGCGCCCGTCCAGAGGCAAAGGGCCTTGGTCGTCGTATCGGCCCCGATGCCGCCGTGCTCCTCGGGAACCGCCATGGTGCGGAGGCCGAGATGCGACGCCTTGTTGAGGAGTTCACCCGGATAGCAATCCTTGGGGTCAAGCCGCCTGTCTATCTCCGCGGCGACGGGCGCGACCTCCCGCTCCATGAAATCCCGGGTCAGGTCAGCGAGCGCCAGTTGTTCTTCCGTAAATGGATATTGCATAACTCCTCCAAGTCGTTGAGAAGAATTTTTCAATAATCAGTGCGTATCCCTTGGTTATCCTCTAGCGCCTATTATGGTGTCAACTTCAAACCGCAATGGTTCTCACATCTCTCAAGCCTTCATACGGCGCGCCGACGCCTCACGCAATTCATCGGAAATGGGAACCTTCTCGTGCGCCGGCGCTCCGTCAGCCCCCAGCGATACATAAATGTTGGCCAGCCAGTTCTCGTCATCGCGCTCGGGATAATCCGACCTCGTATGCGCACCCCGGCTTTCCGCGCGCATGGACATCGCGCCCAGCATCGCCTCGGCCGTCAAGCACATGAGCCTCGCCTGCGCATGGCGCGAGACGAGTGAACCGGCGGGTGTCATCGCCTCTATTCTCTCCATCTGAGCGGCGATTCTCTCGACCCCATCCTGCAGCGCCTCCGAAGCCCGCTCGATGCCGCCGGCGGAGAACATGACGTCGCGTATCTCGTTTTCGATTTCATCGAGTCGCTCTTCACCCGCCTCATCAGCGCCATTCGCGCCCGTCTCTTTCTTCTCGGGCGGCCCGCCTTCTCCTTCCGCATGAGCGGCGGCCCGGCCCGCCCGGTCGCCCATCACGGCGCATACGGTGAGTCCCCCGCTCGCCAGGCGATTCGCCCCGTGCAGGCCGCCGCCGTTCTCACCGGCGGCGAAGAGGCCAGCCACGTCCGTCCTGCCGTATGTGTCGATGATGGCGCCGCCCATGCAGGAGTGTGCTGCGGGAGCGATTTCTATCGGCTCTTTTCGCACGTCGAGTCCCGCCGCCTCGAAATCGTCGATGATCTCGCCCATCACGTCCCTGAGGCCTTCATAGGGCGCCTTCGTCAAATCGAGATACAGGCCGCCGTTTTCCGTTCCGCGCCCCTCGACGATTTCGCGGTGCATCGCGCGGGAGAGCACGTCGCGCTTGGCGTGCTCCATATCATCGGGCGCATAGCGGGCCATGAACCGCTCGTTCCGGTTGTTCCTCAGCCGCGTTTCGGGGAAGGAAAGCGCCATGCCGCCCGAGTTTCTGCCCCTGAGCTGCGGCGGATGGGCCATCGCCGTCGGCGTGAACTGCACGAACTCCATGTCCCGCAACCGCGCCCCGGCGTCGAGCGCCGCCCCGTAGCCGACGCCCGCCACGCCCGGCGCGTTCGTCGTGATGGGGTACATCCCCCCCAAGCCGCCCATCGCGAGAACCGTGGCGCGAGCGTGCACCCGTACCAAAACTCCGCTTCCCTCTTCCTGAAAATCCGCTCCCACGACCCTTCCTCCGCCATCGCGCAGCAAGCCGATAAAGGAGAGACCCTCCAGCACGCGCGCTCCGCTCTGCGCGAGCCGCGCGCCCAGCACCATCATCATCCGGGGGCCTCCGCCCGGCACACGCGCTCCCCGGGGATAGGTGTGGCCGGGCAGTTTCGTGGGCGTCATCCGCCCGTTTTTCTCCAGGAAGGGAACCACGTAATCACGCAGGCGCTCTATGGCCGCGCCCGACTCGGCAGCGACCGCCCGCACCAGCGCGGGGTCGGACATGAACCACCCGCTGCGGAAATTATCCGCCACCATGGTTTCCACGGAATCATCGGGCAGGGAGAAACCCTCCAGTATCGTGGCGAAAACGCCGCCCGCGCGCGCGGAATTACCCGTCAGGCCGGCCTCGCCCTTCATGGCGATGCAGACGTCCGCCCCCTCTTCTCGCGCGGCGAGAGCGGCCAGCGTTCCGGCCAGCCCTCCGCCCACGACCAACACGTCCGTGCGTATTTCTTCCACGATTCCTCCGAACGTCAAGAAACGGGATAAGGGAGCGGGTCGCGCTCCCCGATCTCCTCGAACCCCTTGCGCCTCAGGAAACAGGCGTCGCACGACCCGCAGGGCCGCCCCTCATCCAGCGGATCGTAACAGGTGTGGGTGAGAGAGAAATCCACCCCCAGTTCCAGACCCTTGCGCGCAATGTCGGATTTCCGCATCGCGCTCAAGGGCGTATGGATTTCGAGCGGCGCGCCCCCCACGCCCGATTTCGTCGCAAGGCGGGCCATCCGCATATAGGCCTCGATGTATTCGGGGCGGCAGTCGGGATACCCCGAATAATCGAGCGCGTTCACCCCGATGAAGATATCGCTCGCGCCCTTCACCTCGGCCAGGGCAAGGGCATAGCTCAAAAAGATGGTGTTTCGCGCCGGCACGTACGTTACCGGTATGCCCTCCCCGATGTCGGCGCGCTCCTTGGGCACCTCGATGTCGTCCGTGAGCGCGCTGCCGCCGATGGGGCGCATGTCGATGGACAAGACGGTATGGCCGTCTGCGCCGATTTGTTCCGCCACCTTTTTTGCGGCCATCAGTTCGCAGCGGTGTCTTTGTCCATAGTCGAAACTGAGCGCCTCGCAGGCGAATCCCTCCCGCTTCGCGATGGCAAGAACGACGGCCGAATCCATGCCGCCGCTCAGGAGGACGACCGCCACTCTTTTCCCGTCCATGCGCAAATTCCCGTCCATGACCGATCGGATGTGCCGCTCTGCGAAAAACCGCATAATAGGGTATTCTAGCGACTCGGCAAAGGCGAAAGACGTATTTCTCACAGCAGAAGGAGCGGACGATGCCCGTGGCTACCGTGAACGGCGTGAACCTCACATACACCGTGAAAGGGAGCGGCGCCCCCCTGGTCGCGATGCACGGGTTCGCCAACTCCATATACTCCTGGGAGCCGGTGATGGATGCGCTCTCCGGGCGCTTTCAGGCCTTCGCCTACGACCATCGAGGCCACGGGGGATCGAGCAAGCGCCTGGGCCCATTTGGCATCGAAACCCTCACCGAGGACCTCCTCGCGCTCTTGAACTTCTGGGGACTCGACAGGGTCCACCTCATGGGACACAGCATGGGCGGACGGGTGGCCCTGTGGTGCGCACTCGAACACCCCGAGAGGGTCGAGGGCCTGATGCTCGTCGGCGCATCCGCCGCAGCGCCCGAAGGAGAAATGAGGGGACGATTCGAGTTTTTGCGGAAGCTGGCGCTCGACGAGGGAGTCGAGGCGGCCCTGGCAAGCGAGGGGATGCAGGCGACGCTGCCCCGGGACTACATCGACGGAGCGAGCGCGGAAGAATTCAGAAAGCGCTTTCTCAAGAACACCCCTGAGGATTACGCCGCCGCGGCGGACGCCATCTTGGGCACGCCGGACATGCGGGAGCGCCTCGGTGAAATCCACGTCCCCGCCTGGACCTGCGTGGGCGAAGGAGACGCCGGGGCGATGGCATATGGGGAGATGTTCGAGGAGCGAATCCCGGGTTGCGTGAGAACGGTCATCCCCGCCTGCGGGCATTATCCGATGCAGGATGCGCCCGAGGCTTTTTGCGCCGCGTTCGATGACTTCGTCGAGGCGGCGATGGATTCGGACTCATAAGGAGAACCTCCATGACGCATGACGAGGCGCTGGCCTTCCTGAGCGAACAGCACTACGGCGTCCTGAGCACCCTGCTCGCGGACGGCAGATCGCACCCCACGCCCATCGTGTTCGACTATGCAGACGGCGTCGCGGAGATATCCATGACGTGGGACCGCGTGAAGGCCAGGAATCTCGAGCGCGACCCCAGGGCCACGCTCTGCGTGATGCCGCAGGACAGCTTCTATCCCTACCTCTGCGCGGAGGGAGAGGCCGAACTCGTCGAAGACCCCGACGGCACGAAAAACCTCGACCTCTATCGCCGCATCACCGGAAAAGACCCCGACGACCTCGACGAATACCTCCAGGCGATGAAGAACGAGAAGCGCCTCGTGGCGAGGCTGAAGGTAAAGCGCATGTATCCGGTAAACTGAGTTGACTCCTGTTCGTGTTATGATTCCGGAGAAACCCATCTCATAGGGAGGATGCCTCATGGCCGTTACCGCAGTTGTCCGTTTCCCGTTTCCCGAAGTGAAAACCGAGGAGGAGCTTATCGCGTCTTTCGAGAGTTCCTCGGCTCTCTACCGCGACGTGCCCGGCTTGTTGCGCAAATACTATCTGATGTCCGAAGACCGGAGGTCAGGCGGCGGGGTCTATATCTTCGAGTCGCGCGCCGACGCCGAGCGGGTCCACGACGAGGTATGGCGTGACAGGCTGCGCGAGCGCATGGGGGTCGAGCCGGATGTGCAATACTTCGACTCGCCCGTCATCGTCGACAACGAAGCCAAAGCCGCTACCACGGCATAAGGAGGACCTTCATGGCCGTCACCGCAATCGTTCGCTTCACGCTTCCCGAGGGAAAAACGCATGAGGAGATGGCCGCGGCCTTCGAGCACTCGGCCCCGCTCTACCGCGACGTCCCCGGTCTTGTGCGCAAATACTACCTGGTGTCGGACGACGTGCGCACAGGCGGCGGGGTGTATCTCTTCGAGTCGCGCGCCGACGCCGAGCGGCTCTACGACGACGCCTGGCGCGCCGGTATCCGCGAGCGTCTGGGGGTCGAGCCCACGATTGAATACTTCACCTCGCCCGTCATCGTGGACAACGAAGTGGGAGCCATTTCAACGGCGTCCTGACCACACGGCGATTCACGCTCCCCTTTGGGGGTGTCCGGCCAAGCGAGCAGAAGAGTACGCTCGTTCGCGTTCCGCCTGACGGGATGATCGTATAAAGCGGGGAGGTCGTATGTTCGGGGCCAACGCGCTGACGCTCTACCTCGTCTTCCTGGTGTTCGCCGTGGGCGGGAGAATCGCGCTTCACTACCTGGCCACCGGAGACCACGGCATCCGCACGGTGAAGCGGACTGCCTCCAATACGGCCAAATGCGTAAGCATTCTTCTTTTCACGTCATTCGTCGCTACTTTCGTTCTCTCCTTCCTCGATGCCGTCGGAGCGATTCGGCCGCAGGTCGACCTCGGCGGGTCTGCGAACATGCTCGGCGCGGCGATCTCTCTGGCCGGAATCGCGCTCATGATTCTCTCTCAGTACCAGATGGGGACTGCGTGGAGATTCGGCGTCGATCAAGCCGAGAGAACCGATTTGGTAAGGAGTGGCGTCTACGCTCTCGTCAGGAACCCGATTTACAGCGGCGTGTTCCTGTTCTGTATCGGCCTGCTGGTACTGCTCCCCCACGTATTGATGCTGTTTTTTATCGCCATCGCTTGTTTGAGCGTCGAGTTGCAGGTGCGCTTCGTCGAGGAGCCGCACCTTCGGGGCTTGCACGGCGCAGATTATGAGAAATACATCGATCGGACCGGCCGCTATTTCCCAAGGTTTCTTCGCAAATCCGGGCGGTAGGGAAACGCCTCAGCCCACGAGCGCTTCGAGGCGCGCGCAGATTTCGGGGGGAAGCGCGCCGCCGCCCGAGGCCGCCGCGTTCTCGCTCATGCGGCCCGCCCTGCCGGTAGCGGGGATGACGCTGGAGACGCGCTCGTCCGCGAGAAGGTATTTCAGGAGCACCTGCCCCGGCGTTACTGGATGGTGTGCTTTCAACGCCTCCATCCGCGCAATAGGACCTTTCGGGTCCAGCAGGCCGCTCTTCAGGTGGCTGAAAGGCCGCATGACGATCACGCCGAGGTGCATCTCCTGCGCCAGGGGCAGAACCTCCTCGCGGCAGCTCACCTCGCCCAGATAGTAGGGTATCTGGATCGCGTCGTACGCGTCCGTCTTCATGGCTTCGATGAGTTCGGGGAAATTGCCGGGCCTTCTGTCCGTGACTCCCAGATGGCGGATTCTTCCCTCTTCCTGATACCCCTGCATCACGGGCGTCACCTCGCGCCAGCCCGCCATGTTGTGAATCTGCAAAAGATCGATGACGTCCGTGCGGAGGCGTTTGAAGGAGCGCTCGATGCTCGCGCGGGCGGCGGATGCGCTCGACTCCCACACCTTGGTCGCCAGGACGATCTTCTCCCTGGCGCCTTCCAGCGCCTCTCCCAGCACCCGCTCGGATTCCCCGTAAATGGGCGCGGTGTCGAAAAAATTGATCCCGCAATCCAGGCATTCCCGGACGATCTCGACGCACCGGGCGGGTTCGCTGCTCGCCATGTGCATGAAATTGTGCGAAGTGCCGAGACCTATCTCGCTTACTTTCAGACCCGTACGGCCAAGACGACGATAGTTCATGCCGCTCCTCATCAATGAAAGTTTCGAGCCATCAACCTATGGCAGCGCATACGCCAGATGCCTCGAAACGAATGTTTCATTTCCGCGTTGCTCCCCACAAGCAGCTCACCGGCAATGCATATCGACGTTCGCCGAAACCCAGCTTCTCTTCGCCGAAATAGAAAACTATCGAGGTCACTTTCCGGGTCTTCCCCGGGCCTTCGCCTGCGAACCATTCCAAATGCCTGAAATCCTGACGGCTCACCGAAGAGGATGCTTTTACCTCGATGGCCGCCACGTCGTTTGCGCTCTCCGCAAGAATATCGATCTCCCGCCCCCGTTGGTCGCGCCAGTGATAGAAACGAAAACCGTTATTCTGATATGGCGCGGAGCGCAAGAGTTCGGAAAAAACAAAACTCTCGATCAATCCGCCAAGCGTTTTGGGATCGGCATCGGGATCGAATGATCGTGGCGTCAAATTTCGAAGCGCCGCCGCAATCCCTGTATCGGTGAAATGATACTTTGCGTTCTTGATCTCGCGGCGGGCTTCTCCAGATGTCCAAGCACCCAGTTTGATGACCAGCGAAAGCCGTATCAATACATCAAGGTACTGTTCGACAGTATTCCGTTGCACGCCGATTAGTTTGCAAAGCAACGAGATGTTGAGCTCGGAACCTGTACGAATGGCCAATTGATCAAGCAAACGCCGCAGGGCGTCGCTTTTTCGGATGCGGACGATATCGGAAACATCGCGATCCACCACCGTATCAACGTAATCGCGATAGACCTTCTGCCGCCTCCTGTTATCGAGATCCCGGATTCCGGGAAACCCCCCGCTCAGGACGAGATCAATATAATCCGCCCTCGCCGCAGATTCCGGCGCCGGCAGATCATTCAAGTTCGGCGATTTGGAGATCGCCCAATCAAGTATCTTCGACGGGCCACGCGACATCGTTTCGGCCACGGTCATCGGCCACAACTTCAACGTCAACATGCGGCCGGCAAGCGAGTCGGCCACATGCAGCGTCGTAAAAATATTGGAAGAACCCGTAAGGACAAACTGCCCCATTTGATTGCCGAGATCGACAATCCTCTTGATCGCCAGCGACAGCTTTCCGGAGCGTTGCGCTTCGTCGATTACCAACGGCCCGCCTTTCAGTTCGCCGACGAGCCGCTGCAACTGTCCCCACGGGTCGTCTTCGATTGCTTCCAACAACGCATCATCGTCGAGCGAGATGAATCTTCCATTCTGGAGAATGTCCCGAACGAGCGTCGTCTTGCCCACCTGACGAGCCCCCACGATGTTGATCACACGCGAATAGCTCAGCGCGTCCAGCAATTCGACGCTCAGGTGGCGTGGCAGGATCATTCTGTCCTCATGCATTTTATGCACCCATGAACCTGGTGAAAGTGTCAATAGAAATATGGTGAATTTTATATTACAGACTTGGTGAAAGTGTCAATAGAAATTCGGTCAAAGTAGTCTTACATCCCTTCGTCTTGAAAATGCCACGCATATGTCCACAGACGTACGGCCTGCAAAACCGAACGACAAGAACTCCGGCTTAGAAAACGACAAGAACTCCGGCTTAGAACCGGTCAGATTGCCGATTCTTCAGGATCATCCTATAGGATCAAGCCTGTCGGAATAGTGGCAGAAATTACTACAGTCGAGAATACAAGGCGCGCTCCCCCCTCACCCCGCCGCTCTGGCCAGAATCTCGCGGTAACCGGCGTACACCGCTTCTCCGTAGGCGGGCGGGGCGTGGACTTCGGTGAGCTTGCCGCCCTCTATGGTCTTATCGGACGCATACGGATTGAAGACGGCCTCCCCGCTCTGGAAGATGAGGGTTGGGCTCGTCATCGGCATGTCCTCCTCATCCCTCAGGCGCATGGCCTCCCGATAGTCGTCCATCACGCCCTCCTCAAATACGCCCGCCTCCAGGTCCGCGCGCACGTTGGAGGCGTCCAAGCCCGCTTCGTTCGCCATCTCGCAAAGCACCGCGTCCTCATCCACGCGGCGTCCCTCGTAGAAAAACCCGCGCCTGATCTTGAGGTCGTAGACGCGCGCCTTTTCAGGGTCCTGCGCGTAGGCGCTCGCGTAGGCCTGATAGGCGCGCAGCGTGGTGCGCAGATATTCCTCGTGCGGCCAACTCCTGCACGGCGATAGCGGCTCCTGCACCGCTATCAGGGGCCATTCCTGGTCCACGATGTGGCGAGGCGCCGGACGGTCGTTGATGATTTCCAGCGGAAACGCGCGCCATTTGAGATGCAGCCTGTCTTCAAATTCGGGCATCACCTTGTCCAGCCGCGCCGCGGCCATGTACGCCCAGGGTCAGTGGTATTCGTGAAAAATCTCGACAACCGCCGTATCCGCCATCTCATGCCCCCACAGATAAGAGAAATATCTCAAGATGAAATCAGGGAGAGGCGCGTCCTCTCCCCTGCCCGATGATTTACACCCTCGTCTTCATAAAGAGCAAGCCGCTGCTTTCCCGCGAGCACCTCATGCGCTCGCAGTAAGCTGTGGTATCATGCTGAAAACCGAGGAGACCCACGGAATGAACCCTGAAGATCAGACGCTCGCATCCATACTCGCCGAGGCCGATACCATCGCCGTGGTCGGTCTCTCGGACGATCCCTCGCGGGCGAGCCACCGTATCGCCGCCTATCTTATGGAGGCGGGCTACCGCGTCATTCCGATTAACCCCAGAATCGAATCCGCCCTCGGGGAGAAGGCCTATTCAAGCCTGGGTGAGGTCACCGATCACGTCGACATCGTGAACGTCTTCCGGCGTTCCGAGGAAATACCCGCCCTGGTGGATGACGCCCTCGAAAAAAGCCCGTTCGCGTTCTGGATGCAAAAGGGGATCTCAAATCCCGCCTCCGCGCGCCGCCTCGAGGATGCGGGCATCACGACGATCCAGAACCTCTGCATCAAGACCGTCCACCGGGAACTCACACAAACCCCTCGATGAGACCGGGCCGCTGCGAATCTCGCAAAAATTCCACCGCTACCTGCTCCTCGGCGCAGGCGCGCTCATAGTCGTGGGAATGTTCGGTCTACTAGAGAATTTCCTGCTCTATCACCCCTACCGGGAAATCGAAGTGACGCCCAGAAACTACGGCGTCATGTTTGAAAACGTCTCTTTCAGCGCCGCCGACGGCGTGCGCCTTCACGGCTGGTACGTCGCGCCGAAAGACCCGGACGGCCCGGTTCTCCTGTGGGCGCACGGCAACGCGGGCAACCTCTCCCACCGCGCGGAGAACATCGCGCTCATCCAAAAAGAGTTGCGTGCAGGAGTATTCATCTTCGACTACAGAGGATACGGGAAAAGCGAGGGCAGGCCGGGCGAGGAGGGTCTCTACGCCGACGGCAGGGCCGCGTACGCCTGGCTCGCCGAGCGCGTGCCGCACGAGCGCATCTTTTTGTTCGGGCGTTCCCTGGGCGCGGCCGTAGTGGTGAAGCTCGCCGCGGAAGGACGCAAAGCGCGCGGCCTGATTCTCGAGAGCCCCTTCGAGAGCACCCTCGCCATGGGGAAGAAGATGTTCCCCTTCCTGCCGGTGGGCTGGATCATCTCTTCCAAATTCGACAGCGCGGCCATGCTCCCCGAAGTGAAGACCCCCCTGTTCGTTCTGCACGGCGATAGGGACGGAATCGTGCCTTTCGCTCAAGGGAGGCGGCTCTACGAGGCGGCCGGCTCGCCGCATAAACGGTTTTTCACTATCAAGGGAGCAGGCCACAACGACACGTATTACGCGGGGGGATCGTCCTACTGGGCGGCGTGGCGGGATTTTCTGGAAAACCCCGAGTCAAGGTGAGTCTGGAGTCGGCTCCGTCTTTCTGGCTTTGCGCCTCGCCCGGAACTCCTGCAGCAGTCTTTCATGGTGCACGCTCGTGAAGAAACTCTCCACGAACGAGTCCACCGGATGGTTGATGAGGTTCTCCGGCGTGTCGACCTGGACGATCACGCCATCGCGCATCACGGCGATCCTGTCGGCGATCTGAAACGCATCCGTCAAATCGTGCGTCACGAGCAGGCTGACCGCCCCGATCTCGTCATGTACCCTTCGCAGTTCTTTTCTGACCTCGAGCCTCGCGACCGGATCGATGTTCGCCAGGGGCTCGTCGAGAAGAAAAACCTGCGGGGGGATGGCGATGGCGCGGCCGATGGCGACTTTTTGCTGCTGACCCGCGCTCAGGCTGTCCGGGCGGCGGCGGGACCATTTTTCACTGATCCCCAGTCGCCGCATCACGTCCTGGGCGCGCTCGTTCAGGATGCCCGGCAGCCACCGCCTGATTTTGAGCGCGAAGCCCAGGTTCGAGTATTTCTTCTCGTCAAAAACCTTCATGTGCGGCCAGAGGGCGTAGCTCTGGAACACGAGCTGCACCCCGCGCCTTCCGGGCGGGATGCCGTTCAGCCGAACGCCGTCCAGGTAGATGTGGCCCGCATCCTCATCCTCCACGCCGGCGATGAGGCGCAAGAGGGTCGATTTACCGCATCCCGTGGGACCGACGAGCACCATGAACTCCCTGTCCTCGAGCGCCAGGGAGAGATTGTCGACCGCGCAAACGTCGTCGAAATCTTTCTTGAGTCCCGTAATCGTGAGACGGCTCATGTCTCTCTCCGGCCCGCTCAGTCCCCGGGCGCCAGTTCGTTCAGCTTCTCGACGCCCGGCGTGAAGATCTCCTCAAGAACGAGCGGCCCATCGCCCGCGTTGCGCGTGGAGTGCTCCTGGTTCGGCGGAAAAACCACGACGCCGCCCGGCCCGAGGACCACCTCCTTCCCGCCGCACGCGAACCGCGCCGTGCCTTCCAGAACGATCGTCATCTGCTCGTTCGGGTGCGAATGGGGGTTGTACATATCCACGCCAGCGCGAATCGTCTGGCGAAGCACGGTCAGCTTCTCGCCCGCCACCACCCGCTGAATCCTCTCGCCGGTATCGTGCGCTTCCATCTCCTCGAAATGATAGTGCTTCACATCCCTTCTCCCCTGGAAGGCTGAAATTTTACCGAAAAATGAACTTCGGGGCCTGCGAATCACCCGGCCCATCGTATAGGAGTATGGGGCTGTTGAAAAACCCCTGGTTTCCAGACTTGTCGTATG
>CAYTSP010000228.1:0-18393 GCA_964440505.1 uncultured Nitrospinaceae bacterium
CCCCCATGGCGCCGGCCACTCCCAGACTCATCCGCGCTCCGACGGCCTGGGCAGCGTCTTCCACCACGAAAAGCCGGTGACGTTCGGCGATTTCGAGAATCTCCGCCATCTGAGCGCAGCGGCCGTACATATGAACGGGTATGACCCCTTTCGATTTCGGCGTGATGGCTTCTTCAAGCCGCCCCGGCGCGAGATTGAACGTGTCGGGATCGATATCCACGAACACCGGCTTCGCGCCCAGGCGATGGATGACGCCTGCGGTGGCGAAAAACGTGAACGCCGAGGTGATGATTTCATCGCCCGGGCGAACGTCGTTCGCCATCAAAGCCAAGAGTAGAGCGTCGGTGCCTGAAGAGACGGCAATGGCGTGCTCCGCTCCACAATAGTCCGCCATTTCGGACTCGAAAGCACCGATCTCCTCGCCCATGACGAACCTCTGGTGGGTCATCACTCTTTCGACTGCCGCCAGAATCTGCGCTTTCAGCGGCCCGTTTTGAGATTTCAAGTCATAAAGGGGTACGCGCATGGAGACTTTCTTGTCCTATTGAAAATCCATTTGGACGAAACGCATTATCGGCGCCGCAGGTCATGAAGCGTTCTACGCAACAAACGACGCCAGAGGTCAGCAGCTAAATTCATTTACTCGACAATTACCGAGAAACAATACCTTAACCAGATGACAAATCAAATGAAGCACACCTTCTGCAACCGGCAATTACCGAGAATCCGCAAGTCTCTCTTTCGCCGCTTCCTCGAGAAAAGCGGAGCGGCTCAGACTTCCCCTCGCAACCTCCGGGCAGGCATCGATTTGGGCAACGACCCAACTCGAAAGGGTGACATTGTATCTTTTTTTGGCTCTCTCGTAGGCGCGAACCAAAAATGCGACGGCCCCTTCTTCATTGACATTTTCCAGGCTCGAAGGTTCCGGCACATCGAGACCATCTTCAAGCATCGCGTCGATATGAAAGTTAAGTGCCTCCTCCGCCATACCGACCGCCTCGTCGAGTGTTTCACCCGCCGTGACACAGCCGGGAAAATCCGGGAAATCAACACCAAAATCCGAATCTTCGTTCTTTCTCAACAAAGCGTAATACATTGGCATTTCATCTACTCCTCAGCCTTAACCCGCTCTGCCTTTCGATACTTCTGAGAGTCCCCGCCGGCAGGTCTCGTTTCGGATGGGGAACCGTCAACAGACCGGGCTTGTCTTCGTGTTTCAATTGAACGTGAGAGCCCCTCCTCCTTATCTCTTTCCAACCTTCTCTCTTCAGTATTCTAAGAATCTCTTTTGTATTCATACGAATTTTATATACATACTAGATGTGTATACCACGGACATGGCAGCAAAACAAATCCAACATACGCGAAAGGTTCCGATCACATGGAACCTCTGGCGAAATACAACGAGGATTGAAGCAAACATCTTGAAAGCTCGCGCAACAGAGCCGAAAAGATGAAAACGACAACCTGGAATCGAATACATTTTCTTCATTGGTGCCGGAGGCCGGACTCGAACCGGCAAGGGGTTGCCCCCGGTGGATTTTGAGTCCACTGCGTCTACCAATTCCGCCACTCCGGCAGAAAGAGGGTGTAACTTAGCCCCTCCTCATGCCTTCTGCAAGATGCGTCACACATTTTCGCTTCGTGCGAGACTCATCCGCCATACTCAGACCAATTCGACGCCGAAACCTCCTGCGCATCCACTCGCCAGGAGATGGAATCCTCGCACTCTGGGCACAAAACGATAAAGCGCCCCTCCGGCTCTTCTTCCACCTCGTCCCTGAACACCTTGAGGCAGTTGCGGCAATGTACCCGGCTGCAGGCGGTGCACTCATTGGGGCGCGCATGCCGAAACCGCAGGCCGCATGCGGGGCATTCATGGGTCTCCACTTGTTTCCTCTCTTCAACACTTCAGTGTAAAGCACGCCCTCATGGCGGCGTTTTCGAATCTTTGCTACATTTTCCTGAACCCAACAACGTCAAAAATCCGCACTTCTTCTGAAAGGATAAATATACCATGATAATCGACACGGACCGCCTGGATGATTACGACATCATCGACCTGAGCCACCCCTGGGGGCATGGCGCCCCGCTTTGGCCTTATTTCCCGGATATCAAGATCGAAAGATTCCACTATCACGCCAAAAGCCAGGTGCTGAGCCAGCAAATCACAACATTCATGCACTGCACGACCCACACGGACGCTCCGGCGCACGTCATCGAAGGCATGCCGTTCATGGATGAAGTGCCGCTCAAAAGCTATTTCGGCAACGCCGTGTGCGTCGATATTCCAAAAGACGAATGGGAAGTCATTACGCCTGAAGACCTCGAAAACGCGAGGCCGGAGATTCGCCCGGGCGACATCGTCATCGTTCATACCGGATGGCACCAATACTACGGCGACAACACGAAATATTTCATCTACTCCCCCGGCCTGTACAAGGAAGCGGGCGAATGGTTCGTGGAGCGCGGCGTGAAGGGCGTGGGCGTGGACCAGCAGGCGCTCGACCATCCGCTTGGCACGAAAATCGCATGGGGACCCCAGCCCATCTGCCCGTTCACTCTCGAGGAATACGAACAACGCTTCGATCGCCCCACGAGCGAGGCTTTCCCCGATTGGGAGCCCTGCCACCGTGCGCTTCTGGGCAATGGCATCGTCGGCTTCGAGAACGTGGGGGGAGACATCGACAAGGTCGTGGGCAAACGATTCGCGCTGGCCGCATTTCCCTGGCGCTGGACGGGCGGCGACGGCTGTATCGTGAGGATGGTCGCGTTTTTACCGAAAAACTAGCCTGCGGCTACCGGTTCGGGCTTTTTCTTGCTGGTCTGCTTCGAGGCTGCGCCATTCGAGGCTGTCGTTTCTTTCTTCTCGGTGGATTTGCTCTCTGATTTCGAATCGGAATCCGTGCTCGGAGAGTCCTTCTCTTTGCTCTTGCCGTTCGAGGCGTAATCGGTCACATACCAGCCCTCGCCTTTTAGGTGGAAGGCGGAGCGGGAGATTTTGCGTCTGAGCCTGAGCGCGCCGCAACTCGGGCATTTTCTGAGCGCGCCGGCTCCCATTCTCTGGATAACTTCGTGCTCATCTCCACATGCGCTGCATTCATACTCGTAAATCGGCACTTCTCGTTTCTCCTCGTCGTTAAATGAAGGTAAGCCAATCGAACTTGCTCTCGTCGCGCCCGTTCACGATCTCGAAAAATGCGGATTGAATTCTCTTTGTCACAGGGCCGGGCTCTCCGGTGCCGATTGTCCTGTCGTCCACCTCTCGAATGGGAGTCACTTCGGCGGCCGTACCGGTGAAGAAAGCCTCATCCGCCACATAGACTTCATCCCGGGCGAAGGGAGCAACCTGCAGTTCCACACCCTGCTCATCAGCGAGTTGAACGACGGTGTCGCGTGTAATTCCACCCAACACGCCATGCAGCGGCGGCGTCTTGAGCACGCCGTCTCGAACGATAAAAATGTTCTCGCCCGAACCCTGGGTCACCAGACCCTCCGGGTCCAGCATGAGGGCTTCATCGTACCCCGCGCCCACTGCTTCGAGCTTCGCCATCTGGCTCACGGCGTAGTTGCCCGTGGTTTTCGCCTTGGTCATGTAGCTGTTCGGGTGATGGGACGTGAAGGATGAGACTTTGACCCGGATGCCTTTCGCCAGGCCCTCTTCGCCCAAATACGCGCCCCAGCTCCACACAGCCACCATCGCATGGGTGGGTGATCCCTTGGGGTTCACCCCCATGGACCCGTAACCGAGCCAGATGAGCGGGCGGATGTAGCACGCCTTCATCTCGTTGGTGCGGATCGTCTCCAGCACCGCCTCGGTGAAGTCATCCTGTGAGACGGGCACATCCAGGCCCACTATCTGCGCGGAATCATAGAGTCTCCGCATGTGCTCCTCCAAGCGGAAGACAGCGGAGCCACGCTCGGTCTGATAGCAGCGAATTCCCTCGAATACCCCCAATCCGTAGTGCAGCGAATGCGTGAGGACATGAATTCTGGCTTCATCCCATGGGACGAATTCTCCGTCCATCCAAATTTTATCTGTTGCGCCTTCCAAAAAAACATCCTCCCGCACTGTGGGATTGTGGGGCCCGGAATTTCGGACAACCGCGCAAGTATAGTGATTCGACACGGATGGGCGCAAGCCTCCGAGACAAATAAATCACGTGCCATTTCCGGTCAAAATCAGTCTTCGTAGACCCCGGGGTTGAGCAGGGTCTCAGGATTCACCCGCTCTCCTCTCAATACGGCCAGCACGTTCTCGGCGGCCAACCGGTTCACCCGTTCGCGCGCCTCGTGGCTCGCCCCGGCGAAGTGCGGCGTCACCACGGCATTCGGAAGAGCGAAAAGCGGATTGTCCGGGCTCGGGGGTTCTTCCTCGAAAACATCGATGCCGGCCGAGGCGATTTCCCCTTCTCTGAGCGCGTGAACCAGCGCCGCCTCATCGATTATCGCGCCACGCGCGCAGTTCACGAGAACCGCAGATTTTTTCATCAACCGAAACCTTTGGGCATCGAACATGCGGCGCGTCTCGGGCGTCAGGCTGCAGTGAATCGATATGAAATCGGATTCGCTCGTCAACCGATCCAAACCCACCGGTTCCACATCCGCCCCGCGTATCTCCTCATCGCGCACGAACGCGTCATACGCCAGTATGCGGCTCTGAAAACCGGACAGCAGCCGGGCCAGTTCCCGCCCGATGTTCCCGAAACCGACGATACCGAACGTCGCCCCGCTCATCTCGTTGGCGATCCAGATGCCCTCACGCCAGCCCCCTTTTCGCAGCTTTTCCATCCCCTGGGGAATCCGGCGGCTCGCAGCCAGCATCAGGCCCAGGGCAGCTTCCGCTACGGCGACGGCGTTCGCGCCCGGGCAGTTCGTCACCGGGATTTTTCGCCTCGTGGCGGCGGGTATGTCGATATTCTCAACGCCCACGCCAATCTTGGCGATCAGCCTCAGGCGTGTCGCCGCTTCGATCACCCGCTCGGTGATTTGCTCTCTCGACGTCACCAGCAGGGTGTCCCATTCATGGGCATCGCGCACCAACTCGTCTTCCGTCCACTTTCTGTTACCGCCGTCTCGAAACTCACCATGAGGTTCGAGCATGTTTCGCAGCGATTCGATGGGCGCGCGCGCCTCGGGCACGAAAATCACGACGTCGCGGTTCAATAAACCACCCTCCATTCAGTCACCTCGCGGCAATCTGCTAGGTGCCGACAATCAATGTGGATGTTCGATCTCTGAGGAAGGAAAAAGCCGAGAGATACGTCAATATGCCCGTTCGATGATTCTCGGACGGCACGTTCTCGATACGAATGAAAGAGCGCCCGAATTCCCCCACCGCTTCAACCTCGTGGATGTTTCGATTGACCGTGGGGTCGCAAACAACCCGCAGTTTCGTCCTGTGCGGTCCGATGCCCGCAAAGCTCACGGCAGCGGATACGTTTACGTTGGCAGGAAACGCCTTGCACGCTTCCAGGGGATTCCCCTCGAAAATAACCGTCGGTTCATCGATGGCGTCGAGGTCAATTCCCTGGTCTTCGATATAAGGGGCTCCCTTGAGGCTCTCGGGCGGTTTTCTCGTCGTCATGGTGACGGATTCCATCCCGCCGGCGGAAGCCCCCTTGAGTCCATCCAAGCCAATGATGGCGCCCGAGGGAACGAAAATGCGGGAACCTCCCCGTTTTGCCGCTTCGATCAGATCATCCCGATCGAGAAGCGCGCCCACGGAATTGACTATGACGTCTTTTCCTCGCGCGAAACTCTCATGACAAATCGCCTCCACGGTGCCTCCACCCGAGGCTTCCATCACGACTTCCGCCTCTTGCGCCACACCCGCCAGATCCGTCATGCGCGGGGGATTTTTAAGACTCGCCAGAAAACCTTTCACCTTCTCCGGCGTTCGGGTCGCAGCGACCGGTATATCGACGGGAATTTTCCCTTCATCCGCCGCTTTCACCACGGCCTTGCCTATGACGCCCAGACCCACGACCCCGAGTTTCATGACACGCTCCATAAGGAAACGGACGTTATTTCAATAACTTTACTCGATATACTTCATCTAAATAGTCAAATCATTCAAGCAGGTTATTCGATGCGGCTCCCCAAGCCGAGACGCCAATGATCCGCCAGCACGAGCGCCATCATCGCCTCGCCGATGGGCACCGCTCGCGTCGCCACGCAGGGGTCGTGCCGCCCCTCCACCTTCACGGTCGTTTTCTCTCCCGACGTCGTCACCGTGTCCTGCTCCAACAAAATGGAGGAAGTCGGCTTCACCGCGAAACGAACCACAACCGGCGCGCCCGTGGATATACCGCCCAGAATTCCGCCCGCGTTGTTCGTCCTCACCCCCGTCTCACCGTTTTTCATTTCGAAGGGATCGTTGTTCTCGGAACCCCGCATCCCGGCGGCCCGGAAGCCGGAACCGATTTCCACCCCCTTCACCGCGTTGATGCTCATCATCGCCGCCGCAAGATCAGAGTCGAGACGCCCATAAAGCGGTTCTCCCCAGCCGGGGGGAACGCCATCGGCCTGAACCGTGATGGCGCCGCCCACCGAATCGCCCGCCTTGCGGGCTTCGAGAATAGCCGCCTCCATCCGGGACGCCGTCTCCGCATCCGGACAACGAACGATGTTTCGCTCTATCTCGTCCGCGTCGAAGCGCGCGCCATCCCAGCACACCGGCCCCACCTGATCGACATAGCCCAGAATCGATACGCCGAGACGGGTGAGGAGTTTCTTGGCTATCGCTCCCGCCGCAACGCGAGCAGCCGTCTCCCGCGCACTGGAACGCCCCCCGCCCCGGTGGTCCCGAATCCCCCATTTCCGGATGTAGGTGAAATCCGCATGTCCCGGGCGATAAAGGTTGCGCAAGGGTTCATATTTGCTTGAATCGGCGTCTTTGTTCCGGATAAGGATCGAGATGGGATGCCCGGTCGTCCGGCCTTCGAAAACGCCGGATAAAATCTCCGCCCGGTCCTCTTCTTTTCGCTGGGTCGTCACCCGGCTCTGGCCCGGCCGCCGGCGATCCAAATCCCGCTGCAAATCGGATTCACCGAGCGGCAGACCCGCCGGGCAACCGTCCACCACGACGCCCAAGGCGGGGCCATGCGACTCCCCCCAGGTTGTAAAACGAAACAAACGGCCAAACGTGTTCGACACGATTCCCCTCTCTAGCTTCCAGTCTTCGACAGCTCTGCGCGTATTTCAGGCAGAACCGCCGCGACGACTTCCTCAGGCGCGCGCGTGTTCTTCACGATCAATTTTGCGAGTTCTTCATAGCGCGGAACGCGCTTTTTGAAAAGCAGACGCAACGCTTCTTCGGGGTTCGCCTCGTTCTCGATATAGGCGGGCCAGCCATCGGCGCGCACCCTTTCGATGATATCATTCTCCGGCACCTGGAGATAAATCACGCAGTGGGGAGCAAGCAGAGAATCGACGCCCGGCGCCATCGGCGTGCCGCCTCCGAGCGCAAGAACGAGATTCGGTTGACCGAGTTGCTCACCCAGCAAGTGATTTTCCAGCGCCCGGAAGGATTCTTCGCCCCTTGATCGAAAAACCTCGCGAAACCCCAGCCGCTCTCCTGTTTCCTCGAAATGTCTTTGTTCGATCAAGTGGTCGAGATCATGGAAAGAGAACCTCATTTTTTCGGCGAGCAATGGGCCGATAGTCGACTTACCGCATCCCTTGAAACCGATGAGCACGACGCTCAAGAGGAACCCTCCATACGTGACTCCAGTTCCAGATACCGGGATACCCTATCATGAGCCTTTCCCAATATAACCCCGAAATCCTTTTCCCGGGGTTCATACCAGTTCACGCCCTCGAGCTTGCGGAACCAGGTGCGCTGCCTCTTCGCGTAGTTGCGGTGCAACCTGGATATTTCCCGAACCGCCTCACTCTCCGACATCTGTCCCCTGCGCAACGCGAGGGCTTCCTGGAATCCAAGACCCTCGAACACGCGGGCGTCGGTGAGGTTCTTCTCGGCCAGCATCGCCACTTCTTCCAGCATTCCGCCCGAGAGCATCCGCCGCACCCTGCGTTCGATCCGGTCGGCGAGGATGGACGCCGGATGCCTGAGACCAATATACAACGAAGATGCGAACCTGGGCGCTTTTTGCTCGGCGCGCAAACGTGAAACCGGCCGCCCCGTCGCCTCATAGACCTCCAGGGCGCGAACCACCCGCCGCAGATCGTTGGGATGAAGTTTCGCGGCCGTTTCGGGGTCGACGGCGAAGAGGCGCTCGTGCATGGCCGCATGGCCCCGCGTTGCAGCCTCCGCCTCCAATCGTTCCCTGATTTCCGGCTGCGCTTGAGGTCCCTCGAAAAACCCCTCCACCAATGCGCGGATATACAAACCGCTCCCTCCCACCACGAGCGGGTATGCGCCTCTGCGATAAATATCCTCGATGCAAACAATCGCCTCATCCGCATAGCGCGCAGCACTATAAGTCTCCCCCAATTCCGCTACATCCATCATATGATGCGGCACGCCGCCGCGCTCATCCAAACCGGGCTTTGCGGTACCCACGCCGATACCCCGATAAATCTGCCTGGCGTCGGCGCCGACAATTTCCAGAGACACTCCCTCTTCCCGGAAGCGCCTGGCCAGCGCAACGCCAAAAGCCGATTTCCCCGAACACGTGGTTCCCACTATGAGAATGATGGGGCGTGAATGTCCTGACAGCTTGCGATTCATGGGCCGGGTGCTTCAGGCGGAGGTGGATCGTCTCGCCAAAAGATGAAAAAGTCCTGGAAGCATCTCATATTCAGGTCGGGCATGAGCGCGAGCACAAAAGCCGCCTCGCTTCAAAATCAAAGCGCTTCGAGCGCACCCTGAAACACGCCCAAGTCGGCATCCGAGAACAGCACGAATTCTATCCGGATCAGCATGCCCGTCGACGCCTGCAGGTACTCCGAGCAGACTTCAAGCATAGCGGAGGCGACCGTCTTCACATCCAGGCCCCCGACGCCCGTGCCGATGGCGGGAAACGCGATGCTGCTCAGCGAATTCTCCTCGGCCACTTCGAGGCTCGCCCGAGTGCAGGCTTCCACGAATTCGGGCGAGGTCTTAAGGTCCGTCCCCATTCCCGCCGCATGAATCACGTGCCGGGCGCGGAGTTCGCCGCCACTCGTAATTACGGCATCCCCGACCCGAATCGGCCCTTTCGATACCGCCTCGGTCTCTATCGCTTTCCCGCCTTTTCTCTTGATGGCGCCAGCCACGCCCGCACCCATCCAGAGATGGTTGTTGGCCGCATTCACGATGGCGTCCACTTCAGACTCGGTGATATCACCCTGCCGAAGAACCACGCATCCACGACCGACGCGCTTTTCATTCATGAGAAAAATTCCGGTTGGGCGGGATTGTCCCGGGGGACATGCCAACTGAAGACCGCTTGACTAGAAGAGAGAATCTTCCTCCGACGATTCTCCATACCCATCGGAACCGGCCGACGCCGAAGCGTCTCTGCCCGAAGAACCGGGCCCTTCCCCATCATCCTCGAAAGGAGCCGTTCCGAAGTTATCGACCATCTGCCTCAATTCTTTCCCCGCCTTGAAGAACGGCACGTTCTTGGGCGGAATCGCGACCGCTTCACCCGTTCTCGGGTTTCGGCCGTCGCGGCTGTTTCTCGAACGGACCCGGAAACTCCCGAACCCACGCAATTCCACCTTATCGCCATTCGACAAGGAACTCATGATGCTTCCGAACACGATGTTCACGATGCGCTCGGTGTCTTTTTTCGTGAGATTGATTTTCTCAGCTATCTGCTCAACCAACTCGGCCTTAGTCATGAGAATCATCATCCTCCCTGCGAGCGCGATGGTTACATTCGCGTTTCGGAGAACCAAGCCATCGATCAAAAAGCGACGAACCTCCTCAGGCGGCGAGAAGCTTCGCGATCATATTTTCCGCAAAACCATCGGATGGGCTTCAAACCATCCACTCGATTATTCCGTTTGTTCATCCGCCTGTGGCGCAGCCTCCGCAACGACTTCCGCCTCGGCTTCCACCTCGGCTTCGGCCTCTGCTTCTGCTTCCTCTCCTTCTACTTCCTCTATCTCTTCGACGGAGGGAACACTTTCCTCTTCAGGCGGTTCCACGGGCTGAGGCGCCCGGCTGATGAGCGGATCCTCCCCGGTGGACTCCACATAGGCGCGGATGCTCAACCCCAGCCTTCTCTGCTCCCGGTCGATTTTGATGACGCGCATTTTGAACACGTCGCCCACATGCACCACGTCCTGCGGCTCTTTCACTTTATCCGAATCGAGTTCGGAGATGTGTACCAGCCCCTCCAGATCGTCCTCCGGAGCGGCGAAAACACCGAAGTTCGTTATTTTCGTTATTTTCGCCTCGATATCGTCGTCCAGCGCATAACGTTCGTTGATGTCGTCCCAGGGATCCGGCGTGATTTGCTTCATGCCGAGAGAGAGACGCTCCTTCTCGACGTCCACGCTCAGAACAACCGCTTCGATCTCCTGGCCCTTGCGGAGGATTTCCGAGGGGTGCTTGAAGCGCTGGGTCCAGGAAATGTCCGAAATGTGGATGAGGCCGTCGATGCCCTCGTCCAGGGCGACGAAGGCGCCGAATTCCGTCAAATTCCGGATGTTGCCCGTCACGCGCATTCCCACAGGATATTTCTCCTCCACCGTGGTCCACGGGTTGGCTTCGACCTGCTTCATGCCCAGGGAGATTCTGCGTCCCTCTTTGTCCAGGTTCAAAACGACGGCTTCCACCACATCGCCCACCGCGACGAATTTCGAGGGATGGCGAACGCGTCTCGTCCAGGACATCTCCGACACATGCACCAGACCTTCGACGCCCTGTTCGAGCTCGACGAAAGCGCCGTAATCGGTGATGGAGACGACGCGTCCGCGAACCTTGCCGGTCATGGGATATTTGATTTCCACGTTCTCCCAGGGGTCCGGCGTGATCTGCTTGTGGCCCAGGGAGACGCGCTCGCGTTCCTTGTCGTACTTGAGCACGATGACCTTGACGCTGTCTCCGATGGAGAGAAGCTCGCTCGGGTGGCTCACCCGCCCCCACGACATGTCCGTGATATGGAGCAGGCCGTCGATTCCGCCCAGGTCGATGAACGCGCCGTAGTCGGTGATGTTCTTGACGACGCCTACCTTCTCCATGCCTTCCGTGAGATTCGCGAGCGTCTCGCGCTTGAGTTCGGCTCTTTCATCCTCTAACAGCACGCGTCGGGAGAGAACGATGTTCCCGCGCTTTCTGTTGAGTTTGATGATCTTCATGTCGAAGGACTTGCCGATAAACTGATCGAGGTTCCTCACCGGCCTCAGATCGACCTGGGAGCCCGGCAAAAAGGCCTTGAGTCCAATGTCGACGGTCAGTCCGCCCTTGATGCGGGCGACCACCTCGCCCTGGATAATCTCGTCGTTGTCATGGGCTTTGCTGATCTCGTCCCAAATCTTGATCCGGTTGGCTTTCTCCTTGGAGAGCACGATGAGACCATCATCGTCCTCACGCTCTTCGACGAAAACCTCCACCTTGTCGCCGGGGTTGAGATCCCGCCCACGGCTCGGGAATTCAAAGCGAGGCACCAGGCCCTCTGATTTATAACCTACGTCTACCAGCACATATTCGCCTTCCATCCCCACAACCGTTCCTTCGATGATTTCACCATCCTGCACCTTCATCGTGGAGGCGTATAGGTCATCCATTTGTTCGGGAGAAAGGGAGTCTGGATCCACTTCGTCGGGGAGTAATTCGGCCACCTTCGATGAAAAGGCGGGAAGAGCCTCTGATTCGTTAGAGGGAGTTTCACTCATCTGTTTGCGTTACCTCGTTCTGAGAAAAGAAAATTGCCGCCACGGCTCAAGCGCCCATCGCTATCGCAGTTATCGGCATGAAATTAGCGGAAAAAATCATACTACACCCGAGAAAGGAGAGAATCAACCAATAACTCAAGCATCCTCAATAGCTTCCCCGTAAACCGAGCGGATTTTCTCTAACATGGCTTCAAGCACCTGGTCAACGCCCATACTGTTCGTTTTAATCTCCTCTGCGTCCTGGGCTTTAAGCAGCGGCGCGCTGGCTCTGTGGCGATCCCTCTCGTCCCTGCGCTTCAAGTCTTCTCGCAGTCGATCGGGGTGAAAGGATACTCCCCTTGCCTCGAGTTCGGCGAAACGCCGCTGGATTCGCACCTCGATGTCCGCGTCGAGAAAAAATTTAAGGCGGGCTTCCGGGAAAACGACCGTGCCGATGTCACGCCCATCGATGACGGCCCCGCGCTCCCGCCCGTAATTCCTTTGAAAATCGAGCAGCGCCGCACGCACTCCGGGTATCGCCGACACGCGCGACGCCATATCACTTATCTCTTCGTCGCGGAGCGCATCGGTAACGTCCTCTCCATCCAGGACGTTCCTCCACTCGCTCCCCTCCTTGCGGCACTCGAAGCGCAAATCACGCGCGGAGTCGACCGCCCTGCTCTCGAAATCACCCTCTACATTTTTCCTCAAAACCCGATAACCCACCGCCCGGTAGAGCGCGCCGCTTTCGAGATAGTCGAAACCCAGCCTCTCCGCGATCCCCTTGGCCGCCGTGCTCTTCCCGGAACCCGCAGGCCCATCGATGGGAATGACGATGCCGGCCGATTTTCGGCGCGATTTCTCTCTCAAGCCCAACCCTTTTTACGCGCCCATTCGTCCCGGCCGTCCCTGGCTCGCGAAAACGCACGCTCGAGCCCCTCGGAATCCGCCTCTTCCAGTAAACGGCGAAGATCCGCCAGCTCTTTCTCGAACCTGTCCAGCGCGTTTAGAAGCGCCTCCTGGTTGTCCTCGCAGATTTCACGCCACATTTCCGCCCCCGAGGAGGCGATTCTCGAAAAATCCCGAAACCCGCTCGACGCATGACGGAGCGCCCCACCCTCCAGGGCGGTGTTCATCATGGCGTAGGCAACCAGATGCGGAAGATGGCTGATGTCGGCCATCACGCGGTCGTGGGTTTCTGGGTCGAGAATCTCGACGTTTGCGCCCACACCCTCCCAAAGCGCGCGCAGGCGCTCAATGGTTCCGGGATCCGTTCTCTCCGTCGGCGTCAGGATGGTCTGGTGCGCTTCGAAAAGGGAGGAAAAGCTCGCCTCCACCCCGGTTTTCTCGCCCCCGGCGACTGGGTGGCTCGCCAGGAATTTCACATCTCCCAAATCCATCGCCTCCACCGCCCGCACGTAAGGCGCTTTTACGCTGCCCACGTCGGTAAGTACGGCCCCGGGAGCCATTTCGGGTAAAATCGCCTCCGTCACCCGCACCGCCGAGCGCACGGGAGTGCACACCACCACGAGGTCCGAATCCCGCACCGCCTCCAAGTGGCTCGTCTCGAAACGATCCACGACGCCCAGCTCCAGCGCGCGCTCGAGGTTGCCCAGACTCCGGCCTGCGCCGACGAATCTCGAAACGAGACCCCTCTCCCGGGCGGCGCGGGCCAGCGAGCCGCCGATGAGCCCCACGCCTATGATGGTCATCTGCTCGAAAAGCACTTTCATATCCTTTTCATTATCTATAAATTACTTTAGATTATACTTGTATCTAATTGTTATATATGTGTATTCAATATTTTATATAACACCTTGATAACCTCTTCGTTCTCCTGCGGCGTCCCGATGGAAATCCGCAAGTGGCGCGGAAAGCCGTATCCCGCGACGGGCCGGACGATCACGCCCTCCCTCAGCAGCGCTTCGTACACCCCCATCGCTTCGCCCACTTCGACCATCATGAAATTCCCCTGCGTGGGCACGAAGGGAAGGCCCATGGCCGACAGCTCGTACACGAAATACTCACGGCCTTCGGCGTTCACGGCGACCGACCTTTCGACGTGCTCGACGTCCCCGAGAGCGGCCTGAGCGGCCACGAGGGCCAGGGAATTCACGTTGAACGGCTCGCGGACGCTCTCCATCGCCCCGGCGACTTCCGCATCCGCCACGCCGTAGCCGACACGCAGGCCGGCCAGGCCATAGACTTTCGAGAAGGTGCGCATGGCGACGAGATTCGGGAATTCGCCCAGCATCCCGGCGGCGTCGGGGTAATCCTCCAGATGCGCGTAGTGGCAGTAGGCCTCGTCCATGACGACGAGTGTGGTCTGCGGGATTTTTCCCAGAAATTCCCGGAGTTTCCTCTCCCCCACCGCCGTACCCGTGGGGTTGTTGGGATTCGCGAGGAATACGATTTTCGTCTTCTCGCAGACCAGGTCGGCCATGGCGCCCAAGTCCTGGTGATAATCGCGCATCGGCGAGCGCCTGATCTCGCAAGAAGTAAGCTGAGAAACGATGTGGTAGACGATAAAGGCGCCTTCCGAGAAAACCACGGGGTCGCCGGGGTCCAGGTACGCATGCGCCAGAATCTCCAGCACCTCGTTCGTTCCGTTTCCGAGAACGAAATTTCCAGGCTGCAGCCCATGATGTTCGGCCAGCGCGTTCTTGAGATAAAACCCTCCGCCGTCAGGGTAGCGGTGCAACTCCCCGGTGGCGCCGTTTACGGCTTCCAGAGCCTTGGGCGACGGCCCCAGAGGGTTTTCGTTCGATGCCACCTTGATGGAGTTCGCGATGCCGAGTTCGCGCTCGAGTTCTTCCACTGGCTTTCCCGGCTGGTAGACGATGATGTCCGAAACGGGCCGCGCCCTTTGAAATTTCATCCCCTCTCCTCATGCTCCTGCGGCGATAGAGCCTCACGCCCGAAAAAACCCGCAAAACTCCCCATGTCAATTCTCCTCGCGCGCTCGCTGAAGTACGGGGTACGAACCCAGCACGCGGATAAAATCCGCCAGATTCCGCAACTCCGAAATGCCTTGCGAGATCCCTTCATCTTCCGCATAACCATCGATTTCCATGTAGAAGATGTATTCCCACGCCACTCTTCTCGATGGGCGGGATTCGATTTTCGTCATGTTCAGCCTGCGCTCCGCGATGGGCGCAAGCGCCTTATGGAGCGCGCCCGACTGGTTCGGCAGACCAAAGAACAAGCTCGTCTTTGAATGCGCCCCGCGTTCGGGCTTCTCGGTTCCGATGACGAAAAAGCGCGTCACGTTGATGATCTCGGAATCGAGTTTTTCCGCAAAAATCTTCAGGCCATAATGCTCGGCCGCCAGCCGACTGCCCAGGGCCGCGAGTTTGGGATCATCGGCGGCCATCTTCGCCGCCAACGAGGTGCTCAGCACCTGCTCGACCCGGACGCCTGGCACCTTCTCCCGGAGCCAGCGGCGGCACTGGGCCACCGCGTGAGGGTGGCTGAGGATGCGCTCCACCTCCTCGATGGAGCCCGCGTTCGTGAGCAGGTGGATGTCGATGGGCAGGCGGATTTCGCCCTCCACCAACAGCGGGGATTCCAGCAGCTTGTCCAGGGTGATGTTGACCGTACCCTCGATCGCGTTCTCTATCGGCACCACGCCCCACCGGGAGCGGCGGCCTTCCACCTCATCGAACACGTCGTCGATGCTCTGCTCGGGCGTGAGAGCGGCCTCCTCGCCGAAGCGAAAAATGGCGGCTTCGTGCGTGAAGGTGGCCTCAGGACCCAGATAGCTGACTCTCGGCAAATCGTTCATGACTACACCCTGCTTACGAGAAAACTCTCCCTCAAGAACCGCGCTATCCTACCCCAAGGCCCGGCGATTGTGAACGCCCCGAAGCTCTGGCAAACTGGCCCCGGTCCTATGACGCCGGCTGAGGTTTCTTTTACGCATTTATGAGGAAAAACATGAAGATAACAGACGTGGAAGCGTATATGCTCACCGGCCCGCCCGAGGAGCGCGGCCACTGGGTCAGCCATTACCCCGTCCACCAGGCGAACGAGTTGCTGATACGGCTCAAAACAGACGAGGGGCTGGAAGGCTTCGGCCTGGGCAGCAGCCGCCTGCTCATCAAGGGCGCGGCGGAGATGTTCAACGAAGGGCTCAAGGAGCTCATCGTAGGCGAGGACGCGCTCGCGCCCGAGAGGCTTTATGAGAAGATTTTCTCCATCACCCATCAGAAGATCGCCTTTGTGAAGGAATGGTCCCGAAACGGGCTGCTCATCACCAGCGCGGCCCTCGACCTCGCCATGTGGGATATTCTCGGAAAGGCCTCCGGCCAGCCCCTGTTCCGCCTCTTCGGCGGATACCGCGAGGAAGTCCCCTGCTACGTCACCTGCGCCTATTACCGCGACGGGAAGGATTTGAATGAGTTGCGCGAGGAGATGGAAATGCTGCGCGAGCAGGGGCACCGGGCGTTCAAGGCGAAAATCGGCGGCGCCTCGCTTGCGGAGGATATGGAGCGCCTGCGGGTCATCCGCGAGGTCATCGGCGATGAGGCCGAGCTCATGCTCGACGTGAACAGCGCCTGGGACTTGCCCACCGCCATCGAGGGCGCGCGCCTGCTCACCGAAATCCGCCCCCGCTGGCTCGAGGAGCCCGTGCGCTGGTTCGACGACAGGCGCGAACTCAGGATTCTCGCGCGAAAGACGGACATCCCCCTTTCCGCCGGGGAGAGCGAACAGACCGGGCACGGCGTGCGCGCGCTGCTGGAGGAGCAGGCGATAGACATCGTGCAGTTCGACTGCACGCGAATGGGCGGGTTCACCATGGGGAGAAAACTCGCGGCCCTGGCCGAACTCAACCACGTGGAAATCGCTCCGCACCACGACTGCTTCATCCACGCCCACATCGTGGCGGCCTCGCCGGCGGGCTGCATCGTGGAGTCCTTCACGGACCCCGAGCGCGACCCGCTCCAGGCGGAACTCTTCGAGAACCCGCCCCGCATCGAGAACGGGACGCTCTTCCTGAACGACGCGCCGGGCCTCGGGCTCACGCTCTCGGAAGAAGCGATAGAGAAGTTCGGTACGCGAATCGCGTGAGGGGGACGTGAAGGTGCCAGGCGATTCGTCAGTCAACCCTATTGATATCTTGAGCTGCCAACCTTGTTGAAGACTTACCCTGCAACTCTATCTGGCAAGCGATAACTCGTACTCCGTCCTCCACCGGGGTTCCGGATAAAAATCCCGCGGTTCCTTAAATCCTGAATATCCCGAAGCGCGGTATCCGTGGAACACTTCGCCAGTCTGGCGTATTTCGAAGTTTGCATCTGTCCTTCGAAATCATCCTCGAGCATACGATTCACTACCAGGCGCTGGCGTTCGTTGACGGGCTGCCGGTTCATTTCTCCCCAAAGCTGCGCCTTGAACAGAACGCTGCGCAGCGTATCTTCGGCATTGCTGATTGCGCGACCAAGGCAATCGAGGAACCATTCCAGCCAGCCCGTTATATCCGGCGCGCCGCGCTGTTGTTTTTCCAGTTGAGCGTAGTATTCCTTGCGCTCTGATTCCATTTGCGTCGAAAGGCTGTAGAAACGATCCGCCATGCCGTCCGAACGCGCCAACGCCATATCGGCGATGGCCCTGCCAATGCGGCCGTTACCGTCTTCGAATGGATGGATCGTGACGAACCAAAGATGAGCGATACCGGCTCTCAGAACGGTATCCAGGTTGTTTTTACTCTCGAACCATCCCAGAAACGCCCCCATCTCATTTTCGAGCCGACCCGCATCCGGCGCTTCGAAATGAACCTTTTCACGTCCAACGGGGCCTGAAACAATTTGCATGGGCCCGGCTTCGGGGGGGCGCCAATCACCGGTCGTGATGCGGCGCATCCCGCTCCGGCCCCCCGGAAACAACGCGGCACGCCAACCAAACAAACGCTCCCTTGTTAACGGCCTGGAAAATTTCTGTGTCGCATCCAGCATCAGGTCAACGATGCCCTCGACATCACGGCTCCCCGGCGGTAGCCCGGCGACATCCATGCCTAGGCGCCGGGCGATGGATGAGCGCACCTCCCGGGGATTCAGGTTTTCTCCCTCGATGGCGGATGATTTGACCACATCACTCGTCAGGGTGCCCAGGCTCGCTTCACGCCGGAGTTCAAAACCCAACCCTTCCATCCTGCCGAGAAGACGACCCTGCCAATGTCGAACCTCCGCAAGCATCGAGGCGAGTTTTCCCTCGTCCCAGGTGAAGTCCGGCCAGCTATGATGTTCGTGTATCCACATATCAATCACCGTATATTTTGCAGTGATTATGCCCTTTATTCACCGCATAAGCAAGTAAAATCGCCGCACAAAATGCGGTGAATAATACTCCTATTCACTGCATGGCATTCGTACCTGGATATATCCGAGTCGTTTTTATCGGCTTGGGACCGGCCGCGAATCGAGAACGGGACGCTCTATTTGAACGATGCTCGGGGTCTCGGGCTTACGCTGTCGGAGAGGACGATAGAGAAGTTCGGAGCGAGGATTGCGTGAAGGGGGGGAAATCCCCCGGTGAACGGGAGTTTAACGCGACCCAAGAATAAGCAAAAAATACTCCTCCCTTGGAGGGTCGGGCATCCCGAGGGGAATGCCCGATGAAAAA
>CAYTSP010000229.1:0-38914 GCA_964440505.1 uncultured Nitrospinaceae bacterium
TCGCGCGACGTGGCGGACCGCATCTTGCACACCGAGGATTCGAAAGAAGGAATCCTCGCCTTCCGTGAGAAGAGAAAGCCCGAATGGCGGGGCAGATAGGCCGTAATTTCCTTGGGTATATACAAGAACGAATGAAATGGAGATGAAAGCGGATGAGCGATAAACCCGTAGTCTGGGTGGGAACCCCCTTCATACTGAATTTCGATGATCCGATGGAGATGTTCCGGCCCCTGGTGGATGAGGGGCTTGAGGTGCGTCTGGACGAGTGCCGGGGCTACATGCCCGAAGAGGACGTCATCGCGGCGCTGCCGGGCGTAACGGCCGTTATCGCGGGGGCGGAGCCTTATACGGCAGGCGTGATGGATGGCGCGCCCGGGGTGAGAATCATCGTGCGCGCGGGTGTGGGTCTGAACAACGTCGACATTCAGGCGGCCACTGAGCGGGGCATACTCGTCGCGAACTCGGCGGGGCAGAACTCCCAGTCCGTGGCGGAGCACCTTTTCGGCATGCTGCTCTGCGCCGTCCGGCGCATCGGCTGGCTGGACGCGAACATCCGCAAGGGCCTGTGGCGCGAGATTCAGCCGCCCATGCGTCCTCTGAACGGGATGACGATGGGGATACTGGGATTCGGCAACATCGGCAAGCAGGTGGCGAAACGGGCCGTCGCCTTCGACATGAACGTGATCGCCCACGACATCGTGCGCGATGAGGAAACGGCGAAAGCGTTGGGCGTGCGCTTCGTGAGCCTGGAAGAGCTGGCGAGGGAATCGGACTACCTGACCTGCCACGTGCCCCTGACGCCCGAGACGACGCACATCATAGATCGCGAAATCTTGAGCCTCATGAAGCCGGACGCCTACGTCTTCAACACCTCAAGGGGTCCGGTTTTCGACCTGGACGCGGTGGCCGAGGCCTTGCGAAACGGCGTCATTCGCGGTGCAGGGATCGACGTGTTCCCCGAGGAGCCGCCCGATTATTCTCATCCTGTCTTCGGGCTCGAGAACGCCGTGCTCGCTCCCCATCTCGGCGGCCGGGGCGAGGACGCGATTCGCAATACGCTCCGCCACACGACCGAGTGTGTCCTCGCGTATTTCCGGGGCGAGAGGCCGTCTACGCTCGTGAACCCGGAAGCCTATGAAGTCCTCGCGCGGGGGAGGTGAGGCAGCTTATGAAGCTCCGGCGCGTTCCTCTGCAGGTTGTTCCTGACCGAAGGGAAAGGGAACGAATAAGGGTTGTTGAAAAGCCTGCAATGCCGGGATGACGGCGAAGGGATACCGCCATGCCGCAGGGAGTGTAGGGGCCGCATATGGGGCTGTTGAAAAACCTCCGGGAAGTTGTATTGGATTGCGCGCTCGCTTTTGAAATTCACTCCCCCTCAAGGGGGGAGTGAATTTCAAAAGCGAGCACGTAACTTATTATCGATTTCCGGGCTTTTCCAAGAACCCAATGTGTGCCCCCTACAAAGTCCCGTTGATGGCGTAGCCCAGAATCCGCACTACCTGTTCGGGTTCTTCGGCTACGGCCATGGCGGCGGCGTCGACTTCCTTGAGCGCGTGCGTGTGGCCCGGATCGTGCAAGGTGATGAGGGCTTTTCCCAGAGCCGCCGCGTAGCCCGCGTCGAACGCGGCGTTCCACTGCCTGTATTTCTCCCCGAAGCGAACGACCACGACGTCCGCCTTTTCGATGAGCGTGCGCGTTCTGATGGCGTTGACGCCCGCGCCCTTTCTGTCTTTCCAGAAAGGTTTTTCCTCATCGCCCAGGATGGACACGCCGCAATCGTCACTCGCATCGTGGTCCGTGACGGGGGCGAGAAAGGTGACCGGCAGGCCCGCTTTTTCAGCACCCTCGGTGATTCGCTCGCGCCAGTCGGTATGCACTTCTCCCGATAAATAGACCGTCCAACTCGTCTGCGACATAAAACGCGCTCCTTATACTTTGAAGACAAATGGTATGAAAGATGGAAGTTTTCAAATGACGTGACGTGAAAAACCCCGGCCCTTCCGGACCGGGGTTTCCCATCGTTCGGTGACCTGGTGGGGATTCGCCTGGGCGAAGAATGAACCCATGGGAATCTCCTCAGGGCTCTCTCCCCTAGGCGCCGGTCACCTCGTCCCTACAGTGTATTTTCATATTAGGATCACCTCCTTTCTGACGTACTTCAGATCATCGAAGAAGAAGGCGTAAAAGTCAAGGCGCGATATTGACGGCGAACTGACAGCCCGGCTCAGTCCGTGGTATACAAATCCCCGCATGGACGGGTCATGATTTTTCGTGACGGCCCCACCTTGCGGAGAGGTGTCCGAGAGGCCTAAGGAGTACGACTGGAAATCGTATAGGTGCCCACAAGGTGCCTCGAGGGTTCGAATCCCTCCCTCTCCGCCAATTTTCATACTGGCAGACTTGTCGGGAGAGTTGAGCTGTTCGCATTCTCTTTCATACGGGCGCGCCGCCCTCGCAACATACCCCCGGCCGTCCGGATGGAGAAGACGCTTTGCGATGCGCCGCGAAGAACGAGAATAAAACAAGATTGAATTTCTTCCGCCTGAACGCGACCCAGCAATTTCCCATCGAGCTCGGCACCGCCTGGGATTTTTTCTCGAATCCCCGGAATCTCAAGGAAATCACGCCGCCCGAACTTCATCTGGTCGTCGAGAACGAGTTGCCTTTAAAGATGCATCCCGGCATGCTCATCTGTTACCGGGTGAAGCCCCTTCTGCGGATTCCCGTCAACTGGGTAACGGAGATCACATATGTGGAGGAGGGTCGATTCTTTGTGGACGAACAGCGCTTCGGCCCCTATCGCTTCTGGCACCACCAGCACCATTTTCAGCCGATCGAAGGAGGCGTCGAGATGCACGACATCATCCACTACAAGCTGCCGCTGGGGCCCCTCTCGTTCCTGGTCAATCATTTCGTTGTAAGCCGCCAACTGGGCCGTATATTTTCATACCGCGAAGAAGTGCTCACGCAGCGCTTCGGCCGGATGAATTGAATTCGCCTCGTTTTACGGCAAGGTCACGAATCGTCGTCAAACATCAAACGCCCGGCTGTACGCGCCTCGCCCGGGCGAAAGGAAAAACGCACCTTTTCACGCAACCACCCGGAGAAACGCAATGAAAATCATATTCGCAATCGCTCTCTCTTTCTTCATGGCTTCGGCCTCTTTCGCGCAGGAGATCGTAAAGGAAAAACCCACCAACCCGGTTCTTTTGATGAAGACGAATTTCGGCGACGTCTACATTGAGATGTTCCCTGAAGAAGCCCCCAAGACGGTGGCGAACTTTATGGACCTCGCTATGGGCAAGCGCGTCTTCGTCGACCACAAGACCAGCGAGAAAGTGAAACGCCCTTTCTTTGACGGGCTGAAGTTTCACCGCGTCATCAAGGAGTTCATGATTCAGGGAGGCGACCCCAAGGGAAACGGAACCGGGGGTCCCGGGTACAACTTCGAGGACGAAATCAACGCCGACGCCCTGGGTCTGCACAAAATGAAGGCCGTGAAGGACGGCCGCCCACACCGATTTTTACCCATCAGAAACCAGAGCGATTTCCAGCGTACCCTGGTGCATCCCCTGTTCCAGCAAATGGGCATCCGCTCCCAGGCTGACCTCGACAAGCGCAGGGAAGAGGTGAAAAAACGCCTCCATGACCTCACGCTCAAGGACGCGTATGAGAACATGGGCTATCGTTTTAACGAGAAGCTCAAATCGCGCCCGCCCGTGAAGGGCGTTCTCGCGATGGCGAACTCGGGCCCCAACACGAACGGCTCACAGTTTTTCATCAACCTGATCGACACCCCCTGGCTCACCGGCAAGCACACGGTTTTCGGAAAAGTGGTCAAAGGGATGAACGTGGTGAAGAAAATCGGTGAAACGCCCGTGGGAGCGGGAAGCATGCCGCAAGAAGAGGTGCGGATCATCTCGGTCCGGATGTATCAGCCATGACTCATGCGCGAGGCTAAATTTCGCGGCGGCCCTCCAGAGAGCGCGTGAGTGTCATCTCATCCGCATATTCGAGATGGGTGCCCATGGGAAGGCCGTGCGCCAACTGCGTGACGCGCACGCCGAGCGGCTTGAGTACCTGTGCGAGATAGAGAGAAGTCCCCTCTCCCGCCATGTTGGGGTTCAGGGCCAGAATCACCTCTTTCACATCACCCGCCTTCACCCGCTCGATGAGCTTGGCGATGGTGAGGTCTTCGGGATCCACGCCGTCGAGAGGGGAGATGACGCCCATCAGCACATGGTAGCGGCCCTTCACGCCACCCGCGCGTTCCACGGCGAAGACGTCTGCGGGTTCTTCCACCACGCAGATGACGCCGGGGTCGCGCGCGCCGCAAACCGAGCAGTCACTCCCGCCCGCTTCACCTTCCACGAGCATCGAACAAGTGCCGCAAAGACCCACTTTTTCATGAAGCGCCTCGCACGAAGCGGCGATTTTCCCGGCCGCTTCGGGGTCTTTGCCCAAAAGGTGAAAGACGATCCTCTGCGCGCTCTTCGGCCCCACTCCCGGAAGGCGGCGGAACGCCTCGATGCACTCTTCTATGGCGGGAAACCGGCTCAATTGCATGGCGTATTCTCACTCGCTCATCAGGCGGCGGCCCGGAGCGACGATAAAGACGATTTGAAAACGATGAGCGGAGCAGAAGCCGCGCATCGGCTCAGAACAGGCCGGGAATGGGCAGGCCACCGGTGAGTTTCTTCATCTCCTCGGACATCATGTCCTTGCCTTTTCGGGACGCCTCGTTGCATGCGGCGCGCACCAGATCCTCGAGCATCTCCACGTCGTCGGGGTCGACCACCTGCGGATCTATCTTCACCGAGACCACGTCGCCCGCCCCGTTGGCGATCACGTTCACCATGCCGCCTCCGGCGGAAGCCTCCACCGTCTTCGCCGCCATCTCCTCCTGAAGCTTGGCCATCTTGTCCTGGATCTGGCGCGCCTGCTTCATCAGATTACCGATACCACCTTTTAACATGAGAATCTCCCCGAGGTGTTTCCCTCACCACTCAAGCGTATGAATTTCCACCCGATTTTCGCATCCGCCCGTGGCGAATGTCGACTATCTTTCCGTTGAACAAGTCCATGATTTCCTGGATCACCGCGTCTTCATTCTCGTCCGGTTTCAGGTCACGCACATTGCTCGTCTCCGCAGCCTCTTGCCCGGTTTGTAAATGCGCTCCATTTTCAGCGCCCGCTATTTCGACCCTGGCGCTCCAGGGGGAATGCTCCCGAAAAAACGCCTCGATTTCGGGCAACACCTCATGCGCCAAGTGCAGGCCCTGCGCGTTTCGGTTCTCCCGGGCGAGAACCACGCGTATGATCCCTTCTGTTTCCAGATCGAGTTCAACACCATGAAAAAGCGGGCGTCTCATCGGTCGCAGGGCCTCCACCGCTCCCGTCCAAACGCGCCGCGCCGCGACGGAGTTCCACTCCTGTGTTTCTATTTGCGCAACGGGAGAATCTCCCGAGGGAGGCCCGGTCGCAGGCGGCGCCGGGGCCGGCGCCCCGGTTTCCCTGGGAGCCGGAAGCGGTGTGCTGCCAGAAGGTTCCGTCCTCTGTGAGGAGGCGCGAGGGGGATTTGCAGCGGCTCCGCTGCTCATGGTTTCAAGCCTCTCCATCAAAGCGCCCAAATCCGCAATCGGCTCAACCTGGCACATGCGCAGAATCGCGACTTCGAGCGTCATGCGGGGATGGTCCGATGTCCTGAGCTCTAACTCCGCTCCCTGCAGAATGGAATACGCCTGATGCGCTTCGGCGAAACTCATCTTAGAAGCCACCTGCTTGCGCTCTTCGATTTCTGAAGCCGCCACGTCGAAGAGCGCCTCTTCGTCGCCAGCGGACAGGAGCACCATGCAGTCGCGCAAATACTCGAGCAGGTTCGCGGAGAAGAGCTTGAGATCGTGGCCCGCGTCGAAGAGACCCTTGAGCTCGGTGAGCGCCTTGTTGCCATCGCGCTCGATCATCGCCTCGATCAGAGCCTTGTGTATATTCCCTGAGGGCACCCCGAGCACTTTTTCCACTTCTTCGCTCGATACCGGATCTTCGGCGGCGAAAGCGAGCACCTGGTCGAGCAGGGATTGCGCATCGCGGATGCTGCCCTCCCCCATCCGCGCCAGCAACTTGACGGCCGCCTCCTCCATCTTCCTGTCCTGCGCCTCGACGATCTTCAAAAGATGCGCCGCGATGACCGAGGTCGTAATCCTCCGGAACTCGAACACCTGGCAGCGGCTCAAAATGGTGTCGGGGACGTTTTTGATCTCCGTAGTGGCCAGAATGAAAACGACGTGGGGTGGTGGTTCCTCAAGCGTCTTCAGGAGCGCGTTGAATGAGCTTTTCGAGAGCATGTGCACTTCATCGAAAATTACCGTCTTGTAGCGCCCGCGCGCGGGCTGGTAGCGAAGGCCCTCGCGCAGCTCACGCACGTTGTCCACACCCGTATAGGTGGCGGCGTCGATTTCCAGAATATCCGGGTGGCTTCCTCTGGTGATCTCCTCACACGATGAGCACTCGTTGCACGGCTCGGGCAGAGGCCCGTCTCCCGACTCGCAATTGAGCGCTTTTGCGAGAATGCGCGCGGTGGTCGTTTTGCCGACCCCGCGCGTTCCGCTGAACAGATAAGCGGACGCGATGCGCCCCGAGGCCAGGGCGTTTGAGAGCGTCCGCCGGATGTGCTCCTGGCCGATGAGTTCTTCGAAACGCTGCGGACGCCATTTTCGGGCGCTGCCGATGAAGTCCATCAAGAATCCACCCCAAGGATTTTCGCCACAAAAGAGCCCCACACTCCATGAGCGGCGCGCGGACCCTGCGATGGAGTCGACCGGCCAGGCGCCCTCGTGGCACCCGGGAGTATCCACTTACCGCTGCTTCCTTCCGGACCTGACGGGGTTCGCGGGCTCCCGCCGCACGAGACCCAACCGGCCGAATCCATCGCAGGCTCTTGGGGAAATCCTACCCCGTCCCCTGTCCTTTGGGAAGCCGGGGCGTCGGCATTTTCGTGACGGCGAACCGCGTGGCGGGTAACCATCCAAATTACATGGCGTTAGAGAGAATTTCCCTTGAGAAGACGGTGCCTCTGGGGAAATGACACTTAAGGTGGGGAATGATTTGAGCCTCGCCATTTCGCCCGGATTGGGGTTACAATGCCCCGTTCCAGCTTCTGACCACGTGAAGCCCTCTCGGTACCGCACTTTTTTTCGGGCCAAACACGGAAAGGCCACCGGACGCATGTCGTATTCCAAAGTCGTCGAACTCGCGGAGGGAAAGGTCTACGCCCTCCACAACACGTTCGCGCTGGACGGCCGTATCAGCGCATACCCCATCAGTGCGCGCGGGCACAGCGTCTCGAACTGCTATCTGTTGAAAGAAGACGAGGGCGCGCTCCTGCTCGATACGGGCTACGCCGTTCACGAAGCCGAAATTCTGGCGCAGCTGGAATCCCTCATCGAGCCGGATACACCCCTGCACCTGCTTCCCCTGCGCATCAACGAATTCATGTCGGTGGGCAACGCCATGGCGATCGCAAAACGCTTCAACGTGGTGGAATGCCTCGCCCCGGTGCCTGAAATCAACGAGTGGCTCGAATTCGAAGCGCTTGAGCCAGGCGGCGCGGCGAACGGCAATCCCGTCCTCCCCACCACGATACTCAAGCCGCTCCATCCCATCGAAATCGGCGATAGATATATCGAGGTGATGAACGCGCCAATCCGCCTTATCAGCACACGGTGGATCTACGATGCGGCCACGCGCACCCTGTTCACCTCGGACATGTTCAGCCACCTTTGGGCGGAAAGGGAGGAAGGCCCCTGGCTGCTGGACGAAGGCGGGGAGACGACGACTTCTTTCGTTCGCTCGTTCCTGCTGAACACGCGCTACTGGTGGCTCGAGGGCGCAAAGACGGACTCCATACGCAAAGGTATCGCCGACGTCTTCGATCGCTACGAGATCGAAACCATCGCTCCGGGCTACGGCGCCATTCTGCGCGGGCGTGATCTGGTAGAACAGCAATTCGCCGTGCTCGATGAAGTTCTGGCGGGTCTCGACCAGAACGTCGTCAAACCAGAGTACGTCGCGCTCGGTTTAGAGAGATAATAGCGCGCATGAGTCATCCCCTGCCCCGTGAAGTCTCGCCCGGCGTCTTCTGGCTTGGCGACTGCCTCGTGCAGCACTCACAGGGCAAAATCTATCACTCCTACAACGCGGCCTTCCTCGTCATCGGCTCTGAAGCCTCCATGCTCGTGGAGACGGGACACCCCAAGGATTTTCCCGCCATAGAGCGCCAGATGAGGGACATCCTCGCTGGAGGAGGAGGCCCGCTCAAACACCTGTTCCTGACCCATCAGGAGACCCCCCACTCGGGAGGTCTGGGCCGCGTGCTCGATAGATACCCCGACCTCACAATCCACGGAGACATGTGCGACTACCATCTCGCGTTTCCCCAACACGAAGGCCGCTTCAAGGAGATGCGGGTGGGAGACGCCATCGACCTGGGCGATACGAAGTTCATGGCCGTGGAGCCCGTGATCAGGGACTTGAGGAGTTCGCTTTGGGGGTTCGAGACCAGAGGACGCGTGCTGTTTCCCGGAGACGGCTTCGCCTACAGCCACTACCATACCGATGGACATTGCGGGATGTTCGCCGAAGAGGCGACCTCTCTCGATCTGGTCGACGTGCTGGGCGTATTCGCAGAACGCGCCCTGTTCTGGACTACCTTCACCGACATGAACATCTACGCCGACAAGCTCGAAGAGTTGATGGTCGAGTTGAACGTCAAAATCGTCGCGCCGACGCACGGCCTCCCGATAAGGGACATCGCGCAAACGATGCCCAAAGTGAGAGAAGGCCTCGTACGGGGCGATTGAGGCGCGAACCCCGGAGGGGGGGGAATTCCAACCGACGAATGAGGAATTGTAGGGACAACCCCTTCTCGGGGTTGTCCTGGTTCAAGGCGGCTCCGGGCAGGACAGGCACAGAGGCCTGTCCCTACGGGCTTAGACGTCCTCCACCAATTCCCACAGCGTCCCCATGGTGCTCCTGGGTTTGATGAAGGCGATGAGGTGTCCGCCGAAACCGGGTCTTGATTTCTCGTCAATGAGTTCAAAACCCTGCGTTTTCATGTCGGCCAGCACGCCGTCGATATTCTTCACGTCGAAGGCGACGTGGTGGAGGCCCTCGCCGCGCTCTTCGATGAACTTGGCGAGAGGCGTATCCTGCCTGATGGGCGAGATGGGCTCAATGAGGTCGCCGCCCAGGTCCATCATGGCCAGATCGGTCGCGCCGTCGGCGGAAGTCTCCCGCGCGAGCAGTTTCGCGCCCATGCCCTCGTATAGAGCGATGGCGGCGTCCATGTCCTTTACCGCGACGCCGATGTGATGAAATTTGTTGAACATATCGGAATTCCTCCCCGCTTGGCGTGGCGGCTGGACGCGCTCCCATCGCCGAATCGACCATTCAAGATTTTGGTGGCCACCTGTTTAGCAGGCTTGGCGGGATTCCACAATCGAACCTGGCTGGGAAACTATACTTGGCAAAGCGATTGTCGTATCCTGCGCTCATCTGCGTCATCATGCGAACCGAATATACACCCATGAGGAGAAATCCATGCAAGAAGGCCCCATCGACGGACACAGCACCTCCACCGTGCCGGGCGAGCGCGTCATCGATAAACCCGAACACCCGGCCGGAGGACTCTACACCGACAACACCGTCCACACGGAGATGCACGAGGGCTCCCTGCAACTCAAACGCGGCACAGCCGGAAAATTCGAGATATTCTGCGACGAGGGTGCGGGGATCGGCGGCACGGCCCAATATCCCACGCCTATGGCCTATCTCGCCATGGCGACGGGATTCTGACTGCTCACCCAGGTGTCGCGGTACGCGCACATGATGAAAATGGAAATCAAGGGAGCGAGCGTCTCGGTCCGGTTCCGAAAGCTGCTGGGCGGCTCGGTGCTCAAGGGCACCGTGTTCAACAAGTGGGAGGCAGTGGACACGCACCTCAAAGTCGAATCGGATGAGCCCGCAGACAAGCTCGCCCACCTCATCAGGAACGCCAAGAACGGCTGCTTCGCCGAGGCCCTGATCACCGAGCCGGTACCGCTCCACTCCACCGTGGAGGTGAACGGCGAGCCCTTCAAGATAGAGGGCGTGACGGCGGATTAACACCCATACATGGAGTTTTTTGGATGGAATATTTCAACGCATCAAACGACATCGCTTTCGGCTCACAACCCGAGCCTGCCGACTTGGAATCCCTCGCCGCGCGAGGGGTCAAGACCATCATCAACACGCGCTTTCCCGAAGAGGACCAGGGCGACCTCCCGCCCGAGCGCGCCAGGGCCGAAGCCGAGGCGCTGGGCATGCGCTACGTGAACATTCCCGTCTCGCCTGTCGAGTTCAGCCCCGATTCACTGGCCGAGGTGAGCCGCGCTCTCTCTGAAGCCAAGGCCCACGGCCCGACGTTCGTTCACTGAAAAGCCACGGGGCGGGCCGGGATTTGCTCGCTGAACCATCTGGCGGATGAGAACGACTGGTCGGCGCGGGACATGGAGCAAGCCGCCGACGCCACCGGCTTCGACTGGCGCGACGCGCCGTTGGCACCCAAATACCGCGAGTTCTTCTCCCAGAGGCCCTGAGCAGGCGCAAAGGGGGCACCGATCAGGAAACCGCCATTTGCGTCTCGGTATTTTCTTGTTCCTCCAATGGAAAATGGCAGGCGGTTTCGATTCCGCCAGGGTAAGGAGTCAGTCTAGGTATTTCCTGTCGGCACATCTCCTCCCTGCGGGGACAGCGGGAATAAAACCGGCAAACATCCGGGGAGGGATCGATGGGGCTCATCGGCTCGCCGGTCAACCGCACCCGCTCATTGCGCTCTGTCGTGTTGATGGCGGGTACGGCGGAGAGGAGCGCCCGGGTGTAGGGGTGGCGCGGTCGACGCAGGATTTCCCGGGTGGAGCCGGTCTCTACGATCTTGCCGAGATACATCACCAGTACCCGTTGGCACAACAACCGGACGACGTTCAGATCGTGAGAGACGAACAGGTAGCTCATACCGAGACGGTTCTTCAGATCTTCGAGAAGATGCAGGATGACCGCCTGCACCGAAACGTCCAGGGCCGAGGTGGGCTCATCCAGAATGAGGAGTGAGGGTTCCAGCGCTATCGCGCGGGCGATCCCGACCCTCGCCTTCTGACCGCCTGAGAGTTGATGCGGATAACGGGTCAGGAATTCGGGGGCGAGACCCACGAGGTTGCAGAGTTCCTCCACGCGCTTTCTCAATTCAGGGCCGCTGCGCATCCCCCCCAGGCGCAAGAGCGGGTCGGCAACCACCCGAAAAGTGGTGAATCCGGGATTCAGGCTTTCCGTAGGGTCCTGAAAAACCATCTGGATACTCCGGCGCTGCTCGCCCTGGATGAAACGGCTCGCCGGGATGCCTCCGATGTTCCTGCCCTCAAAGGCGATTGCACCCGATGTCGGGTCCTGCAGGCGGGCGATCAAGCGGGCAAGGGTGGACTTCCCGCAGCCGGACTCGCCGACGAGGCCGACGCTCTCTCCCGCTTCGATCGTGAAGGTCACGCCGTCCACGGCATGAAGGTATCCCGCTTCGCCTCGTCCTTCGGCCCCCATGCCCCGCAGCGAATTCCAAGCCCTTCCTATCGCTCCACTCCGGCGGATCGGGAACTTCTTCAAGAGGTCGACGATTTGGAGCAAGGCCATCAGAGAGGATACCGGCAGGCGACGTGATGTCCAGCTTCGGTCTCTTGGCGGGGAAGCGGGGACTCGAGGCAATCCTGGGCGAAACGCTCACACCTATCGCTATAGCGGCAAGCCGGAAGTTCCGCCCGCAGGTCCGGCAGGTTGCCGGGGATCGAGGTGAGTTCCGCGAGATTTCCGCTCGCGTTCGGCATGGCCCCGATGAGTTTCGCCGTGTAGGGATGGCGCGGATATATGAACAAGCGTTCGGTATCGGCCACTTCGACGACGTGCCCCGAGTGCATGACGATTATCTTGTCGCAGTATTCGGCGGCGAGGCCGAGGTCGTGAGTGATGAGAATCGTTCCCATGTTTCTCTCACGCGCCGCGTCCTTGATGAGGTCCATGATCACGGCCTGGGTCGTGACGTCCAGACCCGTTACGGGTTCGTCCGCTATCAGGAGCCAGGGGTTGGAGGAGATGGCAATCGCAATCATCACGCGCTGGCACATTCCACCCGAGAGTTCGAACGGATAGGCGCGATAGCGCTTCTCCGGATCGGGTATATGGACCCGGCCCAAGAGTTCAAGCGCGCGCTCGCGAATCTGACGGCCACGGAAACTGCTGTGGCGATAGATGACATCCTCCAGTTGGCTGCCAATCATTCGGATGGGGTTGAGCGCCGTTCTCGGACTTTGGAAGATCATGGAGAGTTCACGCCCTCGCATATCTTCCAGTGCCTGCCCGGAATTTTCGAGTAAAGAGATGCCTCCAAAAACAATCCGGCCCGAAGTGATTCTCGCCGCCGGGTCGGAGATTCCCATGATGGCGTAAGACATGACGGACTTTCCCGAACCGCTCTCGCCGACGATACCGACCGTCTGCCCCCTTTCGATTTCAAAGCTGACGTTTTCGAGCGCCTTGACGACGCCGGTGCGGGTGCGGAATTCGAGCGAGAGGTCCTCGACGAGGAGAAGAGGGTTTCGGGATTCCATCACGTTCTCATTCTCGGGTCGATCAGATCGCGAAGGCCGTCACCCAGAAGGTTGAAGCAAAGCACGGCGAGCATCAGGGCGGCTCCGGGGAAGATGGCGAGCCACCACTCGCCCGAGACGATGAACTTCGCGCCCTCGGCCACCATGATCCCCCACTCGGGCGTGGGGGGCCGGACGCCCAGACCGATGAAGGAGAGCCCCGCCGCGTTCAGTATGGCGTAGCCCATGTTCAGCGATATCTGGACCATCATCGGCGGCATGATGTTCGGTCCCAGATGGAAAAGGAGAATCCGCCCGTGTCCGTTCCCTGACAGGCGCGCCGCCTCCACGAAACCCGCTTCGCGGCGCGAATTCGCCTCGGCCCGCGCCACGCGCGCATAGAAGGGAAAGTTGATGACGGCCGTGGTGTAGACGATGTTCTCGATCGTATTGCCCAGAGCCGATACGATGCCCATGGCCAGCACGAAAAGGGGAAACGCCATGATGGTGTCGGTAAGCCGGCTGATGAGCTTGTCCGCCGCACCCCCGAAGTAGCCCGCGCAAACGCCGGCGGTGCTTCCCGCGACGAAAGAGAGCGAAACAGCCGCCACGGATATCGCCAGGTCGAGCCGGGTGGCCGTGATCACGCGGCTGAAAACGTCTCGCCCCAGATTGTCGGTGCCGAAAGGATGCGCCCACGAGGGCGGCCTGAGGGCGTTGGCGGTATCGCTGGCGAGGGGATCGTATGGCGCGAGCCAGGGACCGAACAAACCGAGAGCCACCAGCAGAAAGAAAAGAACGAACGAGAAACACGTGACGGGATTCTCACCCATCACGTAGCGCAGATGCCGGAAATGGGCGCTCACTGTCAGCCCGCGAGCCCGATCCGCGGATCGACCACCGTATAGAGGATGTCGATAGCCAAGTTCAAGAGCACGTACATCAAAGCCATGGCCAGAACAAAGCCCTGCACGGCGGCGTAGTCCGAGGCGATGAGGGCCTCGATGGCGAATGAGCCGATGCCCGGCCAGGCGAAGACCTTCTCCACCAGAACATTCGCTCCAAGCAAGAAAGAGAACACCATGCCGAGCGTGGTGAGGACGGGGAGAATGGCGTTTTGAAAGGCATAGACCCACAGTATGGTCTTGCGCGATAAGCCGCTCGCCCGCGCCGTGCGAACGAAGTCGCTCGAGAGAACCCCCAGCATCGCGGCTCTCGTCATCCGCGCGAGCGGGGCCAGGGCGAAAATCGCCAATGTCGAGGCGGGGAGAATCATTTGGTAAAGTGCTGCGCGAAAGACCTCGAAATCACCCGCGATGAGGCTGTCGATCAGGTAGAAACCCGTGACGTGATCAGGAGCGATGTGGATGATGCTCAAGCGTCCGAGGGGAGCGGGCGAGAGTCCTAGCAGAAAATAGAAGATATAGACGAGGAACAACCCGGTGAAGAAGGTAGGCAGCGAAACTCCGATAGTCACAACGAGGCGACAGAGATGATCGACGAGTGAGTTGGGCCGCGTGGCCGCCAGTATTCCCAAAGGGATGGCGATGGCGACGGCGAGAAACAGGCCCATGAGCGTGAGCTCGAGCGAAGCCGGAAGCCGCGTGGCGAGCTCTTCCGTGACGGGCTGGCCCGTACTGATGGATTTGCCCAGGTCTCCGCGTGAGAGATTATGGAGGTAGATCCAGAATTGCTCGAGCCAGCTCTTGTCGAGTCCCAGCGAGGCGCGTATCTCGGCGATGGATTTCTCATCCGCCGCGGGCCCGGCGAAGAATACCGCCGGGTCGCCCGGCAGGGCCCGCGTCAGAATGAACGTCACCACGATGATCCCCATCACGACCGGCGCCGCCTGCAGGAGACGCCGGCCGATCAGGAGTAGGGAATCGCCTTTCATCACATCGTCCCCCCCTTCAAAGGACGCGCTGCTTTGTTGCGAGCCGGCTTCAGGCCTTTTTCGGCAACTTCTTGAACGGTCTCACGTCGAGTTGACGGTGGAACCAGTATTCGTAACCCGCTACGTCCTTTTGCATCGCTACGTCGAGATAGGGCTGCCAGAGCGGGATGAGGGGAACGTCCTCAAAGGCGATTTTGATGAACGCCTTGACGTTGTCTGCGTAGCCGGGGCTGCCCACCGGCATGTGCAGCGTCTCGTCGACCAGCTTGTTCAGCTTCGGGTTGTCGTAGTTCATCGAATTGAAAAGGCGCTTGGGCTGGTAGGCCCAGAAGAAATAATACTCGGGATAGTTCAGCCAGCCCCCGAAGTTCTTGAGATGCATCGGGAGCTTCTTCTCCACGAGCGCCTTCGTCCTCCAGCCCGAGCCGGGGATCTTATCGAGTTTCGCTTCAATCCCCACTTTTCCAAGGCCCTCCTGGATGAGAAGCGCCGTCGGCTCCGTCCAGTAGGCGAGACCCAGGTTGAACGACAGCGTGACCTTGAAGCCCTTCGCGTAACCGGCCTCCTTGAGCAGAGCCTTCGCCTTGTCCGGGTCGGTGTCGTAGGGGAAGGGCTGGGGCCACAGCGTGCCGGCGGGATCAGCGGATTTCGCTCCCCACAGCGGCAGGCCGCGCTCATAGGCCGCCGCCTTGAATATCTTCTCATAAGGCATGGCGTAGGCCATTGCCTGGCGGACCCGCACGTCGGCGAAGGGCTTGAAGTTCAGGTTCAGCCCGACAGCGTGGATACAGTTCTCGATGGGAACCCCGGCAATTTTAAGTTTTTTGTTGCTCGTGAGTTCCTTGGTGTCTTTCGGGGGGAGATCGAGGGACACGTCGGCGTCTCCTCGAAGCAGGAGGGCGCGGCGCGTGGAGGCGGACGCCACCTCGCGGACGATCACCCGCCTCACGCCGGGCAGGGGGCCCGACTTCCACTCATCGTTGCGAATGTAGACCGTCTGCTGGCCGGGCTTCCAACGCCCCAGCTTGAAGGCCCCGCCCCCCTGGGGGTTCTTGTGCAGATAGTCGGTCGCCCACGGGTCGGCCTTCGTGGCCTTGGCCTTGGCGGCAACCGAATTGATGATGAGGGGTACGGGAACGCCCAGGTCGGGCAGCGTGAGCTTGCTCTTGCGGATAAAGTTGATTTTGAATGTGTACTTATCAACGGCGGAGAACTGCTCGGGCTTGATGAGCGAACCCGCCTTCATCTGCACGGCCGGAAAACCGCCGAGTGAAACCGCGCGGTCGAAAGACCATTTCACGTCATGGGCGGTGACGGGTTTTCCGTCATGGAACCTGGCGTCTTTGCGAATCTTGAAGGTGACGGACATGCCGTCCGGCGCAAAGCTCCAGGATTCGGCCAACTCAGGCTCGATCTTTTGATAATCGTACATGACGTTGCCGTCGGGCAGCTTCTTGCGCCCATAGGTGACGAGGCGGTCGTAGATGTTCACGGCGACCTGGTAGCTCGGCCGGTTGGTTCCTTTCCTGTGGATGTCCATGCTGTTGGGCCCGTTACCGATTACGACCACGAGGGTATCGCGGCCGGCAGCGGCCTCGGCGGGCAGGTATTTGAGAAGCGGTAACAACCCTGCCCCGGCGGCGGCGCCTGCTCCGATTTTCAGAAAATCGCGGCGTTTGAACTGTTTGTTATCCGATACGTCCCTGTTCATTGCTCATCTCCTTCGTTGCGCCCGGCGTTGCGGGCTCTGGGAAAAATAGTGACCCATGCGGATGAAGATTCGAGCCGAATGAACGCTGCCGCCCCATTGCTACATTCATGAGGGTACGGGCAACAAGTGTCTTGTGAGTTTCGTGATCGTTAATTCGGAGTTTCGGGATTGTTTCCCGGATGTTTCCGGGAGTTCATCGGATTGGAGAAATACCGAAAGATAAAAAAGCCCGCCATATGCGGGAGATGAGCGTTCCGGCGGCCGTTCCCTGTTCGAACCGGGATTCTGATGGTGGGTTTCGAACGGGTCGCGCCATAGGCGCAAGTCGGATCCGCGAAGAAGTCTGCACGACAATCCGGCAAGGACCCGCCGGGATTTGCGGGACCTTGAATTGGTACGCTTGCGTTTTATTTACATGCAGAAAGAGAATTTCAATAAACTGCATGAGTTTCTTGACCTACGGAAATAGCCTGGCGCCGCATCTTTATGGGCGGTTGGTGCTCTCGCAATATTATTCGTTAAAGCTTCGGCGGAAATGAAACTTAAACCTGATTGATACACCCAAGGACAAATCCCTTACCAAGTAGATTTGGACCGGCGATTTACGCTTTCCCTTCCAATTCGATGCGCCTGAAGTAGAAGCTGTCCTCGGCCGTCACGACCAGCCCTTCGGTCGAGGCATTGCGGATCGCCGTAACCTCGATCTGGTACTTTAAGCCGTAATGCGAAATTTTCCCCAATCCAGCTTCGACCGAGTTCCTGGCGGGGAACGGAAAGGCGAAGAAGTTCCTGTAGAGGGCGTTGTAGGCGTCATAGTCGCGGAAATCGGTCAGCGATACCTGCGATTGCGCGACGTCCAACACCTCCATGTCGAACTCTTTCAGCAGGTGCTCCACATTGGCAAGGACGTTTCGCGTCTGCTTCTGGATGTCACCGGGATCGCGCACGCCGCCTTCGTCATCCACGCTGAGAATTCCGTTGGAGATCATCATCTCACCGGCCAAGACGCCTCGTGCGTTTCCGGGCCCCGTCCGGTACTCTTTCTCACCTAGGTATGCGGTCGGCTCTATCATTACGTCGGCTTCGAGAATCGGCAATGCCGCCGTCACGATCGTCGTGATAGGTATTGGGTCCCCAAATGCGTCGGCGATAGCCGCTTCTACAACCTCCACGTCTCTCATGTCACGGACGAACACCCGCAGGCGGATGACGTCCCCCAAGGATCCGCCGTTTTTCGACAATATGTCTCCAATACCCTCGAGGATTGCCTCGGTCTGCGCCGTGGCATTGCCTGGCGAGACGACCTCGCCCTGGGCGTCGAGCGGCAGCCGCGCACTCAGGCACAACAGGTCGCCCATCCTCCTGCCAACATAGGACGGCGCATATTCATGCGCCTGCTTCCCGGCCGGCTGGAGTGGCGTGGTTTCTCCGGCGCCGGCAAACCCTTCGATTTCCATGATCATCGAAGGCATATAGAGGCCGTAGCCGGTGAGCGTGTCAGCCGGTTCGGCCGGGGGGAGGTGCTTCTCGTACGCTTCGACGAATGGCCCGATCTCTTTCCAGCCTTCTAGGAACAGATTCAGCCGAAGAACGTCGCTCCACTTACCGCCGGCAATCTCAACGGAGAGTTTCAAAGATTCGATGGCCTGGCGCGTCTGGGCTTCCATGTCGGCCCGGCCGGGCGTTTCTCCGGCCATTCGGCCATTCGGGATGCCGTCGACTATCAACGCTTCCGTCGTGATGCCCGGCATCCCGCCAAGAAAGATGTAACTCCCCGCCCGGAACGCGTAACAGTAAGGTCCTGATGGCGGAGGCAGTCTCGGGTCTTGTATTGTCCTGGGCATAATCGGATTCTCCTATCTTGAGACTCGTGATGACCGGTTGTCAGACGGTTGCAAAAACTTAACCCCCTAGATAGTGGCGTATCAGGTCACCGTCTCCGATAAGACTGGCGGTGGGCCCGGCCATGGAGATCTTGCCGTCGCGCAATATGTACCCGAAGTCAGCGACCGAGAGCGCCAGATGGACATTTTGTTCGACCAGAAGAATCGTCATTCCGGCCTCCTTCAGTTTCATGATAATTTCGCCCAGACGCTCGACGAGGATCGGCGCAAGCCCCGACGAAGGTTCATCGAGCAGCAGAAGCTTCGGCCGCGAAATCAGGCCGCGTCCAAATGCGACGAGCTGCTGTTGTCCGACACTGAGCGTATTGCCCTTGCGCTTAAGCCATTGGCGAACCTCCGGAAACCGTTCGTAGATTGACTCGAAATCGTCCTTCGATTTCTCCTGGCGCCGCCGCGCGTAAGCGCCGAGCCTCAGGTTCTCCATTACCGTCAGTGGCGCGAAGATGCGGCGACCCTGCGGCACAAGAGATATGCCCATTGGAACGATTTCACGAGGTTCCATACCGCAGATTTCCTTATCCTCGTATCGAATGCTGCCGGCGCTCGCCTTCACGGCGCCAACGATTGTTTTCAGCGTTGTTGATTTTCCCGAGCCATTACCGCCAAGCAGGGTAATGACCTTGCCGGCGGGAACGTCGAGCGAGACCCCGCTCAGTACCTGTACGGGGCCATACGAGGCCCAGATATTGTCAAGCGTCAACATACTTCATCGCCTTGCCCAGATAGGCCTCGATTACATTCGGATCCTTGCGAACAACCTCGGGTGTCCCCTCGGCGATCTTCTCGCCATGATCGAGAACCGTGATCCGGTCGGAAATGCTCATCACTAGGCGGATGACGTGCTCAATCAGCAATATGCTCGTCTTCCCGCGAGCACGCAGGTTATCCAGGATTTCGGTGAGCCGCTCGTACATCACCGGACTCAATCCCGCGGCCGGCTCGTCCAGCAGGATAAGCAGCGGATTGGAAACCAGCGCTCGAGCAAGTTCCAGCATGCGTTGTTGTCCGAACGACATCCGGTTTGCCGGCCGGTTGGCAAGATGAGCGAGCCGCACGGATTCAAGCGCCTCATACGCCCTGTCCCTGATCTCCGAGTCTTCCCGCACGACCCGGGGCGGGCGAAAGACCCCGCCGATGACACCGCTGCGGCTCCTGCCATGATAGCCGACCATCACGTTCTCAAGCCCCGTCATTTCCGAAAACACCTGAAGGTCCTGAAAGGTGCGCGAAATACCCAGCCCGGCCATGTTGTATGCTTTTGTCGAACTGATATTCCGGCCGTTAAAAACGACCTCTCCTGATTTCTGGCGCAAAAACCCCGTGATTGCGTTGCAAAGGGTCGTCTTTCCCGATCCGTTCGGACCAATCAGCCCGTGAATCTCGCCAGTGCCAATCTCGAGCGATACGCTCGAGAGAGCCCTGAGCGCTCCATAATTCACGGTCAGATCATCCACCTTAAGGATTGACATTGTCTTTCACCGGATTGGCGGCCAGGATTTCGCTTGTCTCCGAACCGGCAACCGAGAGTCCGGGAGATACTTCCTTGCGTCTAAACGTGGACAGCAAACGGTGGACGAGGTCCGCCAGTCCCCCCGGCAAGAACACCATGAACGTGATAAGAAGCAGCCCGAAGATCAGGATTCGATACTCCGCGAGCGCGCGCAGCATTTCCGGGATGCCAAGGACGAAGAACGCCCCGATAACGGCGCCGGCGAAGCTGCCGAGACCGCCAATCACGACCATCGTAAGAAATGCGATCGACTGCAGGATCGTGAAGGAATCCGGACTGATATAGGAGAAGAAGTGGGCATACAGCGAACCTGCAATCCCGGCGCAGCCGGCAGCGATACAAAAAGAGAGCGTCCGGTACCAGGCGACATTCACTCCCATGGAGATAGAAGCCAGTTCGTTCTCGCGGGCCGCGATCAAACCACGGCCATAACGTGACCTTATCAGTCGCTGCAGCGCCGCGTAGACAATCACCAGGACGGCTATCGTCAGAAAATAGAAGGGCGCGCCTTCCTCGAACACATAGGCGCCGATGGACGGTTTTCGAATACCGCTGATGCCCGACATTCCGTTCGTTACTTTCTTCCAGTTAATGAACACGAGATGCATGATCTCGCCAAAACCCAAGGTCGCGATGGCACAAAAATGAGTCGGCAGCCTCAATATCGGCCCGAACAGCAATCCGAATACTGCGGCGACGATAGCCGCCGCTATGATTGCGAGGAGGAATGGAACGCCGAAGTAAACGGTCAGGATCGCCGATGTGTAGGCGCCAATTCCCAGGAACGCCGCATGACCGACGATGATGGCCCCGGCGTATCCGATGACGAGCTGCAGTCCGAGGGCGCCCGTGGCATAGATGAGGATGAGCGTGACGAGATAGGTCTCATATGTATCCAGGAGCAGCGGCAACGCAAAGGCGACGACGCCGAGCGCGGCGAGCGTGCCGTACCTCAGATGGGCGGCCTGCCTGTCGTTCAACTCGAACAATTCCGCTATGGATTGCCGTCCGTACCTGAACACCAGGCTCCCGCCACGCGGCATTCGAGGGATCGCTACGAGCATCAGCACGACGATGGTGATCCCGAAGGCAATCCCGTTCTTGTAAGCGGATGAAATGTAACCCGCGGCGAAAGTCTCCAGCAGTCCCAGGATGGGACCGCCGATCATCGTACCGAGTATATGAAACTGCCCCAGCGCCGCACCGGCGAATGCCCGGGGCCCCTGCAGCCAAAGTTCCTGTGCGACGAAAAACAACGGCGCGATGAGGACGCCAGCGGCGCCCGCCAGCATGGAACTGATGCCGAAAGTCATCGTGACGACGCGATCGAAACTTACACCCATAATCTCCGCTGTATAGGAATCGTATGCCGATGCCCGCCAGGCGATGCCGGGAAGCGTTCGCTCAAAGAAGTAATGAAGAGCCAGCATCGAGAGGATGGCGAGGGCGATGATCCAGATATGTTGAATGCTCATCGGCAGCCCGGCCACGACGAGATGACCTACCTGACCGACGGAAACCGGGTAGCGCAGCGGCGCGGCACCCCATATCAGTTGCGAGACCAGCCGAAGGCATATCCCGATCCCGATTGTCGCGATGAGCAGATTCAAGAGCGGTGATTGCCGTAGCCGTATCGGGCGAAGGGCCACGCGTTCCACCAACATGCCCAGAATGCCCGTCAGGATACTCGCTATGATGAATACGGCTAGATACGGCAGCGGTGTCGCCACCAGGAGGGTATAACCGATGAAGGCGCCTGACATCACCAGTTCGCCCTGTGCGAAGTTGACGAGTTCGGTGGCCCGCAACATCATCGTGAAGCCAAGAGCGATCAGGGCGTAAACGCAGCCGACCGCCAGCCCGCCGACAACCTGCTGCGTGACGATATGTAAATCTATCCCCATTTCACCGTTCCGCGTCGTTCGTATTGATCTGGAGTCTCCACCGCGGGCATCCGACGGTCTGATTCTAGTGATCCGGCCGTGTTACGAATCCCATTCGTCCGGTTTTCCTGTCATCCGGACACCTCCTCCATCGTTTCCGCCCTGCCGCAGCGGGTTTTCATCGCAGGTCATCAATCAAGGCGGAGAATTTTGGGGAAAGTTTGTCAGGCGCGGAACCTCGGCCATTCGGGACGCAACACCATCCGTAATTGACAGCTTTCGCGCCGATCTTCCGCCGCTCAGGCCGTCTATCCTCAAATCGCCGGCCCGAAAACCACTCACGGCAGTCCCGTCGCAGGCAACCGGACTGCCGTGAGCTTCAAGTAAACGCTATCGACCGAGAGACCGCCAAAACTCTCCATCGGGATTTTTGCTGTCGACAATTTCCCCGATGATCGGAACCCAGGCGCCGTCTCCGTTTTCCGCAAAATAGACGTTGCCCAGGATGCCGCTGTAGCTGTTCTTCGCGCTAGTGAGATTGCGCGTAAACGCGCCTATCTGTTTGCTGTCAGGGACGTAGCCGTTGGCCTTGACCGCCTCGAATACGATGCCCACCGCATCATAGAACTCGCCGGCCCAGGGGTCGGGACGTTCCTTGAATTTCGCGATGTACGCCTTCATGAAGGGCGCCAGACGCTTGTCGGCGCTTACGGGGATGAAGGTCGTGGCGAACACCATTCCCTCGACGTGCTTGCCGCCAAGTTCCACGAACTTCGGATTCCCGCCAATGGTGTCGCCGCCGAGAAGCCGGACCTTCATACCGAGTTCTTTCACCTGGCGGGCAATGATGGCCTGCTCCTGGAATCCCGTCGCCATGATGACCGCATCCGCGCCTGAGGCCTTGATGCGGCCGAGTTGGCCCGTGAAGTCCTTGTCGCCGCGCGCGTATTCCTCTCTCGCCGCGGGCTTGAGCCCAAGCGTCTTCAATACAGCGACAGTGCTGGCGGAAAAGGATTTTCCGACCTCCTCATTGGACGAGAGGATGGCAATCTTTTTCAGACCAAGATTCTTTGCGGCGTAACTGACAGTTGCGATATTCAAGCCCTTGGTCGGAATAGCAACCCGGAAGATCCACTTGGAACCCTGCTGGGTAATCGGCCCCGCAACACTCGTTGTGTATTGCGGAATTTTCGCCGCTGCGGTGATCGGAACGATAGCGAGCGTACAGGTGCTTTGCCATGCTCCGAGTAGCGCATGAACCTTGTCACGCGTGATGAGCTTGCGCGCAGCCGATACCGAGACGTCGCATTTGGATTCGTCATCCTCGGCGATGATCTCGATCTTGACCTTGTCCTGCATCTTGTTCAGCTCTTCGGCCTTCAGTTGGGCCCCCTTGAGCTGAAATTGACCACCGAACGCAAGATCGCCGGTAAGAGGGCCGAGCACGCCCAGCCGCAATACTTTCGCCGCCTCGGCATGACCGCCGAAGGGCGCGACGACTATGGATGCAAGAGCGAATGCAAGAACTGTTGCGGAAATCTGAAACCGACGCCTGATAGAGATTGTGTAGCGCATCTTGAACCTCCTTGTAAAAGAGATTGACTAGCGCGTATTAAACCTCCGTATGTCTATCTGATGGGATGATTTGAAGGCATTTGATGCTTTCAATATATCAGAAGAGTTTGCAAGTGTCTACGCGCAAAATCCGGGCGCATCTCACCGTCCGGGGAGGGGATTACAGGCACTAAACAAAGCAATCCAAAACGCTCATCCCGGCGTTCTTTCCAGGTCGCTGCGCGAGCTGGATGTTGCAGCCTTAAAAGTTCCGCACTCTGGCGCCGTCACCCCGCGAGGGACTGGTAGGTCTTCATCACGGCGTAGCTGTGAAGATCCCCGAAGAAGTCGAACCGCGGGTGATCCGCGGGCGGGGCGTAGGGCCTCTCGAGGTCGAGCGTGATTCGCTCCATCGCCTCGGCGAGCGTCCACCCGGCGCTGTGCGCCCCCCGCACGGCCTGGGTCACGTCACTCAGGTATTGCATGTATCCGCCCAGGAGTTCCGGCCCCGACATCGGGTTGTGGGCGGGAATGAGGGTTTCGACCTCAAGAGTCTGGGCGAGGCGCGCGATCGAGTTCATGTAGGTCGGCGCGTCGCTTTCCAGGGGGACGATGAGGTTTCCGCCCGTCATGTTGCCCGTCCAGGCGACCTTCGCCTCGGGGACGTAGGTGATGGTGTCGCCGGGGGTGTTCGCCGGGCCGAAATGGTGCAGTTCCACCACCTTGCCCCCCAGGTCGATTTGCAGGAAGTCGCCGAAGACGACGTCGGCGCGGCGCAGCTCCACCTCCTCCAGAATCTTCGGGTCGTTCCCCACGCAGGGCAGCATGAAGCGTTTCTCTTCCTCGTGCCAGGGGACGAGCGCCGCCGTCATGCGGTGCTGGATGATCAGCGTCTCCACCGGGAACGCGCAGTTCCCGAAGGTGTGGTCCCCGTGGTAGTTCGAGTTGACGAGGTAGCGCATGGGCTTGTCGGTCACCTCGCGCACCCGCTCCTGAATCTGGCGCGCCATGGCCGGGTTGATGTGGGCGTCGACCACCAGCACGTCTCTCTCGCCCACGACGAAACCGGCGTTGTCCACGTTCGGGACGGAGGAAAGCAGCGCGTACACCCCCGGGGAGAGTTCCTTCGTATCGAGCCGCGCCCCCGTCGGGTCGAGGAAGAAGGGCGTGAAGCCCTCCGGAAAATCCGCCCACTCCAGGGGTTTCCGACCATCTGTCGCAGATGCGTTCATCTCGGACTCCTTTCAGCCATCGGCCAGTATGCGCGCCTCACCACTGTAGCCGAACGAGAAATAATTGCAAAAAGCCGAACATCAACTCTTTCCAAGCCGCTCGCAATGATTTTTGTCACTTCCGGGCGAGTGTTTCCGGGTGAGCAAAAGCGTCCGCGAGATCGTTCCTTCCCCCGGGGCGATTCTGTATCTCCTTGACAGTATGGCGCTTTTTTTGCAGGTTGTATGCTGTTTTCGCATCCAAATAAGAACCCGATGAGGAACGCCTCATGAGCCAACCAATTCGCGTCCTGCTGGCGAAGGTGGGTCTCGACGGTCACGACCGGGGTGTCAAGATCGTCGCCCGCGCCCTGCGGGACGCCGGCATGGACGTGATCTACACCGGACTTCACCGCTCACCGGAAGAGGTGGTGACTGCCGCCGTACAGGAAGATGTTGACGTGCTGGGCGTGAGTCTCTTGTCCGGCGTGCAGATGACGGTGTTCCCCAAGATATTCGACCTGCTTCGGGAAGGCGGCGCCGATGACATGATCGTCGTGGCCGGTGGTGTTATGCCGGACGAAGATGTGGTCAATCTAAAGAAAATGGGAGTAAGCGAGGTATTGCTGCAGGATACGCCACCCCAATCGATTATCGATACACTGACCAGTCTCGTGGAGGAGCGCGGCGCGCGCTGAGCCGATATCCATGGAATCCTGGTCATTCCCACCCGCTTACGACGAGAACTTTCTCCCGGCTCCGGAGGGCCGCTACTGGTTCCCCCGGCGGGAGACGATGCCGGCGGGAGACCGGGAGAAGGCCATCCTGGAGCGTCTTCAGCAGGTCTGCGCCTATGCCTACGAGCATGCAGCCCTCTATCGCCACAAATGGGATGAGGCCGGTTTTCACCCGGGGCAGCTCAAGTCGCTCGAGGACTTCGAGGAGAAGGTCCCGGTCCTGACCAAGAAGGACTTGCGCGAGGCCCAGCAGCGCCATCCGCCCTTCGGTGATTACCTCTGCGTGGACGAGGGGCAAGTCTTTCACATCCACGGCACCAGCGGCACGACCGGGCGGCCCACCGCCTTCGCCATCTCACAGGGCGACTGGCGCGCCATAGCCAACGCGCATGCGCGCATCATGTGGGGCATGGGTCTGCGCCCCGGGGATACGATTTGTATTGCCGCCGTATTTTCTCTCTACATGGGGAGCTGGGGGGCGCTCGCCGGCGCAGAACGCCTCGGCGCAAAGGCTTTCCCGTTCGGCGCCGGCGCGTCCGGCATGTCGGCGCGCTGCGTGCAATGGCTCGACATGCTGAAGCCCACCGCCTTCTACGGTACGCCGACCTACGCCCTGCACCTCGCCCAGGTCGCGGAAGACGAGGGCCTGAACCCTCGCGACATGCAGCTCAAAATCATGTTCTTCTCCGGTGAACCCGGCGCCTCGATCCCGGCCATTCGCGAGCGTATCGAGGGGCTCTACGGGGCCAGGGTTTACGACAGCGGTTCCATGGCCGAGATGAGTCCGTGGATGAACGTGGCGAGTTCGGCCGAGACGGACGGAATGCTCTGCTGGCAGGACGTCATTTACACGGAAGTGTGCGATCCCGAAACCATGCGCCGGGTCCCCTACGGGGAACGGGGAACGCCCGTGTACACCCATCTCGAGCGCGCGTCCCAGCCGATGATCCGCCTGGCGTCGGGGGACCTGACCCGGTGGGTGGACGAACCGAACCCGTGCGGACGCACCTATCCGCGCCTGCCGCACGGTATTTTCGGGCGCATCGACGACATGTTCACGATCCGCGGCGAGAATGTTTACCCAAGCGAGATAGACGCCGCGCTCAACGAACTTGCGCACTACGGCGGAGAGCACCGGATCGTGATCAGCCGCGAGGCGGCAATGGACGAGTTGCTGCTGCGCGTCGAGGCCGACACGGAGACCTTCGCCAAGCCCGAGGCCGCCGCCCGGTTCTGCACGGAGGTTGGGCACCAGTTGCAGAAGGTGCTCGGACTGCGGACGGGGGTGGAGATCGTCGAGCCGGGCTCGATCCCCCGAACGGATTTCAAGGCGCGCCGCGTGATCGACGATCGCGCCGTCTTCCACCAGATGCAGACACAACTGGATGAAGAAACCCGCTGATGGGAACCTATGTCCCTTCCGTGGAACTCGTCGCCCGCGTTCAAAGGGGCGAGCCGGCCGCGATCGGTCGCCTCATATCGCGCGCAGAGTCGGGCCTGGCGGAAGCGCGCGGCGCACTCGCCCAAATTCACAAACTCGCCGGAGGCGCGCACCTCGTCGGAGTGACAGGGGTGCCCGGGGGCGGAAAATCCACACTCGTAAGTCTGCTTGCGCAAAGGCTGCGTTCGGGTGGTGATAAGGTTGGCATCATTGCGGTTGATCCATCCTCCCCGTATTCCGGCGGCTCCATCCTGGGAGACCGCATCCGCATGAGCGACTTAAGCGCCGACCCCGGGGTTTATATCCGCAGCATGGCGACGCACGGGGCGACCGGCGGCATGGCGCGCGCGGCTCTCGAGGCGGTCGATATTCTCGATGCCGCCGGTTTCGGGGTCATCATTCTGGAAACCGTCGGCGTGGGCCAGGACGAGGTCGAGATCGTGCGGGCTTCCCACACGACGGTGGTGGTTTCCGCGCCCGGCCTCGGCGACGAGGTCCAGGCGATCAAGGCGGGCCTTCTGGAGATCGCCGACATCCATGTTGTGTCGAAATGCGACCGCAGCGACGCCAATCGGACGCTGACCGATTTGAAGCAAATGCTGACGCTCGGAATACACGAGCAAGCACCATCCGACTGGGCCGTCCCCGTGATCGGCACCAGCTCTGTTTCCGGTGAAGGGCTCGACGAACTGCTGGGGGCGATTGCCCGGCATCGCGACCTGACCTCGGATACGGATGCGGGCCGTGCGCGGCGCAAAAGCATCGCAGAATTCCGGCTGCGCAAGACCGCCGAAAATCTGTTGTATGATCGATTCAATGCCGCTGCAGCGGCAGCGAGCGCGAAACTTGCCGAACAGCTCATGCGCCGGGAGAGCGACCCCTATACTCTGGCGGAAGAATTGCTCTCGACGACGCTCGAAGGAGAGGGAGACCATGAACGAGATGTTCACTCCAGATTCGCTTGAGAAGCTCCGGAGCGAGATCGAGGGTTGGGAGGGCAACGAGGTCGCCGCCTTCCTGAAGAAACAGGCCGAGCGCAAGGAGCAATTCTTCACCATCGGCGATTTTCCGGTGCAGCGCGTCTATACCGCCGCCGATACTGCCGAAACGCCGCTCGAGGATATCGGCCTGCCGGGACGCTACCCCTTCACGCGCGGGCCCTACCCGACGATGTATCGCAGCCGGGTGTGGACCATGCGGCAGATCGCCGGTTTCGGCACCGGCGAGGACACCAACAAACGCTTCAAATACCTGATCTCGCAGGGGCAGACGGGCCTGTCGACCGACTTCGATATGCCCACGCTCATGGGCTACGACTCCGACCATCCGATGAGCGATGGCGAGGTGGGCCGCGAAGGCGTGGCCGTGGATACGCTCGCCGACATGGAGGCGCTGTACGACGGCATCGATCTCGAGAACATCTCCGTATCGATGACCATCAACCCCAGCGCCTGGATCCTGCTCGCCATGTACGTGGCGCTGGCCGAGAAGCGCGGCCTCGACCTGAACCGGCTCTCAGGCACCATCCAGGCGGACATCCTGAAAGAGTATATAGCGCAGAAGGAGTTCATCTATCCGATCGCGCCATCGGTCCGCATCGTGCGCGACTGCATATCCTTCTGCGGCCGCAATATGAAGCGGTACAACCCGATCAATATCTCGGGTTATCACATCTCAGAAGCCGGCGCCTCGCCCTTGCAGGAGGCCGCCTTCACCATGGTTAACTTGATCGTCTACGTGGAGGAAGTGCTGAAGACCGGTATGGACGTCGACGAGTTCGCGCCGAGGCTCGCTTTCTTCTACGTCTCGCAGGCGGACCTGTTCGAGGAGGTCGCCAAGTTCCGGGCGCTGCGCCGCTGTTACGCCAGGATCATGAAAGAGCGCTTCGGTGCCAAGAACCCCGAATCGATGCGGCTTCGCTTCCATTGCCAGACCGCGGCCGCGACCCTGACCAAGCCGCAATTCCGTATCAACATCGTGCGCACCGCGTTCCAGGCCCTCGCCGCGGTTCTTGGCGGCTGCCAGTCGCTGCACACGAACGGCTATGACGAAGCGTTCGCGATTCCGACCGAGGACGCCATGCGGCTGGCCTTGCGCACGCAGCAGATAATCGCGGAGGAAACAAACGTCACCAACGTCATCGATCCGGTGGGCGGTTCCTACTACCTCGAGAGCCTGACCAACGAGTTCGAGACGCGCATTTTCGAGATTATCGACTATGTGGACGAGAACGGCGGCACGATAAAATTGATCGAGGAAGGCTGGTTCCAGAAGCAGATCGCCGACTTCGCCTATGAGACCGCCTTGCGCAAGCAATCCGGCGAGAAGCCGGTCATCGGGGTCAACACCATGGTCGAGGAGGACGAAAACCAGGAGATTGAGACCCATCCCTATGATTCCACGACCGCCGATCGGCAGATCGCGCGGACGAGGAGGGTGCGCGCCGAACGCGACGACGCCAGGGTCGAGATGCTTCTGGAGGAGCTCGTCTCGGTCGCAAAGGACGAGACGCGGAACATCATGCCCGTCACAATCGAACTTGTGCGCGAGGGCGCAACAATGGGAGATATCGTCGAGAAACTGAAGTCGGTCTGGGGCACCTACCGGGAAACGCCGGTTTTCTGATTCAAACGACGGCCCGCTGTAATGAGGGTTAAGTCTCCCGGCACTCTGCCTATTATCATGCCTGGCCAGTGGACACGCCTGTTCTATCTGCCAGGATCGCATGGTCCTTACATTGAAACGAGGGGCTGAACCATGACCTCATCGAACGCTGCTCCCTCGTTCCTCTGGGTGTAGTTCCAGGGGGTTCTCTCCTTCTTGTGCCGTGCCCTGGGGTCTGCGCCCGACCTCAGCAGCGACCGATCGGTTTCCGGCTGGTTGCGTCCCGCCTTATTCAGCCCTCATCCAGCGCGAGACGGGGGACAGGCTTCTCGTCAATGGCCAGATGGAGGACTGCCGCGAACACCGCGAGGAACACGGCGGCCCACCACATCAGGTCGTAGGAGCCGGTGCGATCGTGGATCACCCCGCCCATCCATACGCCGACGAAGCTTCCGATCTGATGGCCCAGGAGCACGATGCCGGAGAGGGTCGCCATGTATTTCAACCCGAAGAGCTGCGCGACGATGCCGGTGGTCAGCGGGACCGTCGAGAGCCACAGCATCCCCATCGATGCGGCGAACAGGTAGATCGTGAGGTCCCTCACCGGGGCCATCAGGAGCGCGAGTATGACCAGCGCCCGGGCCAGATAGATGACGGAAAGACTCATCTTCTTGCTGAACCGCTGGCCGATGGCGCCCGAGGCGAACGCGCCAAGGATGTTGAGCAGTCCGACGATCGAGATCGCATAGGCGCCCACATGCGGCGAGAGGCCGAGATCGGTGACGTAGGCGGGGAAGTGCACGACGATAAACGCAACGTGGAACCCGCACACGAAGAACCCGATGGTGAGGAGCACGTAGCCGCGATGGCTCATCGCCTCGCCGAGCGCTTCCCCGAGCGTCTGGCCCGAGTCCGGCTCGCCGACTGCCTTGCTGGTACCCCGCAGGGTGAAGGCGAGCGGAATCATGACCAGCGTGACGAGGGAGATCACCAGGAGCGAGTCGTACCATCCGTAGCTCGATATCAGGGACTGGGTGAGCGGGGAGAAGATCACCTGGCCGAGCGAGCCGGCCGCGGTTCCGAAGCCGAGGGCGAGCGAGCGGCGTTCCGGCCCCACGACCCGCGCGATGGCGGCGAGCACGAGCGAGAACGAGGTGAACGCGACCCCGAGGCCGACGAGGATGCCGCCGCTCAACAGGAGTGCGATTCCGCTATCCGACACCGCCATGCCTGCAACGCCGATGGCGAAGACGACAGCGCCGAAGGCGATTACCAGCGCGGCTCCGTAGCGGTCCGCGATGGCCCCGGCGACCGGGACGCCGATCCCCCACAACAGGTTCTGGACCGCCATCGCGAACGCGAAGGTCTGGCGCGACCACCCGTTCGCGACCGTCATCGGATCGAGATAGAGCCCGAAGCTTCCGCGGACCCCGAATCCGATGAGCGAGATCAGGCAACCGGCCACGACCACCGCGAGTACGGCGCCGCGACCGGGATGGATATCGGTGGTGGAAACGCGGCTCATGAGGATTCGGTCTCCATCTCGAGCAATGGCCGAAGCGCGGCGCGCCCGTCCGGCTGTCCCGGCGGCGCGTACACAAAGCGCGCAACGTAACACGCCCGCAGTCGATTTCATATCCGGCTCTGGATCATCCGTCCCGCAGGGTGCCTCCGCCTTCAGCCGTGAAGGTGCGCTTCCTCGTCAACCGCACCACGTTGCGGCCTGCCTTGTTGCACGCATACCTCGAGAGGCATACACCCTGCATTTTCCCGGCTGCAGCCGGAGAAAAATCATCTTTTCGGGAATGTGCGGGAATTTTATGCTTCGTACCGAGGGGCAGGGTGCTTGGTTCCGTCAATTCATTTGCCGCCGCGCAGCAGGCGGAACCGGATGTTTCAGGCGGGATTCAGCAGCCGTACACCCGGATGGCGGAGGGCTGCGCCGGGCAGAAATACTCGCACACGCCGCAACCGACGCACCCTTTCTCGACTACGGGACCCCGCACCGGCCCCGCGCGCTCGAGGCGGATGGCTCCCGACCCGAGCGGGCAACGGTCCACGCAGTAATCACACCCCGGGTCCGTCCCGCTCCAGGCGAGGCAGCGCTCGGGGTTCACCTGCGCCAGGCCGATGCGGATCTCCTCGCGGGGCACCAGGGTGAGGGCGCCGCTCGGGCAGGCCTTCATGCAGGCGAGGTCCTCACAGACGATGCAGGCGGCCTCCTGGGGGACGATGACCGGGTGGAGGGTTCCCGAATCGTCCGCTCTCGGGATCAGCCGGATGGCTTCCGCCGGGCAGACTTCCGCGCACGCGCCGACGCCGCAGCAGAGTTCCAGGAATTCCTCTTCGGGTGCTGCGCCCGGGGGCCGGAGCGGGGGGCGGGGCGTGTCGGCGCTTTCGGCTGAAGACGAGGAGAGGACCGCCTGGAGAAAGGCGAAAGGACCCTTTTGCAGAAAAGTCCGTCGGTCGAATTCAATTGGCTTCATCGCGCACACTCAGACCGGCCGCCGGGCCAGGCTGTCGCCGTATCTGGCTTCAACGTGTTCTACAACGTCATATAGAGCCATGGACGGCGTCGCCGGCAGCAGGAGAGAGACGAGGGTCCGGGTCGTCTTACGCGCCGGTTGCCGCATGCGTCTTCCTCCGGCGGGCCGCGCGGGCTCGCCTGCGGTGGAAAAAGAGGAGCAGGACGAACAGCACGACCCCGCCCGTCGCCACGTAGGGCATCCATGATACGGTATCGCCCCAGACTTCGACCGAGACGGACCCCCGGAACCCGTCTGCGACGAGTTGTAAGTCATAAAGCCCCGGTCCCGGCACCGACTGGCGGACCCGGTACACGGCTTCCTCGAAAGGCCGGTCGTGCTGGAAGGCCGCGAGCCGGGTCTTCCCCCGGCGCACCTCGATGGTCAGGGGACCCGTGTAGCTCTGGCCGGTCTTGGCGTCCGTGAGGCTGACGTAGAACTGCACGTCGTCCGGCGTGTCCGACGTCTGCCGGCGCAGCCCCTCGAAGAAATAGCTCACCACGGTGATGTCGTAGCGGCCGACCCGGACGCGCGTTTCGCGCGTGGGAATCTGGGGGTAATTCTCGGCATAGCCGTAGTGGGGCTTTCCCCGCATGTGGTGGCCGGAAGCGGCGAGCGGAACCAGGAGCAGCGCCGTCCCCAGCCCCAGGGAGACGCCCTTCTTGAGCCGCGAGAGGAGCCGGTCCGGAAAACGCCTGCGCGGAGGAGCGAATCCCAGGGTCAGGAGGTCGTCGGGGCACGCGGTCGTACAGACCCCGCAGTTGTAGCATTCGGCCAGGGAGAACGTCTTTGCCGGGTTGACCCCCATCGGGCAGGCTCTCGCACAGGCCGTGCAGCCGTCGATGCAGGAGCGCTCGGCCTTTCGGACCCGGTAGGGGGCCAGCGAGCCGAAGAAGCCCAGAAGCGCGCCGGTCGGGCAGAGGGAGCGGCACCACGCCCGGCGGGAGAGGAGCAGCTCGCCCAGGATGACGCCCGAGAAAATCAGGACGCCGCCGTTGGTGACGCCGAACACCATCAGGGAGAACACGTCCCGCCCGATCTGAACGTGGGGGAGGAGGTTCGCCCACAGGGCGACGTCGAAGGCGACCGCCGCGGCAAGCCCCGTGAACAGCAGCGCCCACTTGGCCCACCGGGGGACGGCGAGGTCCGGCGGGCGGACCCCGATCTTCGGCAGCGCGCGCCGTCTCAGGAGGTCGAATCCCTCGAGAAGCGTGTTCACCGGGCAGACCCACCCGCAGAAGATCCGCCCGAGGAGGGTGGCCACGAGGATCGGGAGCGCGGCTCCCGCCAGGAGAGCCGGCCAGGCGCCCGGGGTGCGGAGCACAGTCTCCGCCGCGACCACCGGATCGAGAATCGGGAACCCGAAGGCGGAGAACGACCCGAAATTGCCCACCCAGTCCATCGAACGGACGGCGGGGTCCGGCAGGCGCCCGACCGTAACCGAAAACAGGTGGTAGAGCCATTGCTCGAAAACGGTCCCCGTCAGGGATATCTTGTGGTAGCCGTTCTTGCCGTACTGCTGGTAGAGGATCCCCCCGTAGTTGAGGGCGGGCACGGCCAGGAGAAGACCGAGGGCCCCCAGCTGGATCCCCCTTCTTATGAGCCGGCGCACCACGGTATCAGGACTCGGCCGGGACGATGCGGATCGCCTGGGGGACGTGGATGCAGGCGCGCTCGCAGAGCCCGCAGCCCACGCAGGCGTCCGTCACGATGGGCTGCTCGTACATGCCCGTCTTCATGGCCACCCCGGGAAAGGGACAGGCGCGAATGCACACCCCACAGGTGCGCCCCTGGTAGGAGTAGCACATCGCTTGATCCACCACCGCGCGTCCCATCTTGACCTGAGAGAGGACGGTGTCGGCGTCCGCTACGATTTGCGTCAAGGCGCCCGTCGGGCAGACTTCCGTGCACTTCATGCAAAGCATGCAGGCCTGTTCGCGGGGAACGATGTAGGGCGTGTTGAGGTTTCGAAGGCCTTCCCCGAACCCGGTCATCTGGATGGCGGTGTTCGGGCAGACGGCGGCGCACCTCGCGCAGCGGATGCACCGATCGAGGAACTCCTGCTCGCTCAGCGCGCCGGGCGGGCGAAGGAGGCGGCGAAAACGCGCCCCGGCCCTCGCGAAACTCCTCCGTCCGGCCGCGAGCACCGAAGCGACGCCGGTGAGCGCCGCCGCCCCGGCGAGCAGGAACGTCCGTCTGTTCAGGCCCAATCTCCCACCTCCCGAAAACCTCCTGGTCCCCAGAGACGGGGAAGGCGAGAATTCCCTCCCCGTCCCTCTCGTTTCACCGGGGTTCTAGATCTTCTCGATCCTCGCTTTTACGTGCTTGAAGTCCGCCTGGCCGGATACCGGGTCGAAAGCCCGGTGCGTGACCGCGTTGACGAGCCAGCGGTTCTTCTTGGGATCCGCGCTGTCCGCGACGGAAAGGTTCCACGGGGAGAACACCTGCCCCGGCATGACCTTGTTGCGCGCGGGCTTGACCTTGCTCTTCGTGCCGATGCTGGCCCGCGCCTCATAGCTGCCCCGCGGCGTCACGACCCGGACCCATTCCCCGTCCTCGATTCCCAGTCGCCGGGCGTCGCGGGGATTCATTTCGAGATACTGTTCCGGCACCAGCCGGCGGGTGGTGGCCGCCCGGATCGTCTTGGTCGTGTGGAAGTGTTCGAAGACGACGCCCAGGTTCAGCCAGAACGGGTACTTGTCGGCCTGCTTGATCTCCGCCATGGACTTTCCGTAGTAGTCGAAATCCGGCAGTTCCGGCGTCAGCCCGGCATCGCGCATCTCGACCAGCACGTCGTAGTGGTCAACGGCGAAGAAATTCGGGTCTTTGCCCGCTTTCGCGAAGATGTCCGTCAGCTCCTTGGCGCGCGAATAGTCCTGCTCGGTGAGCTTGAACTTCGCCCTGCCGTTCTTGCGGCGGAAGGCGCTGTAGGGCTTGTCCGCCCAGCCGGTCTCCTGCGCCATGTACTTGCGCGCGATCCCTCCCCCCTTGGCGATCTCATACGTGGGTGCGGGATAGAATATCCCCTTGCGCTTCCTGAGCTGCTCATAGGGAGAGAGTTTGTCCCGCTTTTCCACCTCCAGCATTCCCGTCAAATCCGCGTCCGATCCCTTGCTGGCCCGGATGATGTCGCGATAAACCTCTTCGGGGTCATAGAAACCGTCCGCCTTCCTCTGGTAGGGGAATATCTTCTCCGCGTCCAGGCCGAGCTTCCCGGCGATGGACTTGCCCTCGTCGATGATGACGTCCAGATCGGGCCTGCAGTTCTCGGGCGGCTCCATGGCCTTGTCCGTGACGTACATCTTCCGCTCGCTGTTCTGGTACACCCCCCATTTCTCCCCGTGGGTGGCGGCGGGGAAGATGACGTCGCCGTAGAGCAGGTTCGGGGCGTGCCGGTAGGCCTCCACCATGTAGGTGAACGTCCTGGTGATGGCGGGCCGGATGAGGGTTTCCACCTCCGGCAGGTCCACGTGGGTGGCGTAGGCGAACTGCATTATCTTGATATCGCCCTTGAAGGCGCGCTCGAACATGCCGATGGTCATGCCCTTGTTCGGAGCGGCGGCGGTGACGTCGAGCCGTCCCGGCGGGAGGCCCCAGGCCTCGTTGATCTTCTTGCGGTGGGCGGCGTTCTTGATGCCCTCGTTGAACGGAAGCCGTCCGGTCAGGCCGCCCATTAGGCGCTCGCTCATGGCGTTGGGTTGCCCCGTCATGGAGAACGGGCCGGCTCCCGGCCTGCCGATGTTCCCGGTCAGCAGATGGAGGTTGATGATGTTGATGTTGCGGTGCTGTCCGTGGAGCGACTGGTTATACCCGATCCCCCAGAAAGAGAGAACGCCGCCTTTCTTGCGGCGTTTGCCCTTCAAGGTGGCGTCCGCCCAGATCGAGGCGATCCGCCTGACCACGGAGGGGGCGATCCCCGTGCGATCGATGACCTGCTCCGGGCTGTAGCGGGCCATGATGCCTTCGCGGTAATCGTCGAACCCGTCCGTGTGCTGCCGGATGAAGGCCTCGTCCACGGCCCGGGGGAACTCCTTCATCAGGACGTGGGCGATGGCGTTCTGGAGCGAGAGATCGCCGTTGGGGCGGATGGTGATCGAGAGGCTGTTGTTGGGGTTGATCTGGGCGTAGCCGTCCATGGTCCCGGTGTAGCGCGGGTCGACCACCATGGTCGGGATGTTGCGTTTCTCCTTGGTGGCGGCCACGCGCCAGAACAGGACCGGGTGCGACCCGCGCGCGTTATGGCCCCAGTGATTGATGAAGTCGGCATCTTCGATATCGGAATAGTTCCCCGGCGGATGGTCGCTGCCTAAGCTGTGGATGTAGCCCGTCACGGCCGAGGTCATGCACATCCGGGCGTTGGCCTCGATGCTGTTCGACTGGAGAACGCCCTTGTAGAAGATGTTGTCCAGCCACTGCTCCTCCATGGTCAGCTGGCCGGACTGGTAGATCCCGACGGAGTTTCCCCCATGCTTCTTCACGACCCCGACGACCATGTTGGAGACGACCTCCATGCCTTCTTCCCATGTTCCGACCCGGAAGACATCGTCATCGAAGCGCCCTTTCGTCTTCGAGACGTGCCCGGTCAGCGGGTTGGACATGTCCTTTCGGATCAGGACCTTATCCAACCGGTCGACGTAGAGCGACTCCGCGGCCGTGAGGCCCTTGATGCACTGCAGACCCAGGTTGACGGGGGAGTCCTTGTCCGGGATGCACGCCACGATCTTTTCATTCTCGACGACGTAGTAGGTGTGGCACCCCACGCCGCAGTAGGGGCATTGCGTGGGCACCAGCTTCCGCGTGTCCTGGGCGCCTTCCGCCTCTCCGACGAACTGAAACAACTCCTTGTCGCGGGTCAGGCTACCGCCCATGGCGAGTCCGGTGGCCAGCGCGGTGGACGACTGCAGAAACTTGCGGCGGTTGATTTTCGGCATCACTTGTCCCTCCAGGGGTCTACGGGTCCCGAATCACGTTTTTCCCAGGTGCGGATGTAGGCGACGATGTCGTTAATCTCTTCCTCGGTCAGTTCCACCATCCCCTGCTTTCCCTTGAGGTAGGCGCCCATCGGCGTGCCGACCCGCCCCTGCATCATCGTCGCCTTGATGTAGCCGTCGGTGGCGGATTTCAGAAAACCCTGGTTGTTCAGGGCGGGTCCGGCGTAGCCCGCCATGGCGTTTGTCACGTGCCCTCCACCCACCTGTGGGCCGCCGAGACCGTCCCGCCCATGGCAGCCGGAGCACATCCCGTCGAAGAAGAGCTTTCCGCGGGATACGGAGCCCGCCACCCGTTTTTGATCGATCCCTGCATAGTCGCGCAACTGCCAGCTCCGCACATAGGTCGCGATGGCCTCGATGTCTTCTTTTTTCAGGAAAGTCCCGTACGGGATCATCTGGCGCGGCAGGCGCCCGTAGAAGATGGAGCGGCGGATGTAGCCTTCGGGGGCGACGGACAGGAAGCTTTGCAGGTTCAAGGGGAGACCCACGCCTCCTTTGCCGTTCTTCCCGTGGCAGGCCGCGCAGTGTGTCAGGTAGAGCCGGCTGCCCTTCGAATAGACGGAATCCCATTTGGAATCGCGCTCGAAGGCGTTGGTTCCGGCGGGGAAAAGGAACGTGGCGAACAGCACGAAAGAGAAGAGAATACCAACGAGAACCGGGAATGAGTGCCACTGTTTCATGAGTGCTCTCCTCTCGAACAGTCTGAGCTCCTATGTAGGTGGGACGAACCTTGCCTGGGCTCCTTCTTCTCTCCCCGAATGGGGGCGTAATCTCGTGTTTCAGGTGGTGCGCTTGACTTGCGCCTATATAATAAAAATAGGTTCGAAGGGCTGAATTGTCAATGAAATCGTTCGGCCCGCAAGACTGCGGCCGCGGGCAAGTTTCGCCGCCGTGACAGGGGAGCAGGAGGCGGCGGACGCAGGCCATTCATCCGCCGTTTCGACCAGTTCAAGACGAGGTGCAGCGACGTCTTTCCCGCCCACGGCGGCGGGCCGGGCGCTGGAGCATGGCCGCAAGCAGACCGTTGCGAGCCGGACACTGGAAGAAGGCTCGACAAGTCACCGCCCCGAAAAAAATGGTTGAGTCCTTCTATGGTGCGCTTTATGATGGACTTGTTCCAGAACGACGTCATAGCGGCAAATAGAGGCGTTTCGCGAGAAAATCTGAACCTGGAGGGGAATTTGAAGCATTCAGATGGGAATTTCGATCCTTCCGAAGAAACTGAAGCCGGGACGCCGGTGACTTCCCGGCCCGCAGAGCCCATCGCAAGTAAGGCCGCTCCAGCAGTTCATAGACTGCCGTTCTTTCGCCCTTGAAGTCATACTTCGCTCGATTGAACATTGAATCGGCCTTTAAACCGCCGGCCTCCCCCCGGTCCATTTCGGCTTCGACGCGCGCAAGCAGCGCCTTGACCACTTCAGGGTTGTAGAACCCTTCGAGTTTGACGAAGCCGTCGCGCCGGAATTGCTCCTTGTGCTCGGGAGTGATTTCGAAATCGTTGTCGAAAGGATGACTGCTCATGGCTTACTCCTCCCATAACGGGTTGTTCAAATACATCCGGCTGCCCAGGGTTGCAAAATAGCACAACGCGATGTGAGGGAGAAGTTTTTTTGAGGGTTTGAGGGACGGATCCGGGACGGGAAGGGGAGTTCCGTGGCGCTTCGCCGGATGCCCGCGCGCCAGGGGAGCGTCCGTAGCAAGGGATTTGAGAGATGGCGAACGAGGCGCCGGAGCAGTTGCCGCGGGCGCTTGAAAGATCGATTCTGGAAGTCATTGTCAGGCGTGGACCGGTGTTTTTGGATATAAATCGCGGGGTACGGAAACACGTTCCCGGTGAAGCCGCGACGATCTAGCTGCGCGAAGCATAGGGATTCCAAGCGCTCTGCTAGCGAGGGTCTCGTTTTGTTTTGCCTGTTTTCTTGCGCGTCATCACGAGTCGTCCCAGCGAATCCACCTCGGCGCGGAACGAGGGGGGGATGAGCACCGTGGAATCGGGCTGCTCGATGACCGCCGGGCCTGGAACCCGGTTTCCGCCTTTGAGGAGTTCGCGCTCGTAGATGGGGCAGTCGATGAAGTTACCGGCTTCCTGGAAATGCACCTTCCGCGCGGATTTGAACGCCGCTTTGGGGCTTCGTGAGCCTGAGGCGATTTTCTTCGGGCGAATCCGGTCCGTGAGGCCGATGGCCGATACGCGAAGGCTCACGGCCTGAACCCTTTCCGCCTCATCAGAGTAGCTGTACTGGCGCAGGTGCGCTTCGTGAAATGCCCTTCGCGCCTTGCCTAG
>CAYTSP010000230.1:0-11046 GCA_964440505.1 uncultured Nitrospinaceae bacterium
GGGTAGGGGGGGTTGCCCTTATGGAGTTTCCCTTCACCCTCTCAGGGACTTTTTCAACAGCCCCGAGAAAGGAGCGCTTGTATCGAAGGGCGAAATTCGCGCCCGCCCAGAGGTGCGCGCCGGCGAACCCTCCCTCATCGGTCGGGTTCGTGCCTTCGATACCCGGCTTCGCCGCTACTCAGGATGAGGCGGAGAGGGGTTTTTCAGCAACCCCTATTCATGCAGTGCAGAGCGAAGCCTTATAAATGCCTCTACTCCGCTTCCGCCACGGCCTCGCGTACGCGCTGTCTTAACACATCATCGACGGGCCAGGAAACGTCCACGCCCGGACGCAGAAAGGAAAACACCAGTTCCCCGACTTCGAGACCCGTCGCCGCCTCGAGCCCCATGACGTAGGCGGCTCCCTGATTCGCATAGAACGAGGCTCTTTCGTTCGCTTCCCCCGCCGCGACCTGATCCGTCTTGAAGTCCACGACCACGAGTTTCCCCTCTTCTTCGAACACCAGGTCGATGAACCCCCGAATCACCCTGCCGTCCAGCTCGAAGGTGAAGGGAAGCTCCCGCCGGCGCATCGATGCAGCAGCCGCGCGCGCCAGCACACCCGTCTCCAGCGAGTTTCGAATCAATTCGGTGGCGAGCGCAACGTCGTCATCACCCAAGCCGAGCGAACGGGCGCAGGCGGTGCTCTCTTCTCTCAGACTCTCCAGACGCTCGGGCGCCGGCGGCTCCAGCCACGCGAGGATCGAATGAACCAGACTCCCGAACGCCGCGCCTCCCGCGTGAACCTCAATGTCCTGGGGCAAATCCTCATCGTCAAGCGGCCGGATGGCGACAGGCTCTTCGCCCAAGCCTTTCACGAGACCGCTGGGAGCCAGGGGCTTTCTCGACTCGACCGGCTTTTTCAGGCGCTTCAGTTTCTCATCCAGGGCAATGCGCCCCGCGGCGATACGCCCCGAATCCCCGTTCTCCGTATGAAACACATCGTCCCGAATGCGGAGGATGGACTCCTCCTCCCCGGGCACTTGCGATGATACTTCGAGAACCGAAGCGGAGGCCGCCTGAATCACCTCGTCCACCATCCCCTCGTTCAGCCCGGCGTCCTTCATCAAGAAGCGAAAGCCCGATTCCGGCCAGAGCAGATAGTCCCGCGCCCGCGTCGCCGCCACGTACCAAAGGCGTTTTATCTCCGCTTCGCCGAACTCTTTTTCACGTTCGAGCGCACCCGCATAGCCTTCCGAATCGAGCCGTCGAGGGTTCGAGCCCAGGCGCAGGTCGACCGCTTCGTTCCCGTGATCCGCAATCCACGACCCGGTATGCTGACCGCCCCGCCCCTCCATATCGGCGAGGGCGACCACGGGGAATTCCAGCCCCTTGGCCTGGTGGGTGGTCATCAACCGAACCGCCCGGCCCTCATGGGCGTCCAGAAACGCCTCGGGCTCCCCGGCGTCGCGCCCCAGTTCGTATTGCGCCTCCAGATGCGCCGCGAACGCGTCTACGCCCCGCCTCCCGTTTCCGGCGAACTCGTGCGCCATGTCCAGGAGCTTTTGCAGATTGGCGACGCGCTGCTCGCCGCCCGATGAGGCCAGGAACAACTCGAACGCCCCCGTGCGGCGGTATATCTCCTCCAAAAGGGCGCGCGCGCTCGAATCTCTCTTCATGCCGTGGAGCAGGCGTATCTCGCAAACCGCCTGGCGCAACTCCCCGGCAGGCTCTTCCGGTTTCAGGAGGTAGCGGGCGAGTTCCAGGTCCGAGAACCCGTACAACGGGGAGCGCAGGGCCGCGGCCAGCGCGAGCGGATCGCCGGGCCGCACCGCTGCCGACAATACGGCGAGGACCGCGCCGACCTCGAACTTGTCATAAAACCCGCGCCCGCCATCGGTTACGAACGGAACCCCCGCGGAGCGAAAGGCGTCCTCGAACTCGGCGTAGCCCGTGCGCACGCGGAACAAAACGGCGACGTCGCCGTAGTGGACGGGACGGCGCGCGCCGTTCTCCTCGACCTCGATTTTTCTCTCACACACCAACTCGCGAATCGCGGCGGCGAGGCAGGAGGCCTCGGCCTTGCGCCTGTCTTCTACTTTCACCCTGCCGCCCTCGGCAGGTTCATCCCCCTCCTGATTTTCCTTGATGAGGAAAACGGCCGGGTCTGTGGATTCGCGATGCGCTTCCAGGTGGACATATTCGGGTTGAACCCTTTCTTCCGGACGAATGACGCGCGAGAACGCCTCGTTCACGAAATCGATCACTCTGGGCGTGCTGCGGAAGTTCTCCGTGATATGCAGCGGGCGGCCATTCGGGAGAGCCTCAATCATCTCCCTCACCTCGTCGTAAATCGCGATGTCCGCCCGGCGGAAGCGGTAGATGGATTGCTTGGGATCGCCCACCAGGAAAAGCCTGGCGTCATCCATCAGCACCTCGCGCCAGTCGGCGGCGTCCCCTTCACCCGAGAGCAGGAATATCAACTCGACTTGCAGGGGGTCGGTATCCTGAAACTCATCGACCAGAAAATGCCGGATGCCTTCACGGATTCTCCTGCGAGCGGCGGGGCTCTCCCGAACGAGCTTCGCCGCCTGGAAGAGCATGTCCTGATACGACAACAGCCCCGCATCGCGCATATCCGCTTCGAAGGTTTCGGCGAAGCCCCGGACGAGGGGAACAAGTCCTGCGAGAATATCGTGGGCGATGAGCGCGACGCTCTCTTGCAGGAACCGATCATATTCCCCCCGGAAGAGTTTCAGGTTTTCTCCACCCTCCTCCTTCGAATCTCCCCAGTTCGCCGCCGAACCCACCCGCTTGTTCAGCTTGAAACCCGGACTCCATAGCTCGCGCAGCAGTTCCGTTTGCGTAAGCCCGGACAGCCCCTCCAGCCAGTTTCTCGCCATCTCCAGTTGCTCAAACGCCTTATCCGCCTTATCGACGCAATGGCGCTCGCCCACCTCCGCCCAGGCGTCGAACGCCTCCTTTATGGAGGCGTGGATTTCATCGGCAGAAGCGCCACCGGCGCGGGGGAAATGCTCCCTGAGCTCCGGCAAGCTGAGCAGGGCGTCGCGGATTTTTTCCAGATCGGTTGCCGAAAAGCCGAGTTCCAGGAAATCGCGCAATCGCGGGTCCTCGCCGTCCAGCGCCTCCACCAGCCAATCGCGCCAGGCCGAATCGCGCCGCGCCTCGTATTCGATTTCATCCACGTCGCCCAGGTCGGGCCGAAGCCCCGCTTCCACGGAGAATTCCCGCAAGATTCTCAGGGCGAAGCCGTGGATGGTGGAGATGCGCGCGGATTCCAGGTTATCCAGCGCGTCTTGCAGTCGCGCTTTCGCGGCGGCGTCCTGTTCTTCCGTAACCGCCTCGCTCAGGCGCACCCGAATCCTGTCTTTCAGTTCCGCCGTCGCCTTTCGCGTGAAGGTGATGGCGGCTATCTCTTCGAGATGCGCGCCCTCGCTTCGAATCAGGTGCAGGATTCTATCCACGAGCAGGGTCGTCTTGCCCGTGCCCGCGCCCGCCTCGACGAGAACAGGGCCGCGCGTCCAGGTAGCGGCCTCGAGCCTTTGCGCCTGATCGCGGGGCTGCGCGCTCATACCGCCTTCTCCTTGAGCGCCAGAAGCTCGCTCACTTCCGGCGCTTTCTCTTTACGCGCCGCGCGATCGGCCCTGTCGGGGCCGCACAAGGTCTTGTAGTCGCAATACCGGCACCCCTCGTTCGAGGGCGTCTGGAAAAAACGCCCCTCACCGGCCGAGGCGAGGAAATAATCCAGGAGCGCATCCACGTCCGCCATGCGCTCTTCGATATCCTCGCAGGATCGCCCGCGTTCGACGACGCCTTCTTCTTCGGTCACGTAGACGTATGCGCCGCTCACCCGGGCGTCCTCCGGCAAGGCGTCCGCCCGCGCGCGCAGGTGCCGCGCGTAGAGATGAAGCTGCAGGCTCGCGCCGCCGTCCAGAATTTTTCCTTTGGCGGGAATCGCACTCCTCCTCCCCACGGTCTTGAAATCGACGACGCGGTATTCCCCATTATCATTTCGCTCGAGCAGGTCCATCCGCCCGCCGAGTGAAAGCTCTCCCGACTCCAGCGATATCCGCAGAGGCTCCGAACCTCCGAACCCGAACCACTCCTCCATGCTCACCGGAAGCCGGCCCGATGTGTCCGCCCTCATCAGTTCCACGTACCCCCGCAAGCGCCGGTAGAGCGCGTCTTCGAGCACCTCCCAGGGCAGCGCGGGCAGGGGCGGCGATTCGGCCATATCCTCCTCCTCGCGCATCGCCTCTCGAATCGCTTTGCGGAGCGCGTCCTGCGCAGCCGCCTCATCCAGCGCATGAAGCGGCCGGTTCTCATCTTTGAGCCAAACGTGGAAGAATTCGAGAATCCGGTGCGTCAACTGCCCCCTCAGCAAGCCGTCCGGGGCGAAGGGAGGCGCAGGCTCTTCGCGCTTTTCCATGCGGGGATGCAGGCGGTCGTTCACGAAGCGGTACGGACACCCGAAGAATTTCTCCACCGACGTGACCCCGACGGAACGGGAAGGCGAATAAATCCTCTCCTGGACATCCTGCGGCAAATCAAGGCCGCTGAATATCCCGTCGTATGCCGTCAAAGTGCTGCCCCACCGCTCGCCCAGGGCCTTTCGCCTGCGGAGAAACCCCGGAAAATCGTTCATGTAGGAGAGGCCGCCCGCCTCGGGCCGGTCTATCTGCTCCGCCATAAGCGCCAGGTCGTACTCGCGCAGATGGACGGGGTTTCCCCCGGCGGCTTCTGCATCCGGCGACGCGGCTGCGGTGCGGCTGCGCGATCCTGAGAAAAGGCCCCACGCGCCGTCGCTCTCCTCCTCCAGCGCATCCGCCAGATAATGCAGGAACAGGCTCGGGAAAGACGCCGCACTCTCCCCAAAACTATCTTCAGCACTCGTCGCCGTGAGGATGAGTCGCTTCCTGGCTGATTGAAGTATCGTCCACAACTGAAAGCGCGCCTCGCTCTCTCGCGATCTCTTGAGCGGAATCGCCGTCTCCAACTCCGGGAAGCGCTCTTTCGCCGCGCGGTTCAACCTCTCTCTCGCCGAATCGGGCAGAAGCGGGTCTTCGCTCCCCTGAGGAGGAAACAGGCCCTCGCCCAGACCTGCGAGCACGACCGCATCGAAGGAAAGCCCGCGCGCGCCCTGGATGGAGGAGAGGCTCGCCAGATGCCCTTCCTCCGGCCCGCCGCCGCTCAGGCTGGTTTTCTCGAAAAACCGCTCGCAAAGCTCGCGGAAGCGCTCGCGCGACATCTCGCCGGTAATCGCGTCCAAATCCGCCAGGGAATCGACCACTTTCCTCACCGCTTTTACGTCGGCCAGACCGCTCGTCGTCTTCGAGAAGGCTTCCAGAGACGATTGAACGAACGTCGAGGGCGGCCCCTCAGCCGGAATTTTCTCTATCAACCGGAAAACATCGGCGGTCGTCATGGCAAGGGAATACACTGCGGGAAATTCCTCATCCCCTCCTCCCGTCCTCACCAGGGCGTCATCGAGCGCCGCGAGCCAGGCGTCCTTTCCTTTCAGGTAAGGCAGGCTTCTCGAGAAATACTCCCATTGCGAAGCAAGCAAGGGATCGCCGATGTGCTTTTCAGACCCGTATCCCCGCGCCAGTTCCCCGAACATATCCGAGCCGGTGAAGCCGCCCTCACCCAGAAAGCGCATCAACCCGGCGCGCGGGTAACCGTCGACAGCCAGGCGAAGCATGAGGAGAAACATGCGGGCGGCGGGCGTTTCCGCCAAGGGAGAGCGGTCTTCCGCCCGGCAGGGAATCTCCAGGGTCTGGAACGTCTCCTCGAGCAGATCCTGATAGCCGTCCCGCGCGGTCATCAGGACGCATACTTCATCGTCGCCCCCAAAATCCTCTCTGGCTTGAAGCATCTCCCGGCTGGCCTCCCGGGCTTCACGGCCTCTCGTCGGCGCGGCAACGACGCGCAGGGCGGCTTCCGCCAAAGGCTCCGTCACTTTGCCTGCGAAGATCGCCTCCGCCAGGCCCGAGAGCGGCCTCGGCTCGGTCGGCCCGGCTTCTTCTCTTTGGAAACCCTGCCCCTCCAGCCACTCGATTAGAGGCTGCGCGTGGGCGCACGCGGGCGCGCCCGGCTGCGCGGGCACAAGGGCCTGGGAGCACGCCTCGCGGCAGACGGCCGCCGTCAGCCTGCGCTGGAGCGCGTTCATCTCGGCGAAGCCGTAAAGAAAAGTGGGAACGCGCGGCGGCTCGGCTTCCGCCCTCTCGCACGCGGTCAGGAAAAGCGAGGAGCGGTCGTAGAATCCGCGCTCGCGCAAACAGCTTTGGAAATTCTCGGCCAGAAGCGCCAGATCGCGACACCGCGCCGCATCGGGGCCGGGAATTACCGCGGAAAGCTCCCTCAAGACCTCGGGTGGGAGGTTCGCCTCGGCCAGGTCGGTCAGCGTCGCGCAGAGGCTCTCGCCGTATCCTCTCGTATCGGAGTTGAAAAAGACGAGTTCCCCACGAGCTCGCTCGAACGCTTCTTCCGCCAGGATTTCGGCCAAGGCCGGATGGGGCTGCGTGAACCCCGCCAGGGCGCGCTGCGGTTCGGCGACTTCGCGCGCCAGGTCGATCATGCTCAGAATTTCAACGCCGGCAAAGCCGCCCGCGCGCGCGAGCACGCCCTGGACGTGATCGCGCAGCCGGTTCGAGATGACGACCACCCGCCTGTGCGCGAGCGGGTCTCCGCGGCCCAGGCCGCGCAGGCGCGAAGCGAGGGATGATTCCAGATGGTGAAAAGGAGCGGTTACGAGAATCTTGGGGGCCGGCGTCATGAGGAGTTCCATATCAGCGGCGGCGGGCGGTTCCGCCGGGGGATGCGAATCCGAACGGGCGGCTAGGTGTCCAGCACGCTCTCGCCGAACAAGTCCGCCACTTCGAGCAGGCCGGGCGTGAGGCCCTGCGCATGGGCGTAGGAGAGGAGCTTTTCGAGCGACGTGCGGTTCGCCTCCACCCCGTAGGGCCAGAAATCATTGCCGAAAATCTCGCGCGTCTCGTCCATCACGGAGGGCAGAAACGGGATCATGGCCGAGAGCGCGCCGTTGTCGCTCAGAAGCTCCATCGTCTTCTCGCGCGCCTCGCACATGGCCTGGTAGATGGACCCGAGCGCCCAGGGGTTTTGTTCGTGAACGTCGCGCTTCAGCACGACGCAGTGCATCATGGGGTGGACGCCCGTTCTCCGGTAATAATCGATCTCGGCGGCCTTGTAGTCCGGGAACAGGCGCTTGACGCGCGGAGAACCCTTTGCGAAGCACTCCGGCACCTGGTGGATCAGCGCGCCGTCCACCTCGCCAGATTCGAGCATGTTCGATACCGTCTGGCCCGGCTTCATGTAGCGGATGCGCGCACCGGGCGGCATGGGTATCGGCACGCGCGGCTCGATGGCCGCCACCCAGTCCACCGAACTCACGTCGAGGCCGTACTCTTCGGCGAGAATGCCGACGATCCAGACGACCGCCGTCATCCCCCATTCGCGGATCGCGACCCGCTTGCCGTTCAGGTCCGCCACCTCGTCGACGCCGGAATCCGTGTTGGCGTAGACCATCGAATGCCGGAAGACGCGGCTCGGGAAGGCGGGCATCCCCACGAAGGGGCTGTTCCCCTCACCCAACATGAACATGTGCGCGCCCATCGACATTTCCGACAGGTCGAACTCCTGGTATCTGCACATGCGGAAAAATATCTCGGTGGGCGGCAGGGAGAGCACCCTGAGGTTCACCCCCTCCGGGCGAACCGACCCCATCTTGAGAATGTTGGTGCGGTCATAATCGCCAAACGCCGCCGTCAGTTCCAGATCCGGCATCTTTTCCCCTTTCGCGTCACGCATCCTGAAAGCGTAGTTTCATGATGAAGATGGAACGAGCAAAAGGTTTCTCATAGTTTACTCCGCTCGGCAACGAGGCGCGCCATCAGGCGCGTGAAAATCCTGAGTTGACCGCCCGCCTTCCGGCGTGGCATGAAGGGGCGGGAAATCTTCGGCTCCGCATCAACAACCGAAAAGGATGGCGCTTGGCTGATAAAACAAGAGTGATCGTATGCGGGTTCGGGCGCGTGGGGCGCGAATTCGCGAGACTCATCCACGAAAAATCAGAACACATGCGGGCGGCCTACGGCTTGGAGCCGTCCATCGTCGGCGTGGGCGAGTTGAACGGGAGCCTCCACTGCCCGGGAGGAATCGACCCCGCAGCAACGGCGGACGCCTTCGAGCGAGAGGGCGGTTTCGCGGGCCATCCGAATCTGGAGGCGGACTGGGAGGGATTCGACCTCGTCCGCTCGGCGCAGGCCGACGTTCTCATCGAGACGACGCCCACCGACATCAGAACGGGCGAGCCGGCCTTGAGCCACATACGAGAAGCGCTCGGGAGGGGAATGAACGTGGTGAGCGCGAACAAGGGGCCGTTCATCCGCGCCTACCGCGAACTGACCGCGCTGGCGAGGGAGAAAAACGCCGTGCTTAAAATCTCCGCCGCCGCGGCCGCCGCCCTCCCGACCATCGATGTGGCCGAAACCTGCCTCGCGGGGGCTGAGATTCTTAGAATAGAGGGCGTGCTGAACGGAACGACGAATTTCATACTCACCAGAATGCGGACAAACGGCCAGAGTTATGAAGAAGCCCTCGCTGAAGCCCAGGCGCTCGGCATCGCGGAGACCGACCCCACGCTGGACGTGGAGGGCTTCGACACGGCGAACAAGCTCGCGCTCATCACGAACGTCTGCATGGGCGCGGACTTAAGGCCCGAGGACGTGGAGCGGACGGGCATCGCCGGGATATCGCTCGATGCGGTGCGGCGCGCTGACGCTGAGGGAAAGATCATGCGTCTCGTGGGCATTGCGAGTAGATACGAAAGCGGACGGGTATCGGCGCGCGTCGCGCCCGAGCTTCTCCCGCCGGATCATCCTCTGGCGGGCGTCGAGGGGGCGGAGAAGGGCATCACCTACACGAGCGATACGATGGACCGCGTCACCGTGGCGGGCGGCAAGAGCGACCCGCGCGGCGCCGCCGCTGCTTTGCTGAAAGACCTCATCAACATTTATCGTCATTCTTCATCCTGATACCGGAGATTTTCCATGAACAACGCAGACTTGATCGTCAAGACCATGAAGGAAGCGGGCGTCACGCACTGCTTCGGCATCCCGAGCGGAAACGTCCTGCCCATGCTCGAGGCCATGCGCAAGGGGGGGCTGACCTTCGTCCTGACCGCGCACGAGGGCTCGGCGAGCTTCGCCGCCGACGTGATGGGCCGCCTGACGGGCGCGCCGGGTTTCTGCATCGCCACACTGGGGCCGGGCGCCACCAACCTCACGACCGGCGTGGGCAACGCCTATCTGGACCGCTCCCCGCTCATCGCCCTCACCTGCAACCTGCACACGCACCAGTTGGGACGCCGCATCCAGATGTACATCGACCACCACACCCTCTACCGGCCCATTTCCAAGGCGAGCTATCCGCTCAGGAAAGGCCGCGTCGCTTCCGTTCTGGAAGAAGCGATGGGCCTCGCCCTGAGCGAGCCGCACGGCCCCGTCCATCTCGACCTGCCCGAAGACGTATCGCTGGCGCCCGCCACGGAGGAAATGCCGCCGGTCCCTCCGGGGAAGCGACACAGGCCGGCGCCCGAGAGCGCATTCGGTAAACTCGAATCCTTGCTTCAAAACGCCAGGCGGCCCGTCGCCGTCCTGGGCTCCACGACCATGCGGATGGAAAATCCAGCGCTCCTGCGCACCTTCATCGACAGGCATCAACTCCCCTTCGCCACGACCACGATGGCCAAGGGGATGATAGATGAGGATCATCCGCTATCCATAGGCTGCATCGAGCGCGGGAAGCGGCAGGTGCAGCGCGAGTTCCTGAGAAGCGCGGACTTGATACTCGGGGTCGGCTACGACGTCGTCGAGGTGGAATACGAGCAGTGGATCAAGGACGTGCCCCTCGTAAGCGTGGACATCGACCCGGTGGACGCGGACGCTTCGGTCGATATCGCGCACGAAGTGGTGGGCGACCTGGATGCGTCCTTAAGGCGCATGAACGACATGGCGCCCGGCAGCTACGAATGGCCCTCGGACGCCGCCTTGCGCCAAAAGGAAAGATACCAGAAGGCCCTGCGGCCCGAAGTTCCGCACTTCGCGGCCCACGAGGCCATCGACGTGGTGCGCGAGGCAACGCCCAGGGAGGGAATCCTCTCCTTCGACGTGGGTGCGCACACGCACCAGATAGCCAGCCAGTGGACGGTGCACGAGCCGCGCACGTTCCTGATCACGAACGGGTGGTCCTCGATGGGCTTTGGCCTGCCGGGGGCCATCGCCGCAAAACTCGCGTGCCCGGACAGGCCCGTCGTCGCCTTGATCGGGGACGGGTGTTTCCAGATGACGTGCGGCGAGGTGGCCGTGGCCAAGAGAATGGGACTCGCCATCCCCATCGTCGTGCTGGACGACCGCTGGCTCTCGCTCATCCAGGTCAAGCAGGACAGGCGCGATTACGGCCGCTACGGCACCGAACTCCAGGCCGAGGAATACCAGGCGCCGCCCGCCCACTACTTCGGCGTCCCGGCCGTGGGCGCGCGAACGCCCGAGGAATTGCAAAAAGCGCTCCGCCAGGCATTCGAGGCTGACGGGCCGACCGTCATCGAGGCGGTCGTGGACGCCGCGCACTACGACGACACGGTGTTCGACTAGGAAGGCCTCGGGGCGAGCGCCACGGGGTGAATTCGGCCGTTATCCTTGTAAATCGAAAGTCGGACTTTTGATTTTCAAGGATAATCCGCCCGGCCTGCGGGAGATGGTCTCCATCATATTGCGCGGGGAGGAGTAGGCGGGGTTGTTGAAAAAGACCTCCTCACCTGGAAGTGGCCACCGCCGTCATTCCGGCGAATGCCGGAATCCAGAGCAGACGGGAATACCGAACCGCAGGACGGCCAAGAAAAACGATAAAGCGAAATGACAAATTCAAAAACAAAGTCCCTGGATTCCGGCATGCGCCGGAATGACGGCGGTGATCGATTCCAACCGATGAGGGGTTGTTGAAAATGCCTCCTTTTTAGGGAATAAAGGG
>CAYTSP010000231.1:0-17870 GCA_964440505.1 uncultured Nitrospinaceae bacterium
GCCCCCTCGGGGTGGTCCGCCTCCACGGTTTCTCCCGCCTCGAATTCCCCGGCGAGCAGCTTCCTGCCGAGCGGATTCAAGACGTAAGCCTGGATCGCCCGCTTGAGGGGCCGCGCCCCGTAGACGGGGTCGTAGCCGCGCTCGGCCAGGAAGCTCCTGGCGGCGTCCGTCAAGCGCAGCTTGATCTTCTGCGCTTCGAGGCGCTTTTCGAGTTCCCGCAACTGGATCTCCACGATCTCGCCGATTTGTTCTTTCGTGAGCGCACCGAAGACGATAATCTCATCCACCCGGTTCAGGAATTCGGGCCTGAAGGCCTTGCGAAGCTCCGCAAGCACCTCTTCGGACTCATCCGTCTCCTCCACGCTGCCTGTATTGAAACCGAGCCTGGTTCGCGCAAGCTCGGCAGTTCCCACGTTGCTCGTCATGATGATGACGGCGTTGCGGAAATCGACCGTGCGGCCGTGCCCGTCCGTGAGGCGCCCGTCATCGAGCAATTGCAGGAGCAGGTTGAAGGTCTCGGGGTGCGCCTTTTCGATCTCATCGAGCAAAAGCACGGAATAGGGCTTTCTCCGCACGGCCTCGGTGAGCTGCCCCCCTTCCTCGTAGCCGACATATCCCGGCGGAGCGCCGATGAGCCTGGCCACGGCGTGTTTTTCCATGTATTCGCTCATGTCCACGCGAATCATCGCCGCTTCGTCGTCGAACAGGAATTCCGCGAGCGCGCGGGCGAGTTCGGTCTTGCCCACGCCGGTGGGACCCAGGAAGATGAAAGAGCCGACGGGCCGGTTCTCGTCCATGATGCCCGCGCGGGCGCGGCGCACGGCTTCGGCGAGGGCCTCCACCGCCCGGTCCTGGCCCACGACGCGCTTGTGGATGTTCGCCTCCATCTGCAGGAGCTTCTCCCGCTCCGACTCGAGGAGCCGGCTCACGTTGATGCCCGTCCAGCGGCTCACGATGGCGGCCACGTCGTCTTCGGTGATCTCCTCTTTCAGCATGCGGCCGTTGCTCTCTTTTTCGAGATGCGCCTCCGCTTCGGACATCTCTTTTTCGGCCGAGATGATTCCGCCGTAGCGAAGCTCCGCCGCCCGGCCCAGATCTCCCTCGCGCTCCGCGCGCTGGGCCTCGGCCTTGAGCTCCTCGATGCGTTCTTTGATTTCGCGCACACGCGAGATGGCTTTCTTCTCATCCGCCCACTGGCTTCGCTGCGCCCGGCTCTGCTCATCGAGAGAGGAGATGCGTTCGCGTATCTGCTTCAGGCGCTCCCGGCCCTCCTCGTCAACTTCGGCCTCCAGGGCGCGCTCCTCGATTCGCAGCCTGAGAAGCTCACGCTCCTGGCGATCGATTTCCTTGGGCAGGCTGTCGAGTTCCAGGCGCAGGCCGCTCGCGGCCTCGTCGATCAGGTCGATGGCCTTGTCCGGCAGATGGCGGTCGCTGATGTAGCGATGCGAGAGCGCGACGGCGGCGACCAGGGCGTTGTCCAGGATGCGGACGCCGTGGTGAATCTCGTATTTCTCCTTGAGACCCCGCAGAATGGAAACGGCGTCTTCCGTGCTTGGCTCATCGACCATCACGGGCTGAAAGCGCCGTTCCAGCGCCGCGTCCTTCTCGATGTGTTTTCGGTATTCATCGAGCGTGGTGGCGCCCACGCAGTGAAGCTCTCCCCGGGCGAGCGCAGGCTTCAGGAGATTGGAGGCGTCCACCGCCCCTTCCGCGGCGCCCGCGCCCACGACGGTGTGAAGCTCGTCGATGAACAAGACGACCTCGCCGTCGGATTCGCTCACTTCCTTCAAAACGGCCTTGAGCCTGTCTTCAAACTCGCCCCGGAACTTCGAACCCGCAACGAGCGAACCCATGTCGAGGCTGAGCAGGCGCTTGCCCTTGAGGCCTTCCGGCACGTCGCCGTCCACGATGCGCCGGGCCAGACCCTCGACGATGGCGGTCTTGCCCACGCCGGGGTCTCCGATGAGCACCGGATTGTTCTTCGTGCGCCGGGAGAGCACCTGCATGACGCGCCTGATCTCCTCCTCGCGGCCCACGACGGGGTCGAGCTTGCCCGAGCGGGCCTGCCCGGTGAGGTCGATCGCGAAACGCTCGAGCGCCTGGTAGCGGCTCTCCGCGTTCTGATCGGTGATGCGCTGGCTCCCGCGGATATCCTTGAGCGCTGCGAGGACGGCCTCGCGGTCGAGCCCTGCTGCGCGCAGGATTTTTCTGACCTCGGCGTCGCCGTTCTCCAGCGCGGCCAGGAGCAGATGCTCGCCGCTCACGAAGTCATCCGCCATGGCCTTCGCTTCGCGCTGCGCCGCCTGGAAGAGCGTCGCCAACTCCTGGGTGACATACATGGGGCCGCCGTTTGCAGCGACTTTCGGGAGCTTCTCCAAGGAGGCTTCGAGTTCGCGGCTCAAGACGTGGACTTTCAGCCCCGCCTTCCCGATCAGGGGCGCAAGTACGCCTTCGGGCTGATCCAGAAGCGCCAGGAGAACGTGCGCGGGCATGACGCCCTGGTGGCCTCTCGTCTGGGCCGACTCCTGGGCATGCTGGAGCGCTTCTTGCGTCTTGTGGGTGAATTGCTCAAAATTCATGAAAGTGTGCTCCGAATCTTTTGTGGAAATTTAGGAAAAATTCGATAAAATCAGATAAATTTCCACTGATTTTCGATAAATTTCCCGGCGCCTGAAACCTCGTCAATACCGGAAACCGGAGGCAGCCGAGGCTCATGATGCAAGAAAAATATAATATCTTAGTCTCTTGTTGTCAAGTTTTATAATATGACAACATGAAAATTATCGATGTGCTGGCAAGAACTCCCCTGTTCGTTCAAGAGCAAAAAGGCGGCTTCGTCCGTGAACAAGCCTGTATTTCAAAGATATATCGGGCTCAGGCCTTTGCAAAAAAGGCGAAAAAGGAGTATATTCAGGAAGTGGAAATCACGATAAATCCAAATCGCCATCATCAAGGCCAAGGAGAAACAACAGATGACGGATGGAACGGTCACTTTATTCGATCAATCCCAAAAGAAACCCCAAGCCCTTGAAGGCATTACGGTTACGGCGCTCGCCAACCAGAAGGTGAGCGAGATTCTCGAGGGCGAAGGCAAGACCGGCCACGGGCTCAGGCTGGCCGTCACCGCCGGCGGTTGCTCGGGTTACAACTATGGCCTGTACTTCGAGGAATCCGCGAATCCGGAGGATAAAGTGTTCCACGCCGAGGGGTTCGACGTGTTCGTGGACCCCCAGAGCTATCCCGTCATCGCCGGAACGGAAATCGACTTCGTCGACAACCTCCAGGGTTCGGGCTTCAAGATCAACAACCCCAACGCCATGAACATGTGCGGCTGCGGGAAATCGTTCACTACGTGATAAAACAATGCCTTACGAGCCCCGGGCATCACGCGCCCGGGGCTTTTTTTCTGACGAACGAGAGCTCTCGCCTTGAACCGAAACGATAAGGCCTCCGAGTGGCGAGCACCCGGCGCCGTCGTCCTCATCTCCTGCTACGAGTTGGGCCACCAGCCCCTGGCCGTCGCCTCGCCCATGGCTTTTCTGCGCGAAGCGGGTTTCCGGCCCTGGGCGATGGACATTGCGGCGGAGGATTTTTCACAGGAGAAAATCAAAAAGGCGAAATTCGTCGGCATCAGCGTGCCGATGCACACGGCGCTCAGGCTCGGCGTGGAGGTCGCGGAGAAAGTACGCGAGACGAACCCGGGGTGCCACATTTGTTTCTATGGCCTCTACGGTCTGCTCAACAAGGACTATCTACTCGATAACGGCGGGGATTCGGCCATCGGCGGGGAGTTCGAATTGCCGCTCGTTCAACTCATTCAAGGGCTGTCGCAATCAAACGGCTCCACCCGAGTTCCCGGAGCGGCCACGAGGGAGCACACGTCCGGCCCGTATCTCGAGAAAATCCCCTTGCTCAAGCCTGAAAGAGAGGGACTGCCCGCGCTTCAGGCATACGCTCATCTCGTTAAGGATGGAGAGCACTACCCCACCGGAGCCGTCGAGGCGAGCCGGGGCTGCAAGCACTTGTGCCTCCATTGCCCCATTCCGCCGGTTTATGAGGGCCGCTTCTTCATCGTACCTCAAGAGAAGGTTCTAGAAGACATCGAAGATTTGGCGGCGCAAGGCGCGCGCCACATCACCTTTGCGGATCCGGATTTCCTGAACGGACCTTCTCATGCGCTCCGAGTCGCCCGCGCCATGCACGAGAGGTTTCCCTCGCTCACCTTCGACTTCACGGCCAAGGTGGAGCACATCATCAAGCACGAGGAGCTTCTGCCGGAGTTCGCAGAAAACGGATGCGCGTTTTTCGTCACCGCGGTGGAATCTTTGAGCGATCTCGTCCTTCGTCATCTGGTTAAAGGCCACAACCGGGAAGACGTCTTCCGCGCCGTGAAAGCAACCCGGGAGGCGAACATCTCAATTCGACCATCGCTGGTCGCGTTCACGCCGTGGACGAGCGCGCAGGATTATTTCGATCTGCTGGATTTTATCGAAGAATGCTCTTTAATCGACGAGGTGGACCCCATCCAGATGGCCATCCGCCTTCTGGTGCCGCCGGGCTCCCATTTGCTCGAATCACCCCACATGACGAGATACATCACCGAACTCGACCCCGAGAATTTCATCTATCGCTGGGAGCATCCGGACGAGAGGATGGACAAACTGCACCAGGAGGCGCTCCTCCTCGCCGAAGATGCGGGAACACGCCAGGAGGACGCCGCCGTAACTTTCGCGAGGATTCGCGAATTGGCGGCCGCTATTTTGGAGCGCCCCGAACAGGCAAGGCCAAAGGCCGCCTTCGCGCCCGATCGAATCCGCCCGCCTCGCCTGACCGAATCGTGGTTCTGCTGAGCGGAGCCCACCCAGGGCCAGTTGGCCCTCTAAAGTCACCGGTTACGACTTATTTCAAAACCTGTGAATACGTTTCCTCGTCGAAACCGACGATGAGGGCGTTCCGATGTTTGATGACCGGCGCTCTGAGCGTACCCGAGCGGCCCATCAACAGTGCCAGAACGTCTTCACGCGCAGGGTTTTCTTCTTTGATATTCAGGTGAATGACCTTTCTGCCCTTGGTCGAATACACATCCGCCACGCCATCCAGAACCGGGTCGACGTTGCCCTCATCCACCACATCTTTTTTGGAACTGGCCTGCACTGATACCTCGATACCATTTTCCGCAAGAAACGCTTGCGTTTTGGTGCAGGTCTTTCAGCCGGAACGATGGTAGTACCAATCCACTGTCTTCGACATGTCTCAGAATCTCCTCACGAAACGAGAAACCCTCTCGTTGAAAAACCTTGACGGCGGCTAAGCGATTCGGGGGATGCGCGTCTTCAACTCACCCGTGATGAAGGCGCAATCGATTCAAAGATTCATTACGGCGACGGCCCGTATGGGAGAGCCCGTGCCCGCGCGAATCTTCAAGGGAAGCCCCACATAGAGAAATTCCTCCCCTGCCACCGCTTCGATATTCGCGAGATTCTCCGTGTTGTGGCGCTGAAGTTCCCGGCAAAGCACATGACAGGGGAACGTCAGCTCTATGGTGTTCACGCCGGCATCTATGCTGGGCGCATCCTGGCCGATGTTCACCACGCCGCATTCGCGATAGAGAAAGTTCGCGGCGTCATAGCCCAAACCCGGGTACGTGTTGAGATATTCATCCGTCGGATAGGTGCGCTTGAAATGACCGCCCGTGAAGAGGAGCGTGCCGTCTTTGGGGGGCGTGAGTTCCGTCGCCGAAAGCTCATCCTGCAAGAGCTGTAAGGATATCTCCTCCATCGGCTCCACCTTGCCCGTGAAATCAAGCGCAATCGCACGGGTGATGAACCACTCGAGCGGCGCCTGATCGATGTTCGGCGCCGTTTCTCGCTCATCGATGTGACTGACCGAATCGGTGTGCGTCGGCCCGTGATCGCACATGTGGAGCATCATGGCCGCATAGGTGATGTCCTTGGGTTTGATCGGCGCATTGGCCGCGTCTTCGTGCCGTGCGACGTATTCAATCTCGGTGGCCGGATGCCCGGGAAACCTGGGCGCGCCGGTGTAGATCTCCTGGCTCAGATCGATGATTTCGTACATGCTCATCTCCTCAAACTCAAAAAACAATCCGAAGAACCCCCGCCCGTGAATACGGGGGCTTCCTCGTCAAAATAATCAGGCGACGCCGCCGACCGTGACGCCGTTCGACACCGGACACTCAAGGTCGGGCCATATCTTCGTCATGAACGTCTCCAACTCGTAAATGACTTCTTCCTTGGGGCATTGCGCGTAGTGCCAGATCAAGGTGATGAACTCAGAAGGCACTTTTTCGTACGTTTCCTCCCACTCGCGCTTGAGCCTGTCCACCGGACCGCCAAGGAAGATTCCGCTTTCCTTGATGTTCTGGATCCAGTCGATGCTCTCCGTGTCGTCGGGGAACTGCGGGAAGAAGGGCACGTAGAAGTTCTGGTAGATGTCCTGGTCGTATTTCCTGAGCTTCTCGTCGTATTCTTCTTCGGTGTCCGTCACATGAATCCACCGGCAGACGCACTGCCGCTCGCCATGCGCGAAGTTGTGCCCCGCCCTGGCTGCCTCCTCAACGTAGAGGTGGGAGAATTCCTCCATCTTTTCCAGTTTTGTGAAATACACGGGCCGGAACCCGTGTCTCGCCGCGAATTTTATGGAATCCGGGCTCGCGCTCACGGCCTGGAACACGGGCGGATAAGGCTCCTGGTAGGGTTTCGGAACAACGCTCACCTTTCTGACCCGATTGTCATCACCGATCTCGCCGATAGCGCCGGCGTCCCGGGCGCTCTTCCAGGCCGGATAATCGATGCCGTCCTCATACGGGTAGGGAATCTCATAATAATCACCCTTCACTTCCACCGAATCTTCCTGCCAGAATTTAAGCAACATCTCGACGCGTTCTTCGAAGATGTCGCGGTTCTTCACGTCGTCGGCCCCGCCGAGGGCGTCGGAGACAGTGGCCCGGGTGTCGCTGAACTGCCCCAGGACGTTCGACCATCTGGACTGATACCCCCTTGCCAGGCCACAGAAGAACTTCCCCTTGGTGATGTGGTCGAGTATCGCCGTCTCCTCGGCCACGCGAATCGGGTCCTGCGTCGCCATGACGTAACCCAGCGCGCCCACCCGCGCATTCTTGACATGATTGGCCCACCAAGCGTTGAGAACGCCCGGATTGGGACCTACCTCGTAACCCTCGGAGTGCAGATGGTGCTCAATGGTGCTGATACCCCAAACACCCATCTCGTCCGCGGCCTTTACGATGTCGACCCATTCATGAAGCACGTGATGGTACAAATCCTTGTCCCTGGCCAAGGGCCTTTTCTGCTCGCGCTCCTCCCGGTTTTCCGTCGGCAGCATAGGATACAGCTGGATAATCACTTTGGGTTTCGCCATCGCCTTATTCTCCTTTCTCGAAAGAGATTTTCTTCATCCTCGGGCGCCGGAGGCCAGCGCTTGTTTTGATAAATTCATTTTATTTTTCACTTTATGGAGGAGCTTGGATAGCCTCTCTCTTTCATCGTCCTCCAAATCATTCATGAGGTCCGCTATGCGTGAGTAATAGTCCGGGAAAATAGCGTGCAGGCTCTCTTTGCCCTTGGGCGTCAGGCGCACGATGACTTTCCTCCTGTCACCATCGTGGCTGAAGCGCTCGATGAGTTCATCGCGCTGAAGTCCCTTCATCAACCCGGTCATCGTCGCGCGCGTCACGCCTGCCTGCCTGGCCAGTTCGGATGGGCTGAGACCCGAACCATTGTTTCTCATTTGGGAGCGCAGCAGCAGCAATAAAACGATGAATCTGCCCTGCGATACGCCGTGATTGGCCAGATACGTTTCAAAGGCGGTAAGCATATCGCTGCCTACCTGCAAGAAAAGATAAAACAGCATGACGGACGATGTATCCAGGGAGGAATACTCCGGCACGAGTGGCCTGAAATCTTCCTCGTTGGGCAGTTCTTTCATGTAGAACATGGGTTTGCTCCGAGAATTAATGCTATGGGGCCTAATTATATGGAGCCTTACAATCCAAGTCAACCAGTTCTTTCTCAGGGATGTTTCTTGAGCATTGAATATGGCGCTGCTGGAAAAAACCACAATTTCGGGTCTTGAAACATTCATCAAATGGGATATATTAGCGGTTGTATGGTGATATCCTTGAGTTTGGAGGATATGAATTCACCAGTTCGTGAAAAAACTTTGGCCGCTTCGCTCAAGATACCAAATGATTGGATAATCCAGGAGGATTTCTGAAATGCGCTCTCAAGACTTCACTCGCTCGACCGGGCAACGCGTCATCGCACAAGACGCCGCCGCATTTATGCAGCGCGTCTACGGTTGGATGACGCTGGGGCTCTTCGTCACGGGCTTTAGCGCCCTCTACGTCGCATCCAGCCCCGCCGCCATTCAATTCATCTTTGGAAGCTCTATCTCGGTATTTCTGGTTATCGGTGTCCAACTCGCCCTGGTTTTCTCCATCAGGCCGGTGATGCGCAGCAAGGGCTGGCAAGCGGGCGCGGTTCTGTTCCTGCTCTACAGCGCGACGCTGGGCGTCACCGTTTCCACCCTGCTCCTGCGCTACACGTTCACTTCCGTGGCCCAGGCGTTTTTCGTCACCGGCGGCGCGTTCGGCGGATTAACCCTCTTCGCCTTCGTGACGAAAAAAGACCTCTCGGGCGTGGGCAATTTCTGCATGGTGGGACTCATCGGCATCATTCTCGCCAGCGTCGTCAACATATTCGTGGGCAGTTCCGCCGTTCATTTCGCCATCAGCGTTCTGGGTGTTCTCATCTTTGCGGGTCTGACGGCCTATGACACCCAGAAGATGAAGGAATACGCCTACACCCAGGACACGGACAACGAAACGGGCAGGCGCGCCTCCATCATGGCGGCGCTTGAGCTCTACCTTGACTTCATCATGATGTTTATCTATCTTACGCAGCTTCTGGGCGCCTCGCGTGAGTGAAGAGAGTATCTTCATCAAAGAGCCGGGGCTTGGGCCCCGGCTTCGCTATAATCACAACGAATCGATAGCTGATCTCTTCCAATTTCCCAAAAATGAGTGTTATAATTAGAATTGTGGAAGAAGAAACGCCCATTATCGCCCTGGTAGGAGAATAATCTTGGGCCTTCGCATCTCCATAGGGGCGATTATCGCCGTTCTGCTCGGCGGGACAGGTTATTTCGCCCAGCAATCCCAATCGACAAAAGAACTGCTGCAAGAACGAGAGATTGAGCTTTCGAAAGAACAAGAAAGTTCCGCAAAGCTCAAGAGCGACATCCAGCGCTTCAAAGGCATAGAACAAAAGGTGAAAGGCCTGGAGTCAAGGTTCGCTAACGTAAGCGCCTCCGCAAAGACGCGGATGGAAGAGTTGAGCAATCTCGTCGCCGAGAAAAACGCCGCCATCGAGCAGGATAAAGCCAAACTTTTAAGCCTCGCGACCGCTCTCAAGGAAAATCAGACAGCTCTCGAGAACGAGCGCAAGGCCCGCGCCGAAGCGGAAAAAGCAAATCAACAAAACACCGAACTCGCCGGAAATCAGGCCGGAGAGATAAAGCGTCTCGATACCCAGGCCAGAGAGATGACCAAACTCATCGCGGAGAAAAACGCCGGTATCAAGCAGCGAAAAGCCCAAATCCGAAGCCTCAAAGTCACGCTCGACATAATCAACAGCTCCCTCGAAACCGAACGCAAGGCCCGCGCCGAGGCCGAAAAAGCGAACAAAGCCAACATTGAACTGGCGGGCAACCGGGCCGAAGAGAAAAAGCGCATCGAGGCCACTCTCAAGGAAAATCAAACGACTCTCGCGAACGAACGAAAAGCGCGAGCCGAGGAAATGAAACGCCTCGAAGCTCAGGCCCAAGAGTCGAGCCGGCTCATTGCGGAGAGAAACGCCGCTGTCGAACAGGAAAAAGCAAAAGCCCGAAAATTCGAAATCGCCCTCGAGCGACTTCAGGCCAATCTCAAGAGCGACCGCAAAACACAGGCGCTCGTCGATAAATTGAGCAAACAAAGCCTCGAGTTCGCAGCCGACCGGACCAGAGAGATAAAACGCCTCGAAAGAGTCCGGGGAATTCTTGAAGCCCAGGTTCTGAGAATGGACAGGCTCATCGCGTCCGAGCAGAAAGAAGTGAAAAAAAATGACCTCACCGCTAAAACCAAAACAGTGGTAACAACAGCAAAGGTGAAAGCGTTAAATGGCGAAATCGCGAGAAAACGAGCCGAGGAAATCGCCCGCCTCGAAAAAACCAGAACGCTCCTCAACACCCAGGTGCAGGAAATGGGGCGGCTGATTGCGGAAAAAAACGCCGGAATCGCTCGCGAAAAAACGAAAGCGCAAAATCTTGAGCTCGCGCTCAACCAAATTCGCACAAGCCTCGACAATGAGCGCAAGACGCGGGCGAAGACGGAAAAGGCGAATGCGCGAAATGCAGAGCTCGCGAGAATAAGAGCCGAAGAGATAGGGCGCCTCACAAAAGCCAGGGAACTCCTCCGGGCGCAGGTTCAGGAGATGAGCCAACTCATCTCCGAGAAAACCTCCGTGGCCGAACTCATCAAGAACAAGCTGGATGAGACGAACCTGAGTCTGTCGGAAACCATCAAAAAACACACGCTGGCGATCGCGCGCTCGAAAGTCCTGGAAAAGAGGGCGCTCGAAGAGGCCGAACGAGCTAAAAGGCTGGAATCGGATCTGAACGAAATGAGTAGCAAGCTCAAGGAGCAACTCGTCAGCTTGCAAGAGACCAAAAACTTGCTCCGCGTCACCTTCGTAAACAGTCTTTTGTTTGATTCGGGAAGCGCTACACTCAAGGAAAAAGGTACAGAGGCGCTCTCAACAGTTGCGGATTTTCTCCAGAAACAAAAAGACAAACTGATCCGAATAGAAGGGCACACGGACAATCGGCCCATCAAAGGCAATCTACTCGATCGCTATCCCTCGAATTGGGAACTTTCTTTCGCGCGCTCCATTTCCATCGTAAAATTTTTGGAATCGAAAAACATATCGCCCGCGCGCATGTCGGCGACCGGGCATTCGTTTTACCGCCCGGTGGCGAGCAACGATACCGAAGAGGGCCGCGCCAGGAACAGACGAACCGTCATCCTTCTAAGCAGCCCCCGGCCTAATGTGGAAGGGGCGGCTCGCTAGCTTATCGCAGGTTTATAAGGCTAAATTTTGAGGGCTGCTTCGATTTCGGGTCCGAGTTGCCGTTCCGCAATCACGGCGCCCGTCAGTCGGTCTTCCTGAAACACTTCATTGGCCACGCTCTGAATATCCTGCTCACCAACGGCGTCGATATCCGCCAACTCTTCCTCCACAGGATAAATTTTGCCTTTGAGCATGAGGTTCGAACCGTTTCGGCCCGCATGGTATTGCGAACTCTCGTGTATCTGGAGATTGCCCTTGATGTAGCGCTTCGCTTCGGCCAGTTCCTCTCTCGTTACGGGTTCGGTCTTGAACTTCCCCGTTTCGGAGAGCATCACCTCGGTCGCTTCCACCGCCTTTTCAAGCGCCACGCCCGCCTTCAGTTCAATCATGCCGGTATCGGTGTAGCGGTGCGGCGCGGCGCCCACGCTGTAGGCGAGACCCCGCTTCTCGCGCACTTCGGTGAACAGTCGGCTGCTCATCTTGCCGCCCAGTATGTTGCACATCACGCGAAGGGGGGCGGCGTCCTCGTGATTCAGACCGAAGGCGCGAAACCCAAGCGCGAGGTTCACCTGATCCGTCTGGCGGGCCTGATCCACGATTTTGGCTTTGCTCTCCTCGGGCAAGCCGGGAGAGAGAGGCTTCTCTTCGCTGCCGGTCCGCTCCCCGAAGTATCGCTCGGACAATTCCATCACCTCCTCGTGTTTCACGCCGCCCGCCACGGATATCACCGTGTTGCCCGGGGTGTACCATTTTTCTATCAGCTCGCGCATATGCCCGGGTTCTATCGCATTGATGGTCTCCCGGTTGCCGATGACGCCCATTTGCAGGTTGTAGACGGTGGTCTCCAGCATATCCGACACCCAGATACGCGGCATGTCCTCATACATCTTCAACTCTTCGAGGATGACCATCCGCTCCCGGTCCCACTCGTCCTTGTCCAACAGGCAGTTGTTCACCGCATCCGCATAGACTTCCAGAACAGTGGCGAACGCTTCGGCCGGCGCCGTGAAGTGATAACAAGTGCGCTCGGGCGCGGTGTTGGCGTTGATGGAAGCGCCGTTTCCTTCCATCTCGCGCGCGATGTCGAGCGTCGTTCTCGAAGGCGTCCCCTTGAAGACCATGTGTTCCAGCGCATGGGAAACGCCCACTACTTCATCGCGCTCATGCCGGCCGCCACAACCAAAATAAATATGAAACGCCACGGCCGCTGATTCCGCGCGTTCCGCCGTCACCACGCGAACCCCGTTGGAAAGTTTATCCTCGACGATCTTCATGAAGCCTCCTGGACAGGAAAAAGGCGAACTTTACCCCAAGCGATTTCATTTTTTATTGGTGCCGGAGAGAGGACTTGAACCTCCACGGGCCGAAGCCCACTAGAACCTGAATCTAGCGCGTCTACCAGTTCCGCCACTCCGGCGAGAAGATTGGTAGTCACTTCCTATATCGGGGGGCGGATGCGTTGTCAAGGATTCGAGCCGATGAATAAAACTATCTCGTCATTTGATATAGTTCGAGGAAGGCAAGACAGCTTCGAACCTGAATCCGACAAACCTGGGGAAAAGATGCCCAAAATCACGCTCTATACGCGAAGCGAGTGTCATCTATGCGATGAGGCGAAAACAGCGATGATGCGGCACTTCCCGAATCTCGCGATCGATGAGGTCGACGTGGATACGGATCCCGAACTGACCCGCCAGTACGGCGAGGAGGTGCCCGTCGGCTATCTGGGTGAAACGAAGGTCTTCAAGTATCACCTGGACATCAAGCGATTGCGCCGCCTGATCGATGAACAAAAACCAAAAGCATGAACCTGCTCGCTTTTTACGGATTCATCACGGTCATCTCGCTTAGCGGCGTCATGTCGCCGGGACCTCTTACGGCATTCCTCATCGCGCGCGGCAGGCAAAGCCCGTGGGCCGGAATCCGGGTCACTCTCGGACACGCTCTGGCTGAAGTTCCCCTCATCATCGCCTTATATGCCGGGCTACAGCCATTCTTTGAAATCCAGGGAATCCGCGAGGGCGTCTCCCTGCTGGGCGGCGGTGTCCTCATCTATCTGGGCAGCGGCGTGTTCCGGAGTTTCCGGGCCGCCGCGCCCGAGCAAAAAAGCGTTCTGCAGTGCAACTCTCTCACCGGCGGCGTCTTGCTTACGGTTCTGAATCCCTACTGGATCTTGTGGTGGCTCACCATCGGCGCGAGCCTCATCTCACGAACGAGCGAATTCGGATGGTTTGCCGGTTTGGCGGGAATGATTTTCGTTCACCTGCTGGCGGATGCGGTATGGGCCGTTTTCATCACATGGTCATCGAACCAGGGGAGCCGAGTCATCGGCGAAACCGGGTGGATGAGAATCGAACAGGGCTGCGCGTGGGTGATGCTGGGCTTCGGGGTTTTCTTCATCTACGACGGTCTGGTGGGACTTGTGGCCTAGACACTCAATTTTTTCCGTCCGTTTTCGATATCGACATGAATCTGCCGCACGAGTTCCTGGGGGCCTGAGAACTTTTTCTCTTCGCGCAGGCGGGAGACGAACTCCACCCGAATGGATTTCCCGTAAAGATCCCCTTCCCAATCCAATAAATGGGTTTCGAGAGTCACTTGCTTTTTATCGAACGTGGGACGATTCCCGATGTTCGTCACGGCGGGAAGTCGGAGGCCCTCCCTCCCATCAATCTGCACCCGACAGGCGTACACCCCGTTTTCGGGAATCAGGATGGCCGGATAGTCCACGTTGGCCGTCGGTATACCGATTTGCCGGCCCCGCCCGTCGCCACGAATCACCCGCCCTTCTATCATATGGTGTTGACCCAGACGGCGCGCGGCCTCCTCGACCGCACCGCTGAGAAGCAGTTTTCGTATTTCCGTGCTGCTGACCCGCCTTCCCTCGAACATATAAGGGTCCAGCACGTGCGTTTCGAACCCGGCGCTCGCCCCCTCTTCCTGCAAGAGTTCGACGTTTCCCGCGCGTCCTTTCCCAAAACGGAAGTTGAAACCGATCACCACCAACGAGGCTTTCAGGCCTTCGCCGATAATCTGCCGCACGAAATCCCTCGCCACGGTTTGCGCCAGAGTGGGCGTGAATTTCTCAATCACCACGGCGTCGATATCCTGGGTCTCCAGGCGGGCCAGCTTCTCTTCGAGGGTCGTCATCAGGGGGGGGCGTCTTTCAGGAGCAACCACGGAGAGCGGGTGCGGCTCGAACGTCAATATGACGCTCCGGCCTCCGCGCCGGGCGGCCTCTTCTTTGATGAATCGGCAAATCTCTCTATGAGCGAGATGAACGCCGTCAAAATTCCCGATGCTCAATACCGAGGGAGAATCTTCAGGATTATAGGCGTCTACTCCCTCAAAAACTTCCACCGTTCGCTCACCTCAAAAGAATCGCGCCTTGCGAAAAGCAACTACGAACCAAAGGTTTCTTCCGAAAATCTTTCTAGCAGAGCGTCGCGCACTTGCGCAAGAAAAGAAAGGGTGACGCTCTATCTCCCACATTTACAAAGAGTAAACGATGAAAAAACAAAAACTCATTTCCCTTTTCGCCCCGATGCGAGTAGTATATTCTCAAGAAGCCGGAAAACTGGACCGGGAGTATGAAGTGTAGATTCACGGTACAAGCGACCTACGATCAACGCCGCCAGTAACGTGGAGCAAGGTTTTTCATGAGACCGCCCAAATTATTTTCTTTCCGCATTATTGCGCCTTTCATTCTCATTTCCTTATTCTCCCCCCCGCTCCCGGACGCAGCCTCAGCCCCAAAATCCACCATGTCTACGGAAACGTCCTTCGAACGTCCGCGCAGCAACGTGGCGCCGCCAAGTATAAGAGGCCCTCGCCTCGCGCTGTCCATACGAGAAGCCGTGAGCATCGCTCTTGCGCGCAATTTCGACATCACCATTGCCGGGTTCGACCCCGATATCGCAGAAAGCAGCGTCGTCCGGGAACGCTCCGCCTTCGATCCCCAGGCCTTTGTGGACACGAGTATCAGCAAATCCAAGCTCGGTTCTACGAACAGCGCATTCAACGCAACCGGGGGAATACGCGAAACCGATTCCCTGGGTATCGCGGCCGGCATCCGCCAACGAATCATCACGGGAGCGGAGTATTCACTCATCCTGCGAAACATCAGGGAATCGACGAATTCCCCGCAAAACGTATTCGATCCGAGTTATCAAACCAGCCTCACTTTCACCATCGAACAGCCTTTGTTCAAAAATTTCGGCATCGATATCAACCAAGCCAGAATCAAGGTGGCCATGGCCGCGAAAGAACAAACGCTTCATGCGTATCGAAACAGGGTTATCCAGACGGTGGACGCCGTTCAACAGGCTTACTGGAACCTCGTCTTCTCCATCGAAAATCTCCAGTTCAGGCGAAAGTCGCTCGATCTCGCGAAGGACCTCTTGCGCCGGAACAAGATTCAAGTCGAGGTCGGCACGCTCGCTCCGATAGAGATAACGGAGGCGGAAGCCACCGTCGCTTCCCGGGAAGAAGCCCTTCTCGTTGCGGAGCGCGAAGTCAAGGACAGGGAAGACACCCTGAAAATGCTGCTGAACGTAGCGGACAAGCCCTCCGCCTGGGGCATCAGCATTCTGCCGAAAGACAAGCCGAAGTTCAGAAACGTACAAGTGGATGAGATGCAACTCACGCTCGACGCCCTGCGCAAGCACGCGGCGCTGGAAAACGCTCGCATCGAAATCGACAAAAGAAAAATCGACATGAAAGTGGCGAAACAAAACCTGCTTCCCGAAGTCAACTTGAACGCATCGGCATCCAACAACGCTCTTGCGGAAAGCGAAGGGAGAGCCTTCGAGGAGCAATTCAAAAACGAAAAATACTCATTCTCCGGCGGCGTCTCGTTCCGTATGCCCATCGGAAACCGGCAAGCGAAGGCGGACTACCGCCAGGCGCAACTCAGGCACGCCAAAACGGTGGCCACCTACCATCAAGCGCAGCAAGCCATCATGGAGGAAGTACGCCGCAACGCGCGCCGGGTTCGCGTAAACGTAAAAAGGATCGAGGCGACGCGCGTCGCGAGAAGGCTGGCGGAAGAGCGCCTCGACGCCCAGGAGAAAAAATTCAGGGTCGGGCTCTCGACGAGCAGAGACATTCTCGAAGACCAGGAACGGCTCGCCAACTCCCTGACGGAGGAAACCCGGGCGCTCATCGACTATCACAAATCTCTCGCCTCATTGGATAGGGCGACGCATTCCACACTCGAGCGGTTCCAGATCGAAATGTTCTATCCCGGCGAGGTCAAGGCGAAAACAACTACAAAATGAGTCATCCCCGACTCCTGGGAATGGACTTCGGCGAGAAACGGGTGGGATTCGCCATAAGCGACTCGCTGGGTCTGACGTCCCAACCACTCGGCCTCGTCGAAAGGCAAAGCGATGAGCAACTGCTCGACGAGATAAGGAACATCATCCGTGAGCATCATGTTCATCTTCTGGTCGTGGGGCACCCCGTCGGACTCTCGAATCGTGATACATCCAGAGCGAAGCGCACCAGAAGGTTCGTGAAATTTTTGCGGAACAACCTCGAAATTCCCGTCGAAACATGGGATGAGCGGCTCAGCACGACACAGGCGGACCGGGTTTTGAATGAAATGGAAACCAAGCCGAGCCGGAAGAGGGAAAAGCGCGACGTCATCGCGGCGCAACTCATACTACAGGCCTATCTGGACCGTCAGAACATGAAACGCCCGACTTCCCATGACTGAAAACGAAAATCACCCCGAAGAAACCGATACGCCGGAAACAGGTCCTCCCGCCAAAAAGCGTCGGCTCGGGAAAATCCTCGTCGCGCTTTTCTCCTCCATCGTCCTGGTCGCCTTTATCGGCTATCAATATCTCGACGATGAATTCAACCGGCCCGCGAACCCCAAAGCGGATGAAACGAAACGCATCCACATCCGCTCCGGCATGTCCTTCGCCCAAATACTCGAACTGCTGGAGAAAAACCGTTTGATTCAAAACCCCGGGTTGTTCCATCTGCAGGCCAGACTCAGGGGCGGCGCCAAAAGCATTCAAGCCGGCGTCTATGCGCTCAAGGCATCCATGTCACCGCGAGAGATATACCGACACTTATCGGAGGGCAGGGTCGCCCGGCGCACTTTCACCATTCCCGAGGGTTACAACGTCCGGGAAATCGCTCGAACAATCCAGCGCTCCAAACTCGCCGGCAAAGGAGAAATTCTCAGGCTCTCGCAGGATCCGTCTTTTCTTGAAGAACTCGAGATTTCCGCGGCCTCCATCGAGGGATATCTATTCCCCGACACGTATCATTTCCCGGTGGGCACGGAAGCGAAGAAAATCCTGACTCTCATGGTTCGAACGATGCGGAAAAAATTCTCGCCCGCTCTCAGAAAACAAGCGAAAGCGATGGGATTCACCATCCACCAGGCACTCACCCTGGCCTCGATTATCGAAAAAGAGACTTCCCTGAGCAGCGAACGGCCACTCATCGCGGCCGTTTTCATCAATCGGCTCAAACGAAGAATGCGCCTCCAGAGCGACCCCACCGTCATATACGGACTTCCCCATTTCAACGGAAACATCACCAAAAAAGATTTGCGATACGATTCACCCTACAACACCTACCTCCACCGGGGACTTCCCCCGGGCCCCATCGCCAGTCCGGGGCTGGAATCCATCAAATCAGCCCTGAACCCCGCCAAGGTGAAATATCTGTACTTCGTGGCCACGAAGGACGGCGGCCATCGAT
>CAYTSP010000232.1:0-3938 GCA_964440505.1 uncultured Nitrospinaceae bacterium
TTGGTTTTCAGACGGGGAGCCGTTTTCCTGTGGTTGTCATTCCGGCGAACACTCTCGATGGGGGGTCAACAACCCCCCTCGGGTGATGTTCTCTCACTCAAGATCCGCAAACGGCCCCGGGTCCGCCTCCAGACCGAGATAGCTCGTCCGTATGTGGTTCCACAGGGCGAGTTTTCCCCAGTCGGCGGTTTCGAGCACCCGGTAGTGCTCGTCGAAATAGGGGTTGGGGAGGTAGAAGGTCACCATCTGCTCGTTGCGCCCGTTCAGCAGCGCCATCGAATAGCTCACCGGCGCGTGGCCCGCGATGGGGGGATTCTGGTAAATCCGGAGGAGCATCACCCGCGCGCACCTGCGCCACCGCGCCAGTTCGGGCGGGCAGGGGTGCCTCGCGTCGCCGCGGTGCTTGCCGATGCAAAGGTGGAAGTGCCAGTCGCCGAGATCGACGGTGAGGTAGCCGTCCAGGAAGCTGATCCGGCGGGGCGGGGCCTTCACGCGGCACTCGAACACGGCCCCCTGGATGCTGGGGCCGAAAGTGAGTGATTCGTAATGGTTCTCGAACAGATCGCGCAGCAGGGTTTCCAGGAATTCGCGCCCGGGCCGGAACTCCCAGACGCACTGCCTGCTCCCGTCGGCGCCCGTATCCTGTCGATAAAGGACATCCGGTTTCATGCCGCTACCCCGTTTATGAATCACGCCGCCCGCCTCGGCGAAACCCGAGCCAATGGGTTCAGGGCGAATCGGTCGTATGCAGCAGAGTATAGCGTATTGTCAGCACGAGTGTCTTTCCCAGATAGGGCAGCGGCGCCGCTTTTCGCACCGCCTCCAGGGAAGCGTGGTCCAGATGGGCGTTGCCCGAGGTCTTCTTGATTCTTAAACCGCGCAGCCGCCCGTCCGGCAGGACCCGAAAACTCACGGTGGCCGCGCCCTCCGCCCCCGATTCGCGCGCGAGTGCGGGGTAGTGCTGGTGACGCCTGATGCGCCCGAGGATGGCCGCAAGGCGCGCGTCCGCATCCATACGCACCCGGCGTTTCCGGAAGGTGAAAGAGGGGGTTTCGGGCGGCGCGGGACGCTCCGCCTTGCGCGAGGGAGCATCCACGGACGTCTCTATCTCCTGGGCGAGGAGCGGCGCGGGCATTGCGAGGAGAAAGAAGATGATTTTCGCGCAAATGGGGGTCTTGGCGGTTCTCATTCTCTCTCCTCCAGCGCGCGCATGATGAAATACTGCTCATCCTCGCCGCCCGTCAAAATAATCTCGGCATGCACCTGAAACGCCTTTTCGATGAGCCGGCGCGTCAAGACGTCGTTTACGTCTCCCTGGGCCAGGATTTCTCCCTCATACAGCAGGAGCAGGCGGTCGCAGAAGCGGTGAGCGAGATTCAGATCATGCACCGAGACGACCACGGTGCGGCCCTCCCGGGCCTGTGCGCGCAGGATTTCCAGGATGTCGAGGCAGTGCCTCACGTCCAGATTCGCAAAGGGTTCATCGAGCAGCAGGACGGGCGTTTGCGCGGCGAGCGTTCTCGCGATCAGGACGCGCTGAAGCTCTCCGCCCGAGAGTTCGTTGATCGCGCGGCCCGCGAGGTTTGCCGCGTCCACGTCACGGAGCGCCGCGTCCACCGCCGCGCGGTCGGCCTCGGTCTCGGGCGAGAGTCTTCCGAGATGGGGGTATCGCCCCATCATCACCGTCTCGTCGGCGCGGAAGGGAAACGCGGGTTCTAGTTTCTGGGCGAGATAGCCCACGCGGCGGGCGGTCTCTTTTCTGTCGAACGAGTCGATGGGCTCGCCGTCCAGTGAAATGCGCCCCCCTTTTTCGGGCAGCAGACCCGCGAGCGCGCGCAGGAGCGTCGTCTTGCCCGCTCCGTTGGGGCCGATGACGCCCGTGAGCGCGCCCGGCTGAAAGGAAGCCGAGACGCCCTTGAGCACTTCCCGCTCGCCGAGTTCAACGATAATGTTCTCCGCCTCGAGCAGCATCAGAAAGTCTCCGCGCGCGCGCGATTCTTTACGATCAGGTACAGGAAAAACGGCCCGCCGATGCTCGCGGAGAGAACGCCCAGGCGTATCTCGCCGGCAGGCGAGAGCGTTCGCGCGAGCAGGTCCATCGCCATCACGAAGACCGCGCCCGCCATCATGCTTAAACGCAGTAGTCTGCGGTGGTCCGGCCCGGCCAGCATCCGCACGATGTGGGGGACGAGCAGGCCCACGAAGCCGACCACGCCCGATACGGCGACCGACGCCCCGGCGGCGGCGGCGGCGATCGTGAGTATCCACGCCTTTGTCTGCGCCGTGTTCACGCCGAGCGCCATGGCGGCCTCTTCCCCCGACATCATGAGGTTCAGCTCGCGCCCGAAGAACGCGGCGGCGATGGCAGAAGCGGCGAAAAACGGCGCGATGAGGATCACGTGCTCCCAGGTGCGGTTCGTCAGGCTCCCCATGAGCCAGAAGAGGATCTGGCGCGCGATCTCGAAGTCGCTCACGCTGTAGCTGAGCACGAGCGTCGTCAAAGCGCCGGCGATGGAGTTCATCGCCATCCCGCAGAGAATGAGCGCGCCCAGAGGGGTGTGTCCCTTATGCGACGCCACCAGGGAGACGAGAAACACCGTCAGCAGCGCCCCGCCGAAGGCGCTTATGGGAACGGCCCAGATGGAAGCGGCTCCGAGGCCGAGGGCGATGGCGCTCGTCGCGCCCAGCGCGCCCCCCGTGCTGACCCCGACGACGACGGGGCTCGCCATCGGGTTTCTGAAAAGGCCCTGCAGCATCACGCCGGAAAGCGCGAGCGAGGCGCCGACGAAAGCGCCCGTCAACGTCCGTGGGAGGCGGATGTGCCAGACGATGGCGCGCTCTTGCGCGGAGACGCCCAGCCCCTCGGTTGAGATGAGCCCCAGTTCGCTCAGGATGACCTTGAAAATTTTCTCAGACGCGATGTCGGCGACGCCCAGGCGGACGCTGAGAGCGGCGAGGAGCAATGCAAGGGCGAAAAGCCCTGCCGTGAGGGCGTATTTCCTCACCGGTAGAGCCCTCTCACCAGATCATCGAGTCCATCGACGATGTACTGGGATACGCTCGAAAAACGCGGGTAGGGAATCTCGACGATCTTCTTGGCCCGCAAGGGGGCGTAGACCCCGTTCGCGCGGATGACGTCTTTCATGCTCGCGCCCGATTCGGGGTGCGCCCCCACCATGATGACGTCTGGATTCCAGGCGATGATCCGCTCAGCCGATACCCTGCGCGCCCCTCGAATACCTTGTTCGGCGGCCACGTTCTCTCCGCCCGCGAGGCGGATGAGCGCATCGTGCGAGGTGCCCCCACCCGTCACCCAGCCGCCCCGCACGAGGGTCAGGATGCGCGGGGGTTTCATGTTTGATGGAATGCGCGATCGTATGGCGCGAATTCTTTCTCGCGCGTCTTCGATGAGTTTCTGCGCCTTGTCTTCCGCTCCGATCAGGCGGCCCATCTTCTCGATGCTGGCGAATACGTCCGCAACGCCGCTGAAGGCGGAGAATTTGGAGACGGGAACTTTGGCGGCGCGCAGGTGGTTCAGGAACGCGGCGCTCGAATACGAGGCGACGAACACCACGTCCGGCTTCAGGTCGATGATGCGCTCGGGTGTGCTGTCGATGAGGGGAATGCCTTGCGCTTGTGCGGCGACGTTGGAATATCCCGGGTGTCCGGCCAGCTTGTGCAGGCCGGCGATTCTTTCTGTGGGCGCGAGAGCGAGGAGCATCTCGGCGGTGGCGAGCGTCATGGCGATCAGCCGCTCGGGCTTCCTGGCGGCGCGGGCGGGTGCGGGCCCCTCGGTAATCGAGGAGACCGCAGCCCATACAAGAGCCGCCGCCAGGAAGTAAATTTTGAGCTTACCGAATAATCGCATCTGCCACCCTTAGCGCAAAGCCCCGCCTCGGCCGAAGGGTTCCGATAGAAGAGGTCGTTGAAACAGACCA
>CAYTSP010000233.1:0-2578 GCA_964440505.1 uncultured Nitrospinaceae bacterium
ATGCCGAACCCCCCTACCCCCCCTTGTCAGGGGTCAAACGCGAGTGATGAACGAGCGTTTGCATAAGCCATTGACGAGAAACACATCGTCTTGCAAAACCTCCCTCTTCGGTCGGTTTTGACCCCTGACAAGGGGGGGTAGAGGGGGTTGGTTTTGTAGTGACAACCCCTCCTCGGAGTTGTCACACAGGTCGCGACCTGTCCCTACAGAGACCAGATTCCCTGCGCATCGGGGCCGTTCATGAAAACGGCCCACGTTCGCGAACGTCCCTACCGAATGACTCGGGGGTGAAAAAAACAGGGGCGGCCCCCGCGGGAGGCCACCCCTAAGGAAATGCTGCTTCTATCCTACCAGCGCAGTGAGCCGCGAAGCGCCACGCCGTGCACGGGATCGGCGTTCACGCGCTCGCGCACGTCGCCTTCCAGGCTCATGCTCAGGCGTTCGCCCATCTTGAAGCGACTGCCCAGGCGGTAGGTTCCGTTCCCGCTGTCCGACACCGAAAGACCCGCGTAGGGCGTCAGCAGACCGCCCCAGGCGTCCAGTCCGTAGCCCACCTCCGCGCGAACGCGGGGGTCCAGGTCCTCGATTTCCTCTTTCGCCAGACGCGAGGCGTCCTTGATGCCCCACAGGCGCGCGGCGCCGCTCGCCGTCTCGCCCACAGAGGGCGCCACGATGAACGCGAGGCCGCGGCCCGCCTTGCCCGGAGCGATGCGGATCATGCCGCCGATTCCCCAGTCGCTGACGTCACTTTCCTCGTGCGTGATGAGCCCGCGCGCTTTGACCTCGAACGTCAGACCCATTCCCGGGTTCGTGAAGCGAAGCCCGCCGCCCACTTCGACGCCCAGGCCTTCGTCCACGTCGCCGCCGTCGTGGCGCAGGCCCGCTTCGACCGAGGGCCTGAACGTCCCACCGCCTTCCATGGCGACCTCGCGCGAGGCCTCGAGCATCAAGCGGAGGCGGCTCGACTCCGCCGAGATGGCCTCGAGCCCGTCCTTCGCGTCCGAGTCCATCTGCGTCAGGAGGACGTCGGATTTGACCGCCAGGTCGAAACCGCCCATTTTCGCGAGCGCGCCGCGAACCCCGAACGCGCCCATGCGCATATCGATGTCGGTCTCGTACTTCTGCCCGCTCTCGCTATCCGTCTCGTCGAGCGTCATCTCGCCCTGGCCCATACCCAGGACCCCCCACAACGAGAGCCGCTCGCTCGCCTCGTAGCGAAGATAGGGATGCACGCTCGTGAGGGTCGCTTCCAGCTCGCTGCGCCCCTCGTTCTTGAAGCCCCCATCGCCGCTTGCGCGCGAGAGCGCAACGCCCGCGAGCAGCTTGCCCTTCTCGTAGTCCACGCCCAGCATGGCCGTCGTCACGTCGCCCTCTATGGCGGCGTCGCCCCCGCCCTCGAAAGAGCTCTGCGCGCCGCGTCCCCAGATGGACCACCTGCTGCCCATCGCCTCCGCGGCTTCCCTGGTGGAAGCCAGGTGGAACGAAGCGCCCGAGAGGAGCTGGCCCATCGTCATCTCGCGGTAGGAGCCTGTGGAATCCTCCTCTCCGTTGGTGAGCCGGTTCGCGGTTCTCGCGCGCGAGAGGCTGAGCGGGTCGATTCCATGATGCGCGAGCGAGGCGAAGCCCAAGCCTGCGCCTTGTCCCGTCAGGTAGCGCTCCGGATCCGCATCGAGTTTCACGGTCTGGCCGCCGAGCGTCATCTTCGCCCCGCCCGGAGCGGGCGCGTTCAGGCGGCCCGAGATCATCTCCACCGCCTGGCTTCCCACCGCGCGGCCGAAGCGCGCGAGCCAGCCCCTGGTTGCCGCCATGCTCTCATTCGACACCACGCCCTCATCCCCGTAGATGCCCGAGCCGATGATGATTACGGACGTGAGCACCGATCCGTCCGGCTGCGGGGTTCGGATCTCGACCTCGCGGGCGTAGGTCACCTTGCGTGTGTTGAAATCGTCGTTCGGGTCGTCCGGATTGTCGAAATAATACTGGACGAAGGCGCCCTCATCGCCTCCCCCTTTTGCCGCCTGGATGATCTGCGGCAAAATGAGCCGGCCGGTGCGTTCGTCCCTGAGTGTATTCGTCGGTATCTGAAGTTCGAACCTGTTCGGGAACGCTCCGTGAAAGATCGTGTAGCCGGTGCGGTCCATGATGAAGAGATAGGTGGGACCATGCCTCCAGGGGCCGTTCGGATCCCGGAAGGCGATCCTGATTTTCGAGTTGGCGGATAAGTCTCCGCTCTCGCCGAGTCTCTTCACCAAATCCGCCGCTTCATCGACGAACTGCTTGAGTGTCGCGCGGTCGGTGACCTCAGCGGCCGTTATCGAGGGCATGCCAGGGTCGATGGTTTCCGGCGCCAGGTGAGATTGCTGGATATCGAAGCCAGCCAGCAGGATGGCTGGACTTCGAGTAATGGACAAGGTGAACCCGAGGGCGTAGCCGGAAGCGCCGGAAACGCCCAGTGGACTCGCATCGAACGATCCGCCGTCGGGGTTCGGGAAGGCTCCCGTTGCGAACACGTTTCTGAGACCGGCTTGTATGGTGGCCGGGCTGGTGACATCGATTCCAAGCGCGTGGAGGATCGCTC
>CAYTSP010000234.1:0-10544 GCA_964440505.1 uncultured Nitrospinaceae bacterium
GTGCGAACTCGCTTTCCGCGGCCAGCTCATCCCGCAACTCCCCGAGAAAACCTGGAAGGCGCACACCGCCGTCGAGACGGACGGCTTGAACGGCCCCCATGAACTCGCCCTCACGCTCACGCGGCGCAAGGACGCCCTGCACATCGAGTTGAATGCGGCTCCCCAGGCGCGAGGCCCCATCAATTGTCCCCTGGAAGGAGAAGGCGCGCAGTTCCTCTCCCGCCTCCTCGCTCCCATGCTGCTCCACCTTCAGGACGATATGAGCGAGACCCCCCTGAACGACGGCGCCCTGCGGGCACTCCAGGTGCAGTTGCCGGAGCCCGGCACCATACTCACCCCCCGCTTCCCCGCGCCGACGGGCTTGAGAGCGCTCACGCTCGGCAAGCTGCTTTCGGCGTTCGGCGAGGCGCTCTTCGAAGCCTCGGGCGGACGCACGCCCACGGGCTTCGACAACCTGAGGACACTCAGCTTCTGGGGGCATGACGAAAAAGGCGGCTTCCACCTGCTGAGGGAAGCCCTGGGCGCGGGCGCAGGCGCGCAAATACAGCGGGACGGGGCATCCGCCGTTCCCCCGCTGGGTGCTACGGGCGGCATGCCCGTCGAGGTGATGGAGGCGCGCTATCCGGTACGGGTCGAGTCGATGGGGCTGGCGCAGGATTCGGGCGGCGCGGGCGAGCGGCGCGGCGGCCTGGGCGTTTTTCGGGAATACCGCATGCTCATCGACGGCGTTTCGGCGAGCGCGGCGGGAAGCGCCGAAGCCGGCCCCGCAGGCGGCCCGGGCGCATCGGCCGGAAAACCCTACGAGATTCGCCGGCGCTCGGGGAAAAAGAGCGCGCAGGCGCCCGCGGTCGGCGCGTCAACCGCGTTCTCAAAAGGCGATTCGATTCGCGTCTCCACCCCCGGCGGCGGCGGATGGGGCGACCCCAGGGAGCGCGACCCCGAGGCAGTGCGGGCCGACGTTCTGCGCGGATTCGTCTCCGCAAAGGCGGCGGAGGCGGCCTACGGCGTGGTACTGAAAGGCGCGCCGGGCTTTCAAATCGACGTGGACGCCACCCGAAAACGCAGGCAGGAAAAATAATTTCGTACTTTCTTCCTCAACCTGGTGGATTCAAGGCGTAAAGGGCGGTAAAAACCACTGGGCGCACTTGGAGCCGCCCATCGTATCGGGTAGAATCCGCCCGCGCGCAAGCCATGAAGCGCCCATTAGGAAACAGATTTTCATTTCCCCGAAACTCTTCAAAGGAGAGAGGTTCAGAGAATGGCCATCAAAGTCGGCATCAACGGTTTTGGCAGGATTGGACGAAACCTGTTCCGCGCGGGTCTGGACGACCCCGATATCGAATTCATCGCCGTCAACGACCTGACGGACCCGAAAACCCTGGCCCACCTGCTCAAGTTCGACTCGGTGCACGGTCGCTTCGGGGGCGAGGTGGAAGTGGGCGACGCGGAAATCAGGGTGAACGGCAAATCCATCCGGGTGCTCTCGGAGCGCGACCCGGCGAACCTCCCCTGGGGAGAGATGGGCGTGCAGGTGGCTATCGAGAGCACCGGCATTTTCACCAAGAGACCCGATGCGGAAAAACACCTGAAGGCGGGCGCCAAAAAAGTCATCATCTCCGCCCCCGCGACGGATGAGGACATCACCATCGTCCTGGGCGTGAACGATGAGAAATACGACGACGCCTCCCACCACATTATCTCGAACGCGAGCTGCACCACGAACTGCCTGGCGCCCGTCGCCAAGGTGCTGCACGAGAAATTCAAGGTCAAACACGGGCTGATGACCACCACGCACGCATACACGAACGACCAGAAGATTCTGGACCTGCCGCATTCGGACCTGAGGCGCGCGCGGGCCGCGGCGGTGAGCATGATCCCCACCTCCACGGGCGCCGCGAAGGCGGTCGGGCTGGTTCTCCCCGAACTGAACGGCAAGCTCGACGGCATGGCGATCCGCGTGCCCACGCAGGATGTTTCGGTCGTCGACCTCGTGGCCGAGGTGGAAGCGGACGTGACGGCCGAGGAGGTGAACGACGCCCTGAGAGAGGCGGCGAACGGTCCGCTCCAGGGGATTCTCGACTACACGGACGAGCCGCTGGTGTCGGTGGATTACCTCGGAAACCCGGCTTCATCCACCGTGGACGGCCTTTCGACGAAAGTGCTGGACAACAAGATGGTCAAGGTCATCTCCTGGTACGACAACGAATGGGGATTCTCGTGCCGGATGGTGGACCTCATCAAAAAAGTGGGCGCCGCCCTCTAAGAGGCTTCCAGAAATGGCGACGATCACGAGCACCATTGAAAACGGCGACCCGAAACTCGGTGTCGAGGACGTCGACGTCGCGGGAAAGCGGATTTTCCTGCGCGTCGATTTCAACGTGCCGCTCGACGACCAGGGGCACATCACCGACGATACCCGCATCCGGGCGTCCCTGCCCACTATCAACTATCTTCTGGATGAGGGCGCGCGTGTCGTCATCGGCTCCCACATCGGCCAGCCGAAGGGGAGGGTCGACCCGAAAAATTCCTTCGCCCCGGTCGCAAAGCGCCTGGGCCGGCTTCTGGAGAAGGAATGCCCCCTGGCGCCCACATGCACGGGGGCGGAGACCCGGAGCATGGTGGAGGAGATGAGGCCCGGGCAGGTGCTCCTGCTGGAGAACCTCCGGTTTCATCCGGGCGAGGAGAAAAACGACGATAAATTCGCCCGCGAACTCGCCTCGCTGGCCGATATCTACATCGGCGATGCGTTCGGCAACGCCCACCGCAACCACGCCTCGATGTCGGCGATCACGAAATTCCTGAATCCCGCCGTCGCCGGCTTTCTGATGATCAAGGAAGTGAGCTACCTGAGCGGCGCGGTGAACAACCCGATGCGCCCCGTGGTGGCGATTGTCGGCGGCGCGAAGGCGAGCGCCAAAATCGGCATCGTCGAGCGGATACTCCCCAAGATGGACAAGATCATCATCGGGGGCGGCATGGCGGGCACATTCCACCGCGCGCTGGGCTACGAGATGGGCAACAGTCTGGTCGAGGAGCACATGATGGAAACGGCGCGCTCGATCATGAACAAGGCGCAGGAGCTGGAGGTGAAGTTCTACCTCCCCAGCGACTACGTGATCGCGGACAAGTTCGAGGCCTCGGCCGAAACCAAGGTGGTGCCCGCCCAGGAAGTGCCCGAGGAATGGTATGCGCTCGACATCGGCCCCGCCAGCACCACCTTGTTCGGAGAGGTGCTCCAGGATGCGAAAACCATCATCTGGAACGGCCCGATGGGCGTGTTCGAGGTCGACGCCTTCTCGCGCGGAACCTACGCCATGGTGAACCACGTGGCGAATTCCTATGCGCTGACGATAGTGGGCGGCGGCGATACGGACGTGGCCGTTCATGCCGCGGGGGAATCCCGCCGCATCTCATACATCAGCACGGGCGGCGGCGCCTTCCTGGAACTGCTCGAGGGAAAAGAGCTCCCCGGCCTCGCCTCCCTGACGGACAAACACTAAAGCACCCCCAAAACAGAAAGAGGAACTCGCGATGCGGCGCGCCCTCGTGGCCGGCAACTGGAAGATGAACAAGACGATTGAGGATGCGCGGACGCTCGCGCGCGATGTGGCCGCGGGGGTGGCCGATGAAAACCTCTCCGGCGTGGACGTCCTGCTGGGACCGCCCTATCTCGCCCTTCCGGCGGTGGCGGAAGCGGTCTCGGGGAGCGCGGTTGGCGTCGCCGGACAGAACTGCTCCCATCACCCGGACGGCGCATACACGGGCGAGGTGAGCGTCTCGATGCTCACCGACGCGGGCGCGAGCCACGTCATCCTCGGGCACAGTGAAAGGCGCGAGTTGATGGGAGAAGGCGACGGCCTCATTGCGCGAAAGGCGGCGGCGGCGAGCGCCGGCGGCCTCATCCCCATCATCTGCCTCGGGGAGCCGTTTACCACGAGACAAGCCGGAACCACGCTCGCGCGCATCGCCCACCAGGTGGAGCACTCGATTCAGGGCGCGTTCGCCTCTCCTCCCCCGGGGGGTTTCGTCGTCGCGTACGAACCCGTTTGGGCCATCGGCACGGGCCTCACCGCCACGCCTGAACAGGCCCAGGAGGCGCACGCCTTCATCCGCGAGCGGCTCGATGCGATTTTTGGCTTGGAATGCGCGCAGGAAACGCGTATCTTATACGGGGGCAGCGTGAAACCGGACAATGCCGCGGAGTTGTTCGCCGGGCCCGATATCGACGGCGGCCTCATCGGCGGGGCGAGTCTCAAGGGCGGAGATTTCCTGGAAATCATCCGCGCCGCCCGGGTGGGTGCCGCATCAACATGAAAAGAGTGAGAAAATGACGATAGTTTTGACCGTTCTGCATGTAGCCGTGGCCGTATGCCTGATTCTCTCCGTGCTTCTCCAGGCGGGCAAGGGCGGCGGCATGGGTGCCGCCTTCGGCGGATCGAGCGATACGATGTTCGGCACGCGGGGACCCGTGAACTTCCTGAGCAAGGTCACGACCGGCGCCGCCGTCCTCTTCATGGTGACCTCGTTGCTGCTCACCTACATCGGCTCGCAAGGCGCCAACCAGGGCGGCTCGATAGTACCCGCCGCACCAGTACAGACCGCACCTGCGACACCCGCCGCCCCGGAAAAGAAATAAAGCGCGTTAGAGGCCAAGCTCCTTCATTCACGCGCGCTGAGGGCCGACGATGCTGATCAAGCGCATCCTGCTGTTGCTTCCCATTCTCATCGCGGCCGCGTTGTTCCAGTCCTACTTCTGGGTTCCGACGTTCTCCGACCAGACCAAAGGCGGCAGCGACGAGCGCCTTCGCCAGTTCATCACCGGCTCCATCGGCGACGCGCAAATCCTGAACCCCATCCTTCACGCGGACACGGCGAGCGGGGCCATCGTCGATCAGATATTCGAGGGCCTCATCGACAGGGACCGCGACCTCTCCTACCGGGGCCGTCTGGCCGCCTCGTGGAAAATCTACGAGGAGGCGTTCTTCACGCCCCACCCCGAGGGGCCCGGCGCGGAGGCCCTGGTGGAGCGCATCGAGCGGGCGCGCGCGCAAGGCAGTGCGAAATGGTTGGAGAACATCGAAAAAACCGAAGCCATCGCTCCCTCGGAGCAGAAAACCGCCATTCGCACTCCGCCTGCCAAGGGGGAGAAACAACCCGGTAAAAAAGAGGTCGTCATCGCCTACCCCGAGCGGGTGAAGATAACCCTCAAGAGCGTGGATCAGGACCTCTTCAAGCATCTCGATAAGCTGCTGGGCGAGAAATGGGTCTCCAAAGACCCCGCTCCCTACATCAAGACCAGGCTGCCCGAAAAACTGCTTCCCTTCGCCAAGCGGAGCGTCAAACTCACCGAGCACAACCCGATCATCATCTTCAGGCTCAGGCAAGGCGTTCGCTTCCACGACGGCCACGAGTTCGACTCCGGCGACGTTCGCTTCACCTACGAAGCCATCATGAACCGCAAGAACCTCTCCCCCCGGGTGCCGGACTACGAACCCGTCAAGCGCGTGGAGACGCCCGATGAGTCCACCGTCAAGATCACCTACAAGCGGCTCTACTCCCCCGCTTTCGGCTCCTGGGGCATGGGGATGCTCCCCGAACATCTGCTGAACGAGAAAAAACTCGCCGAAGAAGCAAAGCGAAAGGGCAAGGACCCCAAAATGTTCAGCTTGCGAGACAGCGCGTTCAACCGGAAACCGGTCGGCACGGGGGCGTTCAAGTTCAAGGAATGGCGTTCGGACGAACTCATCCGCCTCGCGCGGTTCGAGGACTACTGGGAGGGGCCGCCCGAGTACCACGAATACGTCTACCGGATACTGCCCGACCCCCTCACGCAGGAGATCACCTTCTACGCGGGCACGGTGGACCGCTACGGGGCGGGCGCGCACCAGGTCGAGCGGCTCAAGAAGGACCCGAGGTTCCAGGTGTTCTCGGGACTCGGCTTCGGGTTCACCTATGTCGGCTACAACATGCGGCGCTGGCCGTTTCAGGACCCGCGCGTGCGCCGGGCGCTGGGCATGGCGGTGAACACCAGGCAGATTCACCGCTACGTGCTGAACGGCGAGGCCGAGGACATCACCGGCCCGTTCGTGAAGCAAAGCCCGCACTACAACAAAAAAATCAAACCCCTCGCGTATGACCCCAAAGGAGCGGTGCGCCTGCTGCACGAGGCGGGGTTCAGGAAGAAAGACGGAATCCTGATGAAAGACGGCAAGCCCCTGGCATTCACCCTGATGACGAACCACGGCAACGAAGTCAGGCGCGCCGTGGGCACGGTGGTGCAGGACGCCTGGAAGAAGATCGGGGTCAAGATCACCTTCACGCAGGTCGAATGGGCCGTCTTCATCCGGAAATACGTCAACCAGCTCAATTTCGACGCGGTCGTCCTCGGCTGGAGCATGGGCCTGGACCCGGACCTCTACCAGATCTGGCACTCGAGCCAGACGAACAAGGGCCAGCTCAACTTCGTGGGCTACAAGAACCCCAAGGCGGACGACCTCATCATCAAGATCCGCCAGGAATACGACCTCCCGACACAGGTCCGCTACGCGCACGCGCTGCACAGCATCATCGCGGCGGATCAGCCCTACACGTTCTTGTACGTCGGCAAGTGGACGGCGCTGCTCGACAGGAAAATCGCCATCGCCAGGCGCCTCAGGAGCGGCAAGTTAAGACCTGAAAAAATCCGCCCCACCATCACGGGAAGCTATTCGTTCGACTTCAACGAGTGGCTCAAGTTCTCCCGCATCCCCCGGTTCGAGAACTAACGTGGGCGCCTACATCATCCGCACGAGCCTGTTCAAGCTGGCGACGCTGTTCATCATCTCGATCGTGAGCTTCCTGATCATCCATCTCGCCCCCGGCGAGCCGAGCCAGATCGACCCCTTAAACCCGCGCTTCACCAAGGAAGACCTCGCGCGCTACCGCGCCGCCTTCGACCTGGACAAGCCGCTTCCGGTGCAATACTGGCTCTTCTACAAGAAATTCTTCACCGGCGAACTCACGAGCCTGAAGGACAACCAGCCCGTTTTCGGAAAGATATGGCGGCGCTTCCTCATCAGCCTGCCCCTGTTCATCGTGGGCACCATCATCACCTGGTGCCTCTCGTTCCCGCTGGGAATCGCGGGCGCATTGCGCCGCTACAGCGTATTCGACCGCTCCACCACCTTCATGAGCTACCTGATGATCTCGATGCCGAGCTTCTTCCTGGCCTACATCCTCATCATCGCCGTCGTCCAGGGGTTCACGCTGCCCTTCGTCGACTACCGCGTGCCGGGCCTGGAAGTCTCCGTGCTGGGAATCGAGACCTTCGGACGCGGCGACGTCTCCCCCCTGTTCCGGATCAACGACCGCGTCTGGCACCTGGTGCTGCCCAGCCTCGTGGGCGCCATCGGCGGCATCGCCGTGCTCTCGCGCTACGTGCGAGGCCAGATGATAGAGGTGGTGGATTCGGACTTCATCCGCACGGCCCACTCGAAGGGCCTGGATGAGGACACCGTGAACTACGTGCACGTCCTGAGAAACGCGGCCCTTCCCTTCGTCACCATGTTCGGCCTCATCCTGCCGGGGCTGATCGGCGGCTCGGTCATCATCGAGAACATCTTCGCGTGGCCCGGCATGGGACGCCTGGGCTTCGAGGCCGTGCTGGCGCGGGACTATCCGGTGATATTAAGCCTGAACTTCATCTCCGCCATCTTGGTCGTCATCGGCACCTTCATCTCCGACGTCCTGCTCGTCGTCGTCGACCCGAGGATCCGCCTGTGAACGAAACGCTCGATATGCGCGAGATGATCGAGGAGATGGGGGAGGAACTCACCCCTGGCCAGCGCGTCTGGCGGCACCTGCAGCGAAACCGCATGGCGATGGCGGGCGGCGTCGTGCTGGTCATCTTCTTCACCCTGGCGGCGATCGGCTTCGTCAATTCCGCCCTCATGAGCGAGCCGATGTTCGACGCGAACGTCGTGCGCCTGCCGGACAAGCTCATGGCCCCCTTCTCCGCCCCGAACGAGGAGCAGGTTCCCAGGGAAAACCTGCCGCGTCTGGGAATATACGTGTTCGGCACCGACGATCTGGGCCGCGACGTCTTCGCCCGGATGCTGGAGGGCACCTTCATCTCGATGTCGGTGGGCTTCGTGGCGATCGGCATCGCCACCCTGCTCGGGGTCGCGATAGGCGGAATCGCCGGGTTCTACGGAGAGATCAAGCCGAGCGGCGCGCCCCTGTTCGGCTTCATCGGGGCGGGCCTCACGGGCTACGCCGTGTGGAACGAGTTGGGATTTCTGGCTCTGCTGTTTTCCATGGTGGGCGCAGGTTTGGGGCTACTGGTGCGCCGCGACGGCCGCTCCCTGTTCCTGGAGGGCATGATCTTCGGCGCGCTGCTGGGACTTGCGCTGGGGCCGTTCGATCCGTTCGGGTTCAGCGGCTTCACCTCCGACCTCGGCCTTACGGTCCGCACGCCCTACTGGCGCGAGGGGTTCCTGGGCGCGGCCACTCTCATAACGCTCGCCGCCTTCGGCGGGGCGCAGGGCGCGAACGCGGAGGAAAGCGCGGCGGACGGCGTAATCTTAAGCGCGGTGACGGGCGGGGGAGCCGTCTATTTCGTACTGTTCTTATCAGGCCTCTACCTCGCCTATCCGGGCCATGCGGCGCACCTTTGGACGAGCATCGCGGGAGCCGTGGCTTGCGTGTATCTCTACCAGAGATTCGAGATCACAGAGCTGCTTCAAAGATTCAGGCTTCCCAAGGTGGACGTCATCTACACCACGGTCGTGGACGTGCAGCTTTCGTTCCCCTCGTTCTTCGTGCTCTTGACGATCCTCGCCCTCGTGACGCCCAACATCTGGATCATCATGGTGGTCATCGGCGTCCTGGGCTGGGTGGGGCCCGCGCGTTTCGTGCGCGCGGAGATACTCTCGCTCAGGGAGCAGCCCTTCGTGGAGTCCGCGCGCGCCTCGGGGGGTTCGGACAGGCTCATCATCTTCCGCTATCTCATCCCCAACTCGCTTGCGCCCGTTCTGGTCTCGGCCACCATCGGCATCGCGGGCGCGATCCTCACCGAGGCGAGCCTGAGCTTTCTCGGCTTCGGCGTCCCGCCGCCCCAGGCGAGTTGGGGGAACATCTTCTCGGACGGCAAGAAATACATCTTCGACGCCCCCTGGCTCACCTTCATCCCGGGTTCGGCGATACTCGTCGTCATGCTCGCCTTCAACCTCTTCGGCGAGGGCCTGCGCGACGCCATGAACCCGAGGGCGAATTCGAGATAGCATCATTGGCAAATGTCGGCGGATCAGGATCGGCTCTTCCGTGAATCACTTCCCCACGATGGTCAAATTCGACCAATGCGGGAGTTGTTAAAAAAGTCCTTTCTGCCTCATCCTGAGTAGCTGCGAAGCCGCGTATCGAAGGTCAATCGCGACCAATGCGGGAGCGATTGCCGGCCAAAAAGGGGAGCGCTCCCCTCGACAGACTCGGGCAAGCCCTTCGATACAAACGCTCCTTTCTCAGTCGCGTTTGACCTCCGGCGGCTACTCAGGGTGAGGGAAGAGGCATTAGCGGTTTACGGGGGTTTTCAACAACCCCGATGAATGAGGGTTCGACGGAATCCGGTTGGCCGGTGGATCGGGAGGCGTTGACAGCGCGGCGCGCCGGACGCTATATAGCCTCTTGGCCGGAGCGTCGGTTCGAGACGGCGCCCGGACATCACGCCCAAGTGGTGGAATTGGTAGACACGCTAGCTTGAGGGGCTAGTGGGGGCAACCCCGTGTCGGTTCGAGTCCGGCCTTGGGCACCAATCAATTTTCACAGCATTCGCGGCCCGGGCGAATTCGCCCGGGTCGTCCTCTCATCCCACCTGAAAATCCTCGCTTTTTTGTGGCGAAATCTCCGCCCCGAGACCTATATTGAGAATATAGGTGAGCGACATATCTCTCTCGCGAACCGAAGCCGCAGAAGGAGACCGGCATGAGCGATTACGTCTGGGTTTGCCCGAACTGCCGCCACCAGTTTCAGGGACACGTGTTCGACGAGGGCACCTACGGCACAGGCCCCATCTGCAACGCCTGCTGCGTGGAGCTGGAATTCCTGCCCATAGAGGACGTGGGGGTTAAGCCCGCGGTGAACGAACCGAACGCCAAGAAACAGGTACGCGCGCCGCATCCCGCCTAGCGCCGGGGGGCGTGATGCCTGGAGTCCTCCTGCCTTAAGTAAAGCGTGGAGAAATCACGCATCCTGTGAAGAGTCAAAAAATCCGTCATTCAGCGAGTTTTTTGTAAAGCGGCGCGAACCTCTCGTGGCTCGCCCGGTAGACCGCCATGACGTGGGGGCGCGGTCTGCTCCCCTTTCGCTTCTCGATCAGGTCGGCAAGCGCCTCATCCACCAGGGACTGAAGCTGCCGCCCCTCGCTCCGCGCAAGGCTGCGGACGGCGGCCAGAATCTCCGAATCCACCCGGGTTGTGAATTTCTCTCGTCGGCGGGTTCCCATGACGCCTCCAATCCTGGCCCCCTCACTCCACATAAAGCCGGGCGCGCGTCTCTACCCAACAGGGGCT